>NZ_JBQQBQ010000131.1:0-10357 GCF_052245915.1 Nonomuraea sp. 10N515B
TGAAGGACGCGCACGAGGCCCGGGTTGCAGCCCGGCGAGAACTACGCCAGGATCCCCTATAACCCCTCCCGCGACTGATGGGTATTTAAGACCCGATCTGGTGCATTTTCTCTGACACACCTCGGGTGGAGAGCCAGGTAGACCAGCAGGCTGACCTGGAGCCAGCTCAGTTCCAAGGGTTGTGGTTGATCCCGGACCAGAACGGTCGGTGGCCCCAGGATTGAGAGCCGGACGAGCTCAGGCCCGTGCCAGGCGTTGCTCACTGGCACCGGCGATGAAGAAGCTGGATCCGGCGGCGGAGCGAGCGCTCTCAGCGCGGCAGCGGCCTCTTCTTGAGTGATGTGGAAGAGCTGCGCTGCCTCGAGTACATCGGCCAGACGCCCCTCAGCGTGCGTGATGCGGTGCTCTTCATCGAGGACGCACGTCGTCCCACCGTGCCATTCGCCCTGGATGAGGGCGCCCACACCTGTGTGCTTGCCTGACAGCAGCGGTGCCGTGATCCATTCATAGACCTCGTCGTTGAGGTCGGTCACGAGGAGTACGGCAGGCAGGGGCTCTCCAGGATCGCGTTCCCGGAGCTCGTCGATGGTGGATGCCTCCCTCTCGAGCATCATCCGGCGACGGGTGAAGTGGGTGTCGTTGAAGCGCTTGAGCGCTTCCTCCTGTGTCGCTGTCACCACCAACCCAGGAAGCGCCGGGAGCTCCGTCAGCAGTGCCTTGGCGGGGTCCTTGCTGATGATGATCTCGGCGCGGAAGTCGCTCGCCTGGCGGAGGCAGTCCACGATCAGGTAGCGGAGAGCATCATCCGCCCCTTCGCCGCAGAGCCCGAGTCCAGGCCCGGACAGGTCGATCTCGACCAACGAGCCGTCATCGCGTCGGCCGATCGCGGTCTGCTGCGGGACGTCGATCGAGTACGCCTCACGCAGAAGCATCTCTTCCTGAGGAGACTCCGCTTCTCGTTCGGCGAAGGACTGGCGGAAGGCTCGTCGAAGCTCGTGGACGGCCGGTTCAGGCTCGGGTTCGGGAAGGATGGTCACTGGGTCCGAAGGTGCGGGAAGGGTCCGTCGACGACGGTGGAGCAGGCGGTTCGCGACGAAGGCGGTGCTGACGCCAGCGGCGTAGGCCAGTGCCACCATCGAGCCCGAAGGAAGCTCGATGACGTCGGCGGCGGGTTGCTCTTGAGTAGGGCGCATTGTCGGAGGGGGTTCGACAACTCGCGGGCGCTCCTGCACGGACTTGGCAGGGGGCTTCTTGATAGGCAGGCGGAGCTTCCATCCTGGGTGGATCAGGTCGGGATCGGTGAATTGCCGTCCATCTGGCTGTGCGGAGCGAGCATTGAGCTTCCAGATCTTCGGCCACCGCCGGGGGTTGCCCAGCTTCTTGTCAGCGATCTTCCACAAGGTGTCGCCCTGCCGTACCCGATAGACGCGCTCCTTGGGTGCATCACCCAGCGGGTGATGCGGCGCCATGGCCACGACCGGCGGTGATGGAGACTCGGCGGATGCGGTGACCGGTACGCCTACGGCCAGCGTCGCCGCGGTGACCAGGTAGGTGGCGAGCCGCTGGAACCCGCTGAGGCCTCGGACCCGAGGAGCAGCACGCAGTCCGCGGGATCTGGAGACGAGCTCCAACGCTACGGACAGCGAGAACAACGCCCAGGCGCCCCACGCAATCAGCTCCAACGCCCAGATGAACAGCGTCCCGTCATCGCGGGCGGTCAACTGGTCGATGACATCGCGGAACTGAGGAAGGCGGTCGGGGAGGGGTGAGCCGATCGTCGAGAGCATGAGCCAGGGGAAGCCCACCGTGATGGCCACGAGTGCGATCAGGGCACCCACGGCCCTGAGGAGCCTCACCGGCCGGGCCCTTCGACTCCGGTGACCAGGTTCGCGGTCGCCGTGGCCGTCATGGAGACCGAGGAGAGTCCAACCAGGGAGAGCAACCAGGTGGGCTTGGTCACCGTGACGCTGACACGGATGGACTGCGGGCACGCGATACCCACTGAGCCGCTATGGCCGCTGGAAGAGAGATAGGCCTGTGCTGCCCTTACGGCCGTACCTCGATCGATCGTGGCCGCGGCACCCCGGTAGACGGCGGCGCGATCGAGTTGGCCGGCTCCAGCGCGGGCAGCCTCTTCGGCGACGCCGACTGCCTCCCAACCCGCTCGGAGCTTGGCGCCCACGTCCACCGACAGACCGATGAAGAGGAGCAGGACGGTGATGAAGATGATCGCGTAGGGCGTGATCGAGCCTCGGTCACTCCTCACTACGACTCCCTTCCGCGGTAGGGGTCGAGCGGGCTGGTGAAGCTCGCTGTGCGGTGCACGCTGCCAGGCAATCCAGGGAAAGCGACGTCACCAAGAGGAACTGTGCAGGAGACAGTGGCGGACACGATGGCTGGACTGCCAACCGGGCGGCTGAATCCAGCCGTGCTGACCTGGACGCTTACTGAAGTGCAGCTCACGCCTCTGCTGCTGAGCGAGTCCTGCGCGCTGGCCTGGGCGTTCGCCTGGGCTTCCGACGCGGTGCGGGCGATCGAGGCCTGCCGGGCCGCATCTCTCGCGGCGGCTTCCACGGCCGCTGAGGCGACGGTGATTCGTCCACCGGCCACGCCCAGGAGAATCACGAGCACGATCGCCGTGATGGCGAGCATCGCCTCCACCGTGGCACTTCCGCGATCGTTCATGGGGTCGTGAACCGTTCGACAGCTCCGGCGGCTTCTTCCGAGATCTGGATGGATGGCAAGAAGGGCACAAGGGACAGCGACTGGCCCCGGACCGTCACTCTGATCGTGGTCGCATCTCCTCCGTTGGAGGCGCTGATCGAGTGGAGGAACCCGCCGGCTGTCTGTACGGCGTAGCGCTGAGCGACGCCGGCGCCAGCCGTACGAGATGCTCCGTCGGCCCGGGCCGCGCGCACGCCTTGTTGTGCTGCGGCGAGGGCGACGGACTGGGCGAAGAACAGCAGGCACAACTGCATGCAGGCGAGGATCGTGAGCATGACGACGGGCAGCGCGATGACCACCTCCGCGCTGACGATCCCGCGGTCGGCGCGCTTCACAGGCTGATCGAGTTCGCCTTCTCGATGATCTTCGCGGTAACGATGCCCATGACCGTGAGCGCGACCAGGGCAAGCGCCGCGATGATGATCATCGCTTCGGCGGACATCGCGCCCTTCTCGCGAGCCTCGCGGGCTCGGTCGAGTCGGTCGCGCAGGAGTGCGAGCCAGTAGTTCATGGGCACCTCAACTCATGATCCGGTAGACAGCGGGGAAGCAGACGAGCACCAGGAAGCCGAAGACCGAGATGCCGATGGCGATGGGCATCTCGCTGGTGCGGCTGTTGGCGCGAGCGCGGGCATCGGTGAGCGCTGCGGTGCGCATGGACTGGGCCTTCGCCAGCAACGTTGCCAAGACCTGGGTTCCCTCCGAGCCCGCGTCCTCAGCGATGTCGGCGAGTTCGGTGAGCTCGGCGATGCCAACGCGCTTCCCGAGCTCCGCGAGACCACGCCACGGCTGCTCACCGGCCCGCTTGGCGTGTTCCAGCACCTGGGCGAGCTGGCCGAACACCCAGCCCGAGCCCACGTCGGCAGGGGCTTGGAGAGCCTGCGGCGGACCGGCACCCGCTGCCCGCTCCAGGGCGACCATGTCCAGGTAGGTCGCCAGCGCGGCGCGGAATTCCTGGCGGCGCTCGCGTGCCTGGCTGCGGGCGGCGTAGTCAGGGATCAACGCGAACATGGCGCCGAGCAGGACGCCGACGCCGGTGGGGATAGCCCAAGGCAACGGCAGCCCGACTGCTGAGCACAGGAGGCTCAGCGGAAAGGGCAGGAAGAGTCCCAACAGCAGGAACGCGACCCTCTGGAAGGTGAAGCGCTCGACGCTGATGCCGAGAAGGGCCAGGTCGTCGCGGGGGATCGGGAGGCGGCTCAGCCGTGCCGTGAACCACCCGATCCGGCCGGGGACGCGGGTGCCGTCGAGGCGGGCCAAGGCGGCATCCAGGCGTGGAGGGCCTGGGATCAACTCCGCCACCACGATCATCAGCCCGAGGCCGACTACGACGCCGGAGATGACGGCCAGCGTGCTCATGCCTTCCTCCCGGAGTCGGTGAGGAAGCGATGGCCGGGAGCCGAGGTGCCAAGTCGGTGCAGCCACCAGAGGGCTACCCCGTAGAAGGCCGCTACGACTGCCAGCACGATTTGGCCGATCGGTGTGCTGAAGGGCGCGACGTAGGACTGCTGGAAGACGGCGACGCCGGTGAACGCGACGAAGATGCCGATGATCCAGCGGACCGTGGTGCGGTGCTCAGCACGTGCGGCTTCGACTTCTCGCCGGTCGGAGACATCCTTGGCCACCAGCTCGGCGAGCCGGTTGAGGACGGCGCTCGCGCCTCTTCCGCGGCGCCGAGCGACCAGGATGAGAGCTGCAGCGATGCGATCGCCGACGGGGTCATTCAGCTCGTCGGCGAATCGACGGAGGGCCTCCTCGGTGGGCATGCGCGTGATCTTCAGCCGCCGCGCCAGTGCCGCCACAGGCTCGGTGATCGCGGGTGGGACGTTTCGAGCTGCGCTGTGTTCAAGAGCCTGCTCAAGGGCGCGGCCGGCAACGAGGAGGTCCGCTAGGCGTCGAGTCCACAGCTCCAGGGCTTCCAGCTTGCGGATGCGCTCGGTGGCCGCTCGTCCGGTCACGACCCGAGGCAGGGTGAGTACGGCTATCGCCGCGGTGAAGCCTGCGACGGGCCAGCCGGTCAGGCCGAAGACCACGACCGAGACGATGAGAGCCAGTGCGATCAGCCGGTGGTGACGGATCAGGCCGACCTTCACCGAGGCCCACCGAGAGGGCGGCCTGATCGGCTCATCGGCAGGTCGTTTGATCAGGCCGCCGATGATGAGCATGACGCCGCTCAGGAGCATGGCGGCGCTGAGTCCGGCCAGCAAGACAGTGGTGCTCACCGGACCTCCCACATCGCGGCCATGGGATCGAGGAGCGCTGGGTCGAAGCCCACGGCCTTGAGCTTGGGCAGGCACTGAGGGGTGATGTCCGGCATCGCTCGCCCGCCCGGGCCAGTGGCTCGGTAGAGGTGGTTGCGGCTCGGGAGCTCGCTGTCGGCCGGTGGCATCACCTCAAGGACCTCCGAGACGAAGCGGGTGTTGGTCTCCGGATCCATGCGCAGGTGAATGACGAGGTCGATGGTCTCACCGGTGTTGAGATGGATGACCGCCGGTGGGGTCTGGGCGCCGACGCCGCGGGTCCAGAGCATGACGATGCGGTTGAAGATCTCCTCGGTGCCGTCGGCATGGATCGTGCACATGGAACCGGGATGGCCGGTGTTCATGGCCTCGAACATCGGGACGATCTCGTCGGCTCGAACCTCGCCGACGATGATGCGCTTGATGTTCTTGCGGAGCGAGTGGGGGATCAGGTCGTTGAGCCCGACGGCACCGGCGCCTTCCGAGTTCGCCTGCCGTACCTGGAAGGCGATCACGTTCTGGTGGCGGTGCTTGAGCTTGTCCAGGAAGAGTTCGTAGTCGGTCTCCAGCGTGGCCAGGCGTTCTTCGGGGTCGATCACCGAGGCGAGTGCACGGAGCAGGGTGGTCTTGCCGGCCGCGGTCCCGCCGGTGATGACGATGTTGAGACGGGCCAGAACCGCCGCCTTCAGGAAGGCGTGCAGGCTGCGGTTGATCGTGCCGAGCCTAAGCAGGTCGTCCAGGGTGACGTCGACCAGGCGGTGGCAACGGATGCTCGCGCAGGGCCTCGTGGTGACGGCCATGGTGGCGCTGAGCCGTACGCCGACGCCGTCGTCTCCATCCCCGGGCTTGAGCGCCGTGTTGAGCAGGGGATTGGCGGCCGAGAACTCTCGCGGGTTGTAGCTCTTGTGGATCGCCCACATCTGGATCATCTTGATGAGGTCGTCGTCGCTGCCGGCCACGGCGGGTCCGCGCTCGCAGGTGCCGTCGTTGTAGGTGATCCACACCTCGTCGCAGCCGTTGAGGTCGATGCTCTCCACCCGGACGTCCTTGATGTACGGCGTGAGCACGCCGAGCTCGAAGCGCTCATCGATGACGGCATTCACCAGGCGCCTCTGGGTGGCGAAGCTGATCGGGTCTCCGCTGCTGAGTTGCCCCTGCGCCCATCGTTGCACTCGGGCCTGGATCACCTGGCGTGCCGCCTCCCGATCCTCGGTGTCCTTGAGATCGTCGGCGACGGACGCGGTGATGCTGAGGACTGCTTCGCGGAAGGCTGCATCGTCCAGGTCAGCGGAGGGTTGAGTAGCGCTCAGGAGCGGCTCGAACTCGGGTGCCGCAGGTGGCGGCCAACTGTTCGTCATCCCGCCACCGCCTCGGGCTCAGGGAGGTCGACGAGGTGCTGGCGCATGGCGAGCCCCAGGTGGGCGGCGCCGCGCATCAGCGATGCCCTGCGAATGGATCGCCGGGTGCGTTTGCCGTCCGAGAGGACCGCCGCTGACTTCGGGTCGTGTGGGATCTCGGCGAGAACGGGCAGTCCAAAGAGGGTCTCGCTGATCTGCTTGGCGGAGTAGTCACCCTTGCCGACCAGCCCCAGTGCAACCGGGACGCTGGTGCCGATATAGCGCCCGAGCGCGTCAAGACGTGGGCGTGCTTCGGCGACTTGCCTGAGTGTCGGCCGGAGGAGCATGACCACGAGGTCTGAGGCGGCGATCAGGCGCATGGGTGTGTCCGGGCGGCCGATCTGCCCCAGGTCGAGGATCACGTCCACTGCGCCGTCGGTGGCGGTGGCGAGGACATCGGCGATGGCGTCCCATGCGCCGTCGAGCTGAGCGTTGTGCCTTGGGTCCTTCAGGCCGGGGAGGAGCAGCCACTCGCGCACCCCCTGGTCGAGCGAGACCACATGCTCCCAGAGCACAGCGGGATTGGGGTTGTGGGCGATGGCCAGCGCGAGTTCGAGCAGTCCGCCGTGGTGGCCCTCCAGCTGCCCGGTCAGGAATCCCTGCAGAACGTTGCCGCCTTTGGGGTCACACTCGGCCAGCAGCGCCCGGCCTTCCCAGACGTAGCTCACGGCAAGGGCCGTGGTGGTCACACCAGGTGCGCTGCCGGGGCTCATGAGGGTATAGATCGCCACTCATGGCCTCCGCGGGTTGAGCACCAGGGCAACGCGGCCTTCTGCAGCCAGTGCGGCGAGGGCGGCGCCGTCGGTGTTCTTCACGATCAGGTCGACGACAACCAGCCCATCGGTATCCGGGCCCTTGGCCTGGTCTACGATGCCTTCGATCTTCGGCGCCTTCGTGACCGGTACCGTCTGGACGTCGGGCGTGAAAACTACGAGCACCGGGTCGCCTGGCTTCAGCCCGCGAGCAGGGAGGCGACTCGGCTTCAGGGCTAGCGGGACAAGTTGCTGGTCTCCGATTGGTGCGAACTGGTCAGTGACCAGGCGGCTCTGCACGAGCATCCCGCTCATGAGATCGGCCGCGGCTCTCATGCCGACGATCCGGCCGAGTTCCCGCCCAGGGACCGTGGCGACGAGGTCCTCAGCGCCCACCATCGTCGTGGTCACGTCGTTGGTGGTTATCGCCTGGCCCACTGGGACATCCTGCGCCATCACCACTACCTGCGTTCGATCGCTCAGCCCATTGACCGTGTGGAAGGCCAGCACCCCTCCGCCTGCGACCACGAGCACGCCGAAGAGCAGCAGCCCTCGCCGTCGCTGCCGGGGTTGCGGAGGCAGTTTCGGGATCTGGACCGGTGGCGCGGGCATGGTGTCGCGGACCATTCAGGTGCTCCTCTGGATCAACGCCTGACCTTCGGCGATGCGCAGCGGGAAGGTCGCTGAGGTCGTGATCGGCGGGAGCGGGCCGCCTGCACCGCCGGACCCGACCCAGCTCGCCGTCCACACGATGGAGACGGTCACCGTGTACTGGGAGCCGGGGAGCTTTGCGCTCGACCTCGTGAACCGGTGCCAGCACTTGCTCTTCTGGGCGTCCGGCGATCTCGAATGGTCGTACGGCAGACCAGGCCCTTTGCATGAGATCGTCTTCTGGCCCGATCCGGGGCTGAAGACCAGCGTGGTCGGGTTGGCCGCAACCTCCGCCCAGACGGGACCTGCTGTCGCGCGGGCACTGATCGGGCGCCACTGCTCTCGTTCGGCCCAGAAGTAGTGCTTCAAGCCGGTGTAGCCCTCGCGGTCACGAGGTGGGGCTGTCACGGTCATCGGCGCGGGCGGGGTCAGCTGCTTGAGTGCCTGCTCCAGCAGCATTTCAGGAGTGACGACGGGCGCTCCCGGCTCCCCTGGCGCGATGCCCTCGAAGAGGTTCTGCTGCCCTCTGGGTCCAGCGTCGCACTGGATGTAGGTGATCCCGTTGGCGCCAGGGATGGTGTGGCAGTTGGTGAGCCCGCCTCCGCCTCCGTGAGATCCAGATCCGGACTGGCCCGGCCGGCTCGCGTCGTGTGTGCCGAAGGCGACCCAGCTGTCTCCCCAGCGTGAGGCGCCGTTCTCGTCGTCAGCGGCGATCAGGCAGGCGATCACGCTCAGGGCGAGGGCGGCGTGCATGCGGCCCCCTTGATGCGCAATCCAGTGAGCCGCCACCGCCCGTCCGAGGACTGCTGGAGCATGGCGATGATGTCGGCCGTCGAGTTGCCCTTGGTCGTTTCGGGGATCACTTGGTGCGTGCGCCGGTCTGCCATTGCGGCTTGTGACATGTCCTGGCAGTCCACTACTTCGGCGTACTTCCCGCCGACCTTGACCTGCTTCACTCGCGGGATCATCTGGCCGTATGGTTCGCGGCCCTGGGCGACCA
The DNA here is from genome assembly GCF_052245915.1 of Nonomuraea sp. 10N515B. Taxonomy (NCBI): domain Bacteria; kingdom Bacillati; phylum Actinomycetota; class Actinomycetes; order Streptosporangiales; family Streptosporangiaceae; genus Nonomuraea; species Nonomuraea sp. 10N515B. The sequence goes on from NZ_JBQQBQ010000131.1 coordinate 8,764, forward strand.
TCTGCTCGACGCCTTTGACGAGGTGGTCCAAGTAGGCGCCCTTGGCGTACGGCTTGAGCAGCTTCCGCGCTCGTGAGGGGGATGACCGGCCGGCTTCGGTGAGTACCTTCCAGTACTCGATGTAGGTCTCCACAACCTGGTCGTGGGGAAGAGTGCGTGAGGGCTCGGGGCTGCTGGCCTCTGCGGATACCGTCGGCGCTGTGGGTCGAGGGGGCAGGACGGAGCTCTGACTTTCCTGGCACCCCATGAGCGCGAGGGCCGCCGTCAGGGCGGCGGCTGCGCGTGGGAAGCGCGCGACGTCTGGACTAATGGTCACAAACACCCGCATTTTGACTCCATGCACTGACTTGATCGCGGAGCGTAGCGTACGCATGGGGCAATCCAAATATCAAGCCTCTGAACAGGTCTTTCTCCGGAAAGTAATCAGAACACGCTCAGAGAAGGACCAGAGTTGTGGTTTAGCTGCGAGAAGGTCGAGGTACTTCCTGCTTGCGGTCAACACGTTCCGTAATCAGAGGAGGTCGCCGTGGTCCACGACACCGGAAACCTTGGTGACACTGTTCCGGTTCCTAGGCGAGATCACCTGACACCGGAGCTCCTCCTGCGAACGAAACGACGACCGCCGAGCGGAGGATGGAGACGCGCGGTCTACAAGACAACCGGCGGGCTCATCCATCCTGGTGAGTCCTCCGATGAGCTGCGTCGCAGGGAGTTGGTCGGCCGAGCTCGAACCCCGGTGGCCGGCGGGCATCACAGGGTGGCCGTGCTCAGCCTCAAGGGCGGCGTTGGGAAGACCACCACTGCGGTGGGGCTGGGCTCCATGCTTGCGGCGATCCGTGGAGATCGAGTCATCGCGGTCGACGCCAACCCAGACCGCGGCACGCTGTCTGATCGGGTGCGGCTGGAGACGCCGGCCAATGTGCGAGACCTGCTGACCGAGCTGCTCCGGATGGAGAGTCCGCGCTACGCCGACGTCCGGGCCTTCACCTCTCAGTCGGTGTCGAGCCGGCTGGAGATCCTCGCTTCTGCTCAGGATCCGGCTGTATCGGAGTCCTTCAGTGCGGGTGATTACCGGACTATTGCCTGCCTGCTGGAGCAGTTCTATTCGATCTGCATCACCGACTGCGGGACGGGGCTCCTTCACTCCGCCATGTCGGCCACGCTGGAGCTCGCCGACCAGGTCGTGCTCGTGACCATCCCTTCGGTAGCGGCTGCGCGATCTGCTGAGGCAACGCTGGATTGGCTTCAGGCGCATGGCCATGAGCGTCTAGCCCGTTCGGCCACCGTAGTTTTGTCGTGCACCCGAGCCAAGAGCTCTTCCAACGTAGATGTCGATGCTCTCCGGAACCACTTTGACAACCTATGCCGAGCTGTCGTCAGCATCCCCTTCGACCCCCACCTCGAGGAGGACTCAGAGATGGATCTTGAACGTCTCTCCCGAGAGACCAGCGAGGCATACCTTGGACTAGCCTCGGCTATTCAGCCGGTATTTCGTTCTGAAGATCGATAACTAAAAGAAGGTGCCTCCGACCTGCGATGATCTGACTGCTGAGATCATGAACATCGCACAGAACGGACGCACCTTCCGGGTGAA
>NZ_JBQQBQ010000132.1:0-10133 GCF_052245915.1 Nonomuraea sp. 10N515B
GCTGAAGGACGCACACGAGGCCCGGGTTGCAGCCCGGCGAGAACTACGCCAGGATCCCCTATAACCCCTCCCGCGACTGATGGGTATTTAAGACCCGATCTGGTGCATTTTCTCTGACACACCTCGAGTAGGAGTTGCTCTGGGTGCGGTCGTCGCTGTTGCCCTCGATCGTGTAGACGGTGCTCGCGTTCGCCGAGGTCACGATGCCGACGTGATCGATGTCGCCGCTCTGGTCCCAGTCGAAGACGATGGCGTCACCGGGCTGGGGTGAGTAGCCGCTGGCGAGGGTGTGCCACGTTCCGTGCTCGACGCCGTAGTCCTTGAACGACGACGCCCATCCCGTGAGGACGCCTCCGCTGCCCTCGGGCACATCGGCATACGGAACGCCGGCCCGCTGCCAGACGTACTTGGCGAAGTCGGCGCACCAGTCGCTGTTGCGCCACCGGACGCCGTCACTGCTCGGGCAGCCGTCGGCGGGCTTCCAACTGCGGAAGTACCCGGTGTAGTAGTTGCAGCCGCTGCCCATCGGGGATTCGTGATTGCGCGTGGAGTTGCCGAGCTGGTCCTGCGCCACGGAGACGATGGCCGGGCGGGACACCGCCGACGCCTGCGTCGCGGAGACCGCGACCACACTCAGGGCGACGACGGGCACCGCCAGCATCGAACGGAGGATGCGGGATAAGAACGCGGTGCGTTTCTTGGGAGGTTTCATGGTGCGAAGCCTGCGCCGGGCTTCTCCAAACTCGGTTCAAACCTGCTTGAACGTCTTTGCCCGCATCCTGCCCGTAGAGACCGCCGCCCTGGCGCGGACCACATCCATCACCCGCTCGGCACACATCACCCGCCCGGCGTCGACTGCGGCTTAGGCCCCGAGGACTACCGCATTGTCTGCAGTCCAGTCGTCCCGAGGGGCGGCTGCCGCATGGCCTGCAGCCCAGCCGCCCCCGAGCGAGGCTGCCGCTTGGCCTGCGGTTCAGCCTTCCCGGCGGAGGCCGCCACCTCCCATCCCACACCTGGACCGGCCCGGAGGGCCGTGGCTCCACCGGGGTGTCCGCCGACTTTGCGGCTTTCCACCTCGACGCCGCATTGGATGGCAGTTACAGAGATTTTCCATTGGCGTGTGCGACCCTGCCGTCCGGCCGAGTCGGCGCCGCGGAATTCTCCCCGGTCAGGTCTCGCGCTCGGGCCGGTAGTCCTCCTCCGTGATGCCGAACGTCCACGCGACCCCCTCGCGCGCCCGCTGCACCCACGGCGGCACCCGCAGGAAGTAGGTGCGGCTGGTGCCGTCGCCGGACTCGGCAAGATAGCGGTCGTAACCGAAGCGCTCCAGCATCACGCGGCGCAGCTCGGCGTTGTCCTCGTTGCGGATCCGCTCGGGCGTGAGATCGCCCATCGACGCCCCGAACTCGGCGGGGACGGGCATGCCGTGCCAGGCGTGCAGGGCGAAGCCATCGGAGTAGGACATGGCAGGCCCGTCCGCGCGATGCAGTCGTGCGAGCTCGTCGAGGTGCAGCTCGACAGGCCGCTCCGTGATGATCGCCATCCGCTCGTACGGCCACCACCAGCCCGCGCACTCGGCCACCCGCTTCAGCCCGTCCAGGCCGTCGAACGCCGACAACCACGGGGCGTCGTGCTGCCCGAGCACGGCGTCCAACGTGACCTGCCGCAGCGCCTCGCCACCGAGGTCGGCCAGCCCTCGGCGGATGGCGGTGACCAACTGGTCGACCTGCGGCCACAGCGGTTCGCCCGTCTGATCCCAGAGCGCCGCCCAACCGGTCGGCCCGAGCTCGGCGTAGAGCGCTGCCCTCGCGCGCTCCCACGGCTGCGTACGGACGACGTCCCGCACCGACCGCCCCGGCTCACCGACCGGCCGCAGTGCACCGAACTGCGCCTGAGCACGGTCGGCTCCGCCGGGCCCCGCACCGCCGGCACCGCCTCCTCAAGGGCCTGGCGCCGGGCGTCGTCGCCGGTCAGCCATGCCGCCGCCACAGCCCCGGCCGCGGGCGAGCTGAGCACGACAACGTGCTCAGGCTCCACCAGCCCGGCATCAGCAGTCCGTGCCCGTGCAGCTGAAGCTGGCCAAGAACGACCCGCTGAACGAATACATCAAGCACGTTTCTAGCGGGCTGTTCGCGGTCCACCTGGCGTTCGGGATGCGGGCGATTATTGGGGTCGTACGCTCTTTGACTAACGGAGCTCCTAGACACAGGAGCTGGACACGAGATATCGCACGGACGATGGCATGAGCCCAGATCGCGGTCCGGCGGCGAAGGACTTATAGCATTTCCAATGCTATAATGGGGTCATGGTCGACGACGCTGATTTCCCTCCCGGTGACGGCCCCAGCAGCGGGATCTCCGTCTCTCTCACCGCCGGCACGCTGCAGGCGATCCGTGAGCGGGTTGGCAAGCGTGGCGTGTCCGCATACCTGGAGAGGGCTGCCCAGCGCCAGCTCGAGCGGGACAACCTGAACGAGCTGATCGCAGACTTTGAAAAGGTCAACGGCCCGGCCGATCCGGACGCCGTGGCGGCCAAGCGTGCTCGACTCACCGGCGACGCGCCCGCAGCGGGGGCAGCTGCGTGATTGGTGCCCTAGTCCTGGACAGCGAGGGTTTGGCAAAAGCCGTGCAGAGGGACCGTGAGGTGCACGAGTGGCTGACGGCGTCCCGTGACGCGGACCTCCCTGTAGTCACCTCGGCTGCAGTGCTGGTCGAGGTGATTCACCCGAAGATCAATGATGCCGCGTTGGAGTGGACGCTGTCGCGCCTGCGAGTGGAGCCCGTCACACAGACCCTGGCTCAGTCCGCTGCTGCGCTGCTGCGATGTGCGGGGTTGCACGGTCACAAGTACGCCATCGATGCGATGCTCTGCGCGACCGCCCTACAGCATCCAGGCCGGGTGGCGATCCTGACCTCCGATGTCGAGGACATCGGCCTGCTCATCACCGAGCATCCGCGGGTAGTGGCGGAAAAGGTCTGATCCGAGGCATCGCTGAGGCGTCCACAGCCCTGGATCGCCGGCGCCACCTCTTCCGAAACGTCACACCGTCGGAGTCTTGTCGGTGCTCGAGCGACGCCCCGCCGATCTTGGCGACGCCTAGCCAATCAGGAAGCGCTTGTCGGACGGGGAATTTCTGGTCCGTCACCAGAGAAAGGGCCTTGCAGCTCAAGGGCAAGCTGCGGATCGCTCCAGATTTCCGCGGTAGATCGCCACGAGACCAGCGAGCGATCGAACGGCAGCCACTCCTCCGCGACAAGGTAGCCTCGCAGCTCTCGTACGCATCGATGGCGCTCGGCCCTGGGTAGCCAGACGAGCCAAGGAAGCTCCTCGGCAAAGACGTCCTCCACGAAAGGACTGTTGCACTGAGCCACCGTAGCCAGCTTTCGAGCGTCAAAGGGAGTCACGGCACCAAACTTGTCGCCGCACATCTGGGCCTGAACGGGATACGGCGTTAAATTGAAAGCCGTGTCGACGACGCCACCCCTGGCACAGCTAGACAGCCCGGTTCCACCATCCACCCACTGGCTGCGGGAGCGGGCTGGCACGGCCCCAGACGTCACGCATGACCAGGCGCCTCATCGAGATCGGCACCCACCGAGGTAGAGATGTCATTGGCAAATAATCGTCTCGGGCTCGCGCGTATGACCGTGATCCTAGTTTTAGGATCATGTGGTCTGCTTGGATGCCAGCCGCGCCCCGATCAACAGCTTTTCGTCAGCAACGAGACAGATGACGTGGTCGTCGTGACGTGGAGAGAAGACGGTCGACCGAGAGCGACAATCGCTCCGCACACAAGAGCGAATTTTGGTGGATATGGCAATTGGTGCGAAACTCCCGAGAAGAATGTGGTTTTTGACGCCAAAACCGCTAATGGCAAGGTCCGCTCTCTAAGTACGCCAATCTGCCCGGGAACGGTATGGAAAATCTTCCCGTGACGTCAAACGCAATGGCCTCCAGACTGCTGTATACGAATGATGCGTTCGCTGTTCACCCAGCTCGACCCCGGCTCGACGGCCCTGACCGGCCAGCTCGCCGCAACCGTGCCGGTCCTGGTGACGCTGCGTACCGGCGAGCCGTGCCCCGACGCGTTGCCCTGCTCCAGCAGGGACGCAGCCGTCATTCCAGGACGTGTCTGCGGTCGGCCAGGGCTCGCCTGATGCGCTCGACGTCAGTGATCATCCCGCGCCGACCTACCGGTGGCGGGCACGGGAGGCGGCGGCGTGGGCACGATTGGCGCAGCGGGTGGAGCAGAATTGGCGGCGGCCCGGGCGGCTGCGGTCGACGAAGGCGTCCTGGCACGGTCGGGCCGCGCACAGGCGCAGGCGTTCCCAGTCGCCTGACGCGGCGAGGTCGAGCAGGTCGGCGACGGAGCGGACGGCGAGGCGTTCGGCCAGTGGGGCGTCGGCAGGCGCGGTGAGACGGAGGCAGGGCAGGCCGTCCGCATCCTCCACGGCCGCCCGGACCGGCAGCTCAGCGGTCCACCGGGCCAGGGCTCGCGTCCGTTCGGGAGGGTCGCCCGCCAAGAGGACGGCGCGCAGCCGCTCCCGCACGGCCCGGACCGCGTCGAGATGCTCCGCGCCGATCCCGCTCTCCCCGCTCACGCCCAGCTCACGACAGAAGCGGCGCAGCTCGGGCACGTCCGGCAACCGTTCGGGATCGTCCAGGTATTCGTCCCACGTGTTAGCCAGATCGATCGCCACGATCCCCGTCTCCGCGAACTGGCGCATCCGCCCTCCCCTTGCTACCGTCACGAGTATGACCATAATAACCACTGACAGAGATCTGATCGTCCTCGACGCCCCCTCCAACCTCGGCCTGCGCCCGCCCGCCCCCGGCGCCGTCCCCGGCTGCTACAAGGCTCCCTGGGCACTGCGGAACGCCGGCCTGGTCCGGCGGCTCGGCGCGGCCGACGCGGGTGCGGTCGTGCCGCCCCGTTACGTGGCCACATGGAAACGCGGCGACGGCGTGCGTAACGGGCCTGCCATCGCCGCCTATGCGCGCACGCTCGCCAACCGGCTGGCCGAGCTCAACGGGTTTCCCGTACTGCTGGGCGGGGACTGCTCGATCGTCCTCGGCCCCGCCCTCGCGCTGCGCAGACGCGGACGCTACGGGCTGGCGTACGTGGACGCGCACGCCGACTTCCGGCACCTGGGCAACTCCCCGCACGTCGGCGCGGCGGCCGGGGAGGACCTCGCCCTGGTGACCGGCCGCGGTGACGACTACCTCACCGACATCGACGGCCTGCGGCCGTACGTCCGGGATGAGGATGTGATCGTGCTCGGGGTGCGGGACAAGGGGGATGTGCGGGACATCGCCGGCAGCGGAACCATCGCCTACCTCCCCGGCAGCGACATCGACCTCGGCAGGGCCAAGGAGGTGCTGGTCCGGGAGGAGCTCGACGGATTCTGGATTCATGTGGACGCCGACGTGCTCGATCCCTCCGTGTTGCCCGCCGTGGACTCCCCCACCCCGGGCGGACTCGACGCCGCTCAGCTCACCGACCTGCTGCGCGGCCTGGTCACCCTTCCGGGAGCCGCGGGACTGGAGGTGACCATCCTCGACCCGGACCTGGACGAGGACGGCAGCCAGGCCGCGTTGCTGGCGGACATTCTGGTAGCGGCCCTGGCGGCCTAGGGCATCACGTAGGGGGTCGTGCTGGTCTCGCCGGCCTCGTTCGTGGCGGTGACCGGCGTCGACGGGCTCGTCGGCAGGTATGGTGCCCAGGCGGACTCGAGCCGGCCCTGCCGGCCGTGCCACTCCTGCTCGATGACCTGCGAGCCGAAACGGAGCGTACCGCCGCGCAGGTTGAAGCCCTCCACGAGAACCCCTGGCCGCCCGTTCATCTCCTTCGGGGTCACGTTCACGATGATCGGCTGCCGCCACTCGCGCACGATGTCGTCGGCCAGCGAAGGCGTGTCGTAGCGGGCCTGGCAGGTGAAGAAGGGCTCCCAGCCATAGGAAATGATCTTCTGTACGCCGGTCCCGGTCGCCATGACCTGCCGGTCCAGCCGGGCTTTGGAAGGGCGTCCGCGCAGCGGCAGTGGTTCGACCCGCCCGCACTCGCCGGCCACTTGCGTGGGCTCGAAGCCCTCCACGTTCACCCACAGCTCCACCCCCGGCGGCACCCGTCGCGCCGCCGCCTCGATGTAGTCGCGCGTGGAGCCGTAGTACGCCTGCGCATAGGTCACCTCACCGACCACGGGCACCAGCCGCGCCTCGACCCGGGCGTCCCGCTCGTTGAGCGCGTACACCGGCACCTTCCCGGTGCCCCGCCCATCCTGTACGGCGATGGCCATCGGCAGGCCCGCCCGCGTGCCGGCGATGTCGGCCATCCCCGGCTCCACCTGGTCCGGCGGGAATCCGCGGCCGCGACGCGCGTCGATGTACGGGCTGACCAGGATCTTCGTGCCGGGCAGCGCGGAGGCGACGGCCGCGTGCTGGGCGGCGTACAGCGCGATGATCGGGTCCTTGGCGGACCGCGTCCGCATGGCCAGCTCGAACGACTGATAGACACCGGCGAAGGCCGCCCCGAACCGCGTCCGGTAGTCCGCGAGCACCCGCGTGGTGAAGGCGTTCAGCGCGCCCAGGTGGGCGAGGTCGGGCTCCCACGGCTTGCCCGCCTGCTGCGGCGCGGCAGGCAGCCCGGGAAAGACCTTCATCCCGTACGCCGCCGCCTCCGTCATCAGATTGCCCAGCCCGTCGCCGTCGGTGGCGATCAGCACCAGGTCATGGACGCGAGCGTCGCAGGACGTCGCCAGCGACACCCGGTAGAAGACGCGCCCGTCGCTCTCGATCCGCCGGTCGAGGCCGGGACAGCGCAGCAGGCCCGGCCCGAACTCCTCGCTGGTGACGTAGGTGTAGACGTGCCGCACCCCCGGCACGTCGGCGCACGGCCGCCCGTCCACGACGCAGCCGGGCTCCGCACCCACGCTGAACCGCGGCCCGAACGTGACGAGCGTGTCCCCGCCGATCGCGTGGATCGCCTCGACCATCCGCCGCGTCACGCACGCATCGGCCCGCGGAATGACCCAGTAACCGGTGACCGCGTACGGCGCCACCACCCGCGTGTCCCGCGGCGGGCACTCCCCCGGCGCTTCCTCCACCGAATCGGACGGCACGACGAGACCCACCACGAAGGCGACCGCCACGACCACCCACAGGATCCGGTGCACCCACGCCCCTTCCGCGCCGGCCTCCAGCCTACGCAGTCGGACCCCGCTGTGAGCCCGCGCACGCTGATCGCGGACAATGGCGGTCAGGGGGAACACATCGTGCGCATAGATCTCAGCGGCAAGACCGCACTCGTCACCGGATCGACTCAGGGAATAGGGGCGGCCATCGCCACCGGGCTGGCCGAGGCCGGGGCCCGCGTCGGCGTCAACGGCAGGAGCGAGGCCTCCGTGGCGATGGCCATCGAGCTCATGGACGGCGACCCGGTGGCGGCGCCCGGCGACGTGTCCACCGACGAGGGGTGCGAGCAGGTCCTGAGCGTGCTGCCGCAGGTCGATATCCTGGTCAACAACCTCGGCATCTTCGGCGCCAAGCCGGCTCTGGAGATCAGTGACGACGAGTGGCGGCGCTATTTCGAGGTGAACGTGCTGGCCGCGGTCCGGCTGACCCGCGCCTACCTGCCAGGCATGAAGGAGCGGGGCTGGGGGCGGATCCAGTACATCGCCAGCGACTCGGCCGTCGCCATCCCGGCCGAGATGATCCACTACGGCATGACGAAGACCGCGTTGCTGGCCGTGTCCAGGGGGTTCGCGAAGGAGGCCGCGGGGAGCGGGGTGACGGTCAACTCGGTGATCGCCGGGCCGACGCACACGGGCGGCGTGGAGGACTTCGTCTACCAGCTCGTCGGCAGGGACCTGCCGTGGGAGGAGGCGCAGCGGGCGTTCATGCGCGAGCACCGGCCCCAGTCGCTGCTCCAGCGGCTGATCGAGCCCGAGGAGATCGCGAACATGGTGGTCTATCTCAGCTCGCCGTTCGCCTCGGCCACCACGGGGGGCGCGGTGCGGGTGGACGGCGGGTACGTCGACGCCATCCTTCCTTAGCCGCCTTCCTTAACCGCGGCGGTCCAGTCCTGACAGCTGCCAGGCCAGACGGCGGCGCACCGCCGGGAGCCGGCCTACCAGGCCGAGCACCAGGTTCCGCAGCGGGCGGCGGGCCGCGCTCATGGTGGCCAGGGAGGTGAGGCGGCTCGCCAGAGCGACGACCTTCTCGGCGACCGGGCGCCGGGCGGCGGCGTAGGCGTCCAGCAGGTCAGGCGATCCGCCCCGCAACACCTTCGACAGCGCCTCGCCCGCCTTGACCGCGTCCTCGATGCCGAGGTTCATGCCCTGACCGCCGGCCGGCGAGTGCACGTGCGCCGCGTCCCCGACGAGCAGGATCCGTCCGCGCCGGTAGGTGTCGGCGATGCGGTGGTGCACGCGGAAGCGCGAGCCCCAGATCACCTCGTCCACCACGGCGGGCACGGCCTTCGGCCCGCGCGTGTCGAGCAGCCGCTGGACGAACGCCACGTCGGGGTGCTGAGGCGCCTCCCCCACGGTGGCCACGATCCGGTACGTCCCGCCGGGCAGCGGCGCGACGACCACGAGCCCGTCAGGCGAGAAGTACAGGATGACCTCCTCGCGCGGGACCCCGCCGTGGAGCCGCACGTCGGCCAGGGTGAACGACTCGTCGTACGTGCCGCCGCCGAAGCCGATCCCGGCCTGCTCGCGGACGCCGCTGTGCATGCCGTCGGCGCCCACCAGGTAGGACGCGCGGAAGGCGCGCCCGTCGCCGAGGGTCGCCGTGACGCCGGAGCCGTCCTGGGCAACGGTGGTCACCCGGGCCGGCCGCAGGACCTTGACGCCCAGCTCCGTGAGCCGGGCCAGCAGGTAGGCCTCCGTGTCGGCCTGAGAGATCATCAGCGTGTAGGGGTAAGGGGTCGGCAGCCCGTCGAAGGGCACCCCCACCAGCAACCGGTCGCGGTCGCGGACCGTGAAGCGCGGCGTGTGCACCCCTCGCCCGACCAGGGCGGGCGTGACACCGTACGGCTCCAGCAGCTCCAGCGTGCGCGAGTGCACGACGGCGGCCCTTGAGGTGTTCGCCCCCTCGGCCTGCGCGTCCACGATGACGACGTCGTGGCCCGACTGGGCCAGGACGATGGCGGCGGTGAGGCCCGCGGGGCCGGCTCCGACGACGAGCACATCGGTGGTTTCCATGTCTCCTCCTTCTGCCAACACCTGTTGACTTTAGATGAGGACGCCATGAGATGTCAACACACGTTGGCAAACACCCGTTGGCATACGCGGACGGCCCTATGCCCTGATGTCCTGATCTCCCCGCGCTCGGACGCCATGAGCAGGAAGGACGTCGTCACGGCGATAGGCCCGGCCATTCACTGTTATCTCGACGTCAAACCGTGATTTGCACAAAGTTTCAGATGATGTTAGATGGAAGTCAGGGAGAGAGGACCGGGGACCGTGACGCTGATTCTCGATGGCGTCTCCGTACGGCAACGCGGGGAGACCTGGCTCGACGACATTCATCTGGAATTACCCAACGGAATGACCACCCTCGTCGGTCCCATGACCGCGGGAAAGACGACATTGATGCGCGTCGCCGCCGGATTGCTGACCCCGGATTCCGGCCGGGTCATGGTGCACGGAAAAGAGGTCACCGGCATTGCCGTGCGGAAAAGGTCGGTCGCCTTCGTCTATCAGCAATTCATCAACTATCCGTCGCTGACGGTCTATGAGAACATCGCCTCCCCGCTCCGCCTGGACTCCACATTCCGCAAGGACGGGATCGACCGGCGGGTGCGCGAGGTGGCCGAGCTCATGGGCATCGCCGGCCTGCTCGGCCGCCGGCCCGCGGAGCTCTCGGGCGGGCAGCAGCAGCGCACCGCCATCGCCCGCGCGCTGGCCCGCCCCGTGGACGTGCTGCTCCTCGACGAGCCCCTCGCCAACCTGGACTTCAAACTCCGCGAGCAGTTGCGCGCCGACCTCAAGACCATGTTCGCCGACACCCCCGGCGTGGTCGTCTACTCCACGGCCGACCCCAACGAGGCGCTGACGTTCGCCGCGCGGACCGTGGTGCTGGGCGAGGGCAGGGTGCAGCACGTCGGGGACGTCGCGGACATGTACGCCCAC
>NZ_JBQQBQ010000133.1:0-9822 GCF_052245915.1 Nonomuraea sp. 10N515B
CGCCACCACCGCCCGCCCACAGGCCGCGACACGCGCCACCACCCGGCACCCACAGGCCACGACGCACGCCACCGCCAGATACCCGCGCGCCGCCGCCGGACGCCCGCGTAACGGGCCCCTCCCCACCGCACGCCCCCGTAACGGGACCCGCCCCACCGCACGCCCACCGAGCGGGAGGCGCGCCGTCTGCCCGCCACCCTCACACCCCTTCGCCGACGCGCGCGAACTCCTGCAACGCCCCTTGGAACGCCTCGGGCCCGACGGCCAGCGGCCCGTCGAAGGCCCGGGAGATGTCCCACGTCAGGTAGGTGCCGAAGCCCAGCAACGCCGCCATCGCCACCAGAGGCAGGATCGTCAGCCCCTGCGGCCGGGCCCCGGCCAGGAACGGGAACACGATGACCACCACACCGGTGAGGATCGTCAGGAACAGCAGCCCGTCTGGCGGGGCCGCGGCGGCGTCGGCGCTGCGCTGGGCACGGGCCATGGAGATCGCGCCGATGTGCTGAAGGAGATTTCCCCTGGCCTCCTCCTCGTCCTCACCGCTCACCTCGAGGTCGCTGACGCGGCCCCGCAACTCGTCCATCCTGGCGGCGCCGACCGGGTCCATCCGGCCCTGGGCCATGAGCGGCCACTCGTCCCTGACCACGAAGATGACGTATTCGCGCAGCGCGGTGCGCACCTGCCGGGCCGCGTCGTCCGGCAGGCCGGCAGCCGTCCAGTAGGCGTCGATCGCGGCCTGGCTCTCGGTATGGGTGTTCTGCCGGGCGGTGTCGGCCTTCGTCCAGGGCACGATGATCGCGATGGCGAACACCAGCAGGAACATGGCCGACAACATCGCCCCCGCGTGGCCGGCGGAAGGACCGCCGGGATCGCGGTCCTCGCCGCCACGCCTGAACAGCCTGAACACCAGCGCGGTGAGCATCACCACGCCTACCGCCGCCAGGATCGAGAGCGTGTACGCCACCATGAAATCTCCCGAACACACATCGGATACGCAGTGTCACATTACTATCACACTGTGCAATGATGGCGTCAGGCCCGGAAAGGTAAAGCTCCGGCAACGCGCCCATGCGTGCACCCTCAGGACCGGGGGCAGGGCGGTTTGGACGGATTGGCGGCCATCCCCAGGCCGCTCTGACCATTCGTCCAGCGACGCTGTGATGAACCGGAAATCTCTGCACCATGAATGCCCGTGAATCTCAACGGCCGCAAATTCGTGATGGTGAGCTCGACGGCGAGCGTGGTGGACCCGGACAGTCCCACGGAGTTCCTGTACTGGGAGGCCGACGGGGTGGTGTGGGGCAGCTACACCGGCGACACCGTGACCCACGGGCGCTTCGTCGGCACCCGCGACGGCGAGCAGGTGTCGATCGCCTATGTGCACGCGCTGAAGGCCGGCGGGACGGCGGGCGGCAGGAGCAGCAGCCGCGTCGAGGCCGGGGACGACGGGCTGTTGCGCCTGGTGGAGGAGTTCACGTTCGACGGTGACGACACACCGCACGTCAGCGTGTGTGCGGAGATCCCGGACTGAACGTGTTCAACTCTCTCCGTCCCAGCACCTTGGGGGGAGCCTGATGAAGATAGTGATACCCGGGGGAACCGGACAGGTAGGGACAATCCTCAATCGCTCGCTGACCGCCGCAGGCCATGACGTCGTGGTGCTCACCCGGCATCCGGTACGCGGCCGTGACGTCCGCTGGGACGGCGAGACCCTGGGTCCATGGGCAGAGGAGATCGACGGCAGCGACGTCGTGGTCAATCTGGCCGGACGCAGCGTCAACTGTCGCTACACCACGGCCAATCTGCGGGCCATGATGGATTCGCGGGTGCATTCAACCCGTGTCGTGGGTGAGGCGATCGCCGCCGCCGTGCGGCCTCCCCGGGTCTGGCTGCAGATGAGCACGGCCACTGTCTATTCCCACCGCTTCGACGCGCCCAACGACGAGGCGACCGGTGAGCTCGGCGGGGCCGAATCCGGCGTCCCGGGCTACTGGGCCTACAGCGTCGAGATCGCACAGGCGTGGGAGCGGGCGCAGGAACAAGCGGAAACTCCGCACACCCGCAAGGTCAGCATGCGCGCGGCCATGGTGATGAGTCCCGAGCGCGGCGGCGTCTTCGACGTCTTGCTGCGGCTGGTGCGGCTGGGCCTCGGCGGCCCGGTCGCGGGCGGCGCGCAGTACGTGTCATGGATCCACGACCGTGATTTCGTCCGCGCCGTCGAGTTCCTGGCCGGCCGCGACGACCTCACCGGGCCGGTGAACCTCGCCGCTCCCGTTCCCTTGCCGCAGCGCACGTTCATGCGCCTGCTGCGCACCGCGTGGGGTGTTCCGGTGGGCCTGCCCGCAACGCGATGGATGGCCGAGCTCGGCGCGTTCGCGCTGCGCTCCGATACCGAACTCCTGCTGAAAAGTCGCCGGGTCGTCCCCGGGCGCCTGCTCGAAGCCGGCTTCGCCTTCGACTATGCGCAGTGGCCGGAGGCCGCCGCCGACCTCGTACGGCGCGTGCGCGGCGGGCCCGGCTCCACCGGCTGAGCATCCGGCTCCTGCCGCACCAGGAACCCTAGTCGTCCTTCTTGAGCGCGGCCCGGCCCTCGGCCGCGCCGACGAAGCGCATCTTGCCGAGCGGCACGTCGCCCTGCGTCTCCTGCGCCGGGCGCGGGCTCCGGCGCGCCTGCCGGCCGTCGCTGGGCAGCACGTACGGCCGCTTGAGCACCTCGTCCAGGATGAAGACCGTCTCGGTCGCCTTGACCGCCGGGATGTTGGCCAGCCGGTCGGTCACCATGGTGTGCACCGCCGCCACGTCCGCCACCCGTACCTGGATCATCGCGTCGTGCTGGCCGGTGGTGATCGCGCAGTACTCCACTTCCGGCATCCTGGCGAGCTCGGCCCTGAACTGCTTCCACATTTGCTGCCGCACGGTCACGAAGATCAGTGCGGTGATGCCGAGCCCGGCCCGCACGTGGTCGATCTCGGCGGTGAACCCCTTGATCGCGCCGTCCGCGCGCAGCGCCTCGAAGCGGGTGTAGGCGCTCGCGCGGGAGATGCCCACCCGCTCGGCCAGCGCGGCGACCGAGATCCTGCCGTTCTCGCGCAGGACCTCGAGCATCTTCATGTGGACGTCGTCCAATTCGAGCCCGATGCCGATCCGTCCAGACGGACCACCACCGCTGCCAGCATTTCTGGATATTTCACTCATCATTACCTCGTCGATCTCATATACGTCTTGCCGGTCGCGCAGGACCTGGACATTCTGCCGCACAATCCTCGACATCTTTCTGCCAGACGTCCACATGTGGAGGACCACCATGGCGACCCGCTCGCAGACGGCGGCTGTGCTGCTCGCCGCTGCGCTCACCCTCGCCGCCTGCGCAAGCGGCGGCGGCACCTCCCAGTCGCCCGCGGCCTCCGGCGGCGGCAAGACCCTCGTCATCGACACGTCCTTCGACCTCAAGACGGCCGACCCGGGCCGCACGTATGAGCCGACGGGGCTGATCGTCGGCAAGGCCGTCTACGAGACGATGCTCACCTTCGATGGGGCCGACGTCACCAAGCCGATGCCGGCCCTGGCCGAGTCGTACGAGCTGAGCGAGGACGGCAAGACGCTGACGCTGAAGCTCAAGCAGGGCGCCACGTTCGCCGACGGCGCCCCGGTGACCGCGGACGACGTGGTGTTCTCGCTGACCCGTGTGCGGGACATGAAGGGCACCCCGTCGTTCCTGCTGGACGGCGTCGAGGTGGCCAAGACCGACGACACGACGATCACGCTGACGTCGAAGGCGGCGAACCCGGCACTGCCGTACATCCTGCCGAACCCGGCGCTCGGCATCATCAACAGCAAGCTCGCCCAGCAGCACGGCGCCACCACGGACCCGCAGGACAAGGCCGAGCAGTGGCTGAACTCCGCCTCCGCCGGGTCCGGCCCGTACATGATCGAGTCGTTCAACGTGAGCAGCCAGGTCACGCTCAAGGCGAACCCGAAGTACTACGGCACGAAGCCCGCCTACGACAAGGTCGTGCTGCGTAACGTCGAGGCCGCCACCCAGAAGCTCAACGTGGCGCGCGGCGACAGCCAGGTGGCGCTGAACCTGTCCGGCGACCAGGTCGCCGGCATGCCCGCGACACTGCAGGTCAAGAAGACCGCCTCGGCGAACGTCATCTTCCTGCTGGCCAACCAGGACTCCGCGATCAGCAAGACCACGCCGAACGCCAAGTTCGTCGAGGCCGTGCGCAAGGGCGTGGACTACGCGGGACTGCTGGAGCTGGCCGGCGAGGGCTCGACCCAGGCGCCCGGCGTCATCCCGTCACAGCTCCTCGGCGCGCTGCCGCCCGAGCAGGCCGCCCAGCGGGACGTCGAGGGCGCCAAGGCGGCGCTGGCCGCCAGCGGGCTGTCCAACCCGACCGTGAAGCTCGAGTACCCGAGCGAGCTGACCGTGAACGGGCTGTCGTTCCAGCCGCTGGCCGAGCGGGTCCAGGCCAACCTCAAGGAGGTCGGCATCACGGTGGACCTCCAGCCGGCGCCGGTCACCACAGCGCTGGACAACTACCGCAACGGCAAGGAGGAGATGGGCCTGTGGTACTGGGGCCCTGACTACCCCGACCCGAGCGACTACCTGGCCTTCCTCCCCGGGAAGCTGGTGGGGCTGCGGGCCGGCTGGAAGGCGGGGGCCGCCAAGGAGATCGAGGCCGCAGGCGACAAGGCCGCCACCGCGATCGGCGACGACGCCCGCAAGAGCGCCTACGCCGACGTGCAGACCAAGCTCAACGCCTCGGGGCCGTTCATCCCGCTGATCCAGCCGAGCCAGAACATCGTGACGGCAGGGTCGGTGACCGGGCTCGAGTACCACCCGGTGTGGACGGTCGACGTCGCCGACCTCGGCGTGAAGTAAGAGGTCCCCGCACGTGTCCGACACTCCGGACGCCGTCAAGGCGACGCGACCCGAGCGACAGGGGCAGGGGCGGCCGAACTCCGGCGGGCAGGCGCATCCGCTGGCGCGGTTCCTCGTCCGCCGCATCCTGCTCGCCGTCCTCATGGCCTGGGGCATCACGCTCGTCACGTTCGTCCTGACGAATCTCGTCCCCGGCGACCCGGTGGCCGCCAACCTGGGCCAGCGCGCACTGGGCGACCCGGCGATCGTCGCCCAGTGGCGGGCCGAGCACGGCCTGGACAAGCCGCTCTGGCAGCAGTACGCCCTGCACCTGCAGGGCCTGCTCCAGGGCGACCTGGGCACCAGCCAGCAGAGCCACCGCCCGGTGAGCCAGGACCTGGCCGAGTTCGTGCCGGCGACGCTGGAGCTGGCCGGGGCGGCGATCCTGGTGTCGCTGGTGCTGGGCGTGGCGTTCGGCGTGGTCGCCGCCCTGCGCAGGGACCGGCTGGCGGATCACACGCTGCGGCTGCTGAGCCTGATCGGCATCTCCGTCCCGACGTTCTGGCTGGCGCTGCTCGCGTTCTACGTGTTCTTCTACCGCCTGCAGCTCACCCCGGGCAGCGGCCGGGTGGACGCGGCGCTCGGCTCGGCGCCGGCCGTGACCGGGCTGCAGACGGCGGACGCGCTGCTGGCGGGCCGGTGGGACATCTTCACCTCCGCCGTCGGCCACCTGATCACGCCCGCGCTGGTCCTGGCGCTCTACACGATCGGGCTGCTCACCCGCTTCACCCGCTCGGCGGTGCTGGAGGTGCTCGGCCAGGATTATGTCCGCGCCGCCCGCGCCAAGGGCCTGCCCGGCCGGGTGATCCTCTTCCGGTACGTGCTGCGCTCGGCCCTGGTCCCGATCATCACGGTGGCGGGCCTGGCCTTCGGCAGCCTCCTGTCGGGCACGGTGCTGGTCGAGGCCATCTTCGCCTGGCCCGGCATCGGCCAGTACGCCTACAAGAGCGCCACCACCCTCGACCTGCCCGCCGTCATGGGCGTCGGCCTGGTCGTGGGCGTCGTCTACCTGGTCATCAACCTGATCGTGGACGTCCTGTACGGCGTGATCGACCCCCGAGTGAGGCTGCAATGACACGCCCCTTGTTGAGCAGGCTTCCGGAGGCGTGGCGGCAGCCGCTGGCCGTCGCCGGCGGCGTGCTGGCGGCGGCCTGGCTCGTGATCGCCCTGGCCGCGCCCATTCTCGCGCCGCACGACCCGCTGGCGCAGGAGCTGCCGCGGCTGGCGGCGCCCGGCCCCGGGCACTGGTTCGGCACCGACCAGCTGGGGCGCGACATCCTGAGCCGCGTCATGTACGGGGCGCGGGTGTCGATCCCGCTGACGTTGCTGCTGGTGACGCTGTCGGTGCTGATCGGCGGCCTGCTGGGCGCGTGCGCCGGGTACTTCGGCAGGTGGGTGGATGAGACGATCATGCGGGTGGCGGACCTGGTGTTCGCGTTCCCGACCGTGATCCTGGCCATGGTGGTGGCCGCGGCGCTGGGCGCGAGCCTGGCCAACGCGGTGCTGGCCGTGCTGGTCGTGGCCTGGCCCGCCTACGCCCGGGTCACGCGGGGGCTGGTGCTGGGGGTGCGGGAGCGGGAGTTCGTACTGAGCGGCCGGCTGCTGGGCTTCTCGGTGTGGCGGTCGCTGCGGGTGGACGTGCTGCCCAACGTGACCGGCCCGGTGCTCGTGCTGGCGACCCTGGACATCGGCACGGCCCTGTTGCTGCTGTCCGGGCTGTCCTTCCTGGGCCTGGGGGCCAAGCCGCCCTCTCCCGAATGGGGGGCGATGGTGGCCTCGGGGGTCGAGGTGTTCGACAGCTGGTGGGTGGCGACGTTCCCCGGGCTGGCGATCCTGACGGTGGTGCTGGCGTTCAACTTCCTCGGCGACACGCTGCGTGACGCGCTCGACCCACGTACGGCCCGCGCGATCAAGGAGCGTGCGCTGTGACGACGACTACTCTGGACATCGCGGGGCTGACGGTGTCGATCGGCGGGAAGGAGATCCTGCGCGGCGTCGACCTGCGGCTGGAGCCGGGCAGGGTGCACGGGCTGGCCGGCGAGAGCGGGTCCGGCAAGACGATGACCGGGCTGGCGGTCCTGGGCCTGCTGCCGCACGGCGCGCGGACCTCGGGCGCCATCCGGCTCGGCGAGCGCGACCTGCTCACCTTGCCGCCCAAGGAGCTGAACCGGGTACGCGGCGGCGAGGTCGCCATGGTCTTCCAGGACCCGGCGACGAGCCTGCACCCGATGCTGACGATCGGGAAGCAGCTCACCGAGCACATGCGGCACCATCTGGGGCTGGGTAAGGCCGAGGCCCGGGCGCGGGCGGTGGAGCTGCTGGGCAAGGTCCGCATCCCCGGCCCGCAGGAGGCCTACCGGCGCTTCCCCCACCAGTTCTCCGGCGGCATGCGGCAGCGGATCGCGATCGCGATCGCGCTGGCCTGCTCGCCCAAGGTGCTGATCGCCGACGAGCCGACGACCGCGCTGGACGTGACCGTGCAGGCGGGCGTGCTGCGGCTGCTGCGCGGGCTCTGCGACGAGCTGGGGCTGGCGGTGCTGCTGGTCACCCACGACCTGGGCGTGATGTCGGCCGTCGCGGACGAGGTGAGCGTGATGAAGGACGGCCTGGTCGTCGAGTCGGGGCCGCGGGGCCGGGTGCTGCGCGAGCCGGAGCACGCCTACACCCGTTCGCTGCTGGAATCCCTGCCGGAGGCGCAGTGAGCGAGCGCAGCGAGCGAACCAATGGGCACGGGACGCTGAGTCGCAGGCCCGACGAAGGAGGGCCTGTGACGCTGCTGACCATCGACGACCTGGTCGTCGAGCACCGCTCCCCCGGCCGTCCCGCCGTGCGGGCCGTGGCGGGGGCCAGTCTGCAGGTCGCTCCCGGCGAGGTCGTCGGGCTGGTCGGCGAGTCCGGGTGCGGCAAGTCGACGCTGGCGCGCGCGGTCTGCGGGCTGAACCCGATCACCGAGGGCTCGATCACGTTCGAGGGGCAGCCGGTCACACCTCTGGGCCTGCGGCGCAGGAAGCTGACCGGCATCCAGATGGTGTTCCAGGATCCGTACACGTCGCTGAACCCGCGCCGGCGGGCCGGCGACCAGATCGCCGACGGGCTGCGCACCTCGGGAGACACCGGCACCACGGCCGCCGACCTGCTGGAACGGGTGGGGCTGCCGCGGGACTTCGCCGGGCGGCACCCGCACGAGTTCTCCGGCGGGCAGCGGCAGCGCGTCGCGATCGCCCGGGCCCTCGCCGCCCGGCCGCGGCTGCTGATCGGCGACGAGCCGATCTCGGCGCTGGACGCCTCGGCGCAGTCGCAGGTGGCCACGCTGATGCGGGACCTGGCCGTGCAGTCGGGGGCGGGGCTGCTGTTCATCAGCCACGACCTGTCCGTGGTGCGGGTGATCGCGGACCGGATCGCCGTCATGTACCTGGGCAAGATCGTCGAGGTGGGCCGTACGGAGGAGGTGTGGGCCGAGCCGCGGCATCCGTACACGCAGGCGCTGCTCAAGGCCATTCCCCGGCCGGACGGGAGGGGTGTGCTGCCCGCGGAGTTGCCCGGGGACGTACCGGATCCGGCGAATCCGCCGGAGGGGTGCAGGTTCCACCCGCGGTGCCCGTTCGTGATGGACGTGTGCCGGGTGAAGGAGCCCGCGTTCGGGCCG
Organism: Nonomuraea sp. 10N515B; assembly: GCF_052245915.1. Taxonomy (NCBI): domain Bacteria; kingdom Bacillati; phylum Actinomycetota; class Actinomycetes; order Streptosporangiales; family Streptosporangiaceae; genus Nonomuraea; species Nonomuraea sp. 10N515B. The sequence goes on from NZ_JBQQBQ010000133.1 coordinate 8,571, forward strand.
GTGGCCTGCTGGCTGCACGAGCCGACGTGACGCCGGAGCGGGTCGAGGCGCGGCTGAAGGCCGTGCGGACGGCGATGGCCGACGAAGGCGTCGACGCGCTGGTGTTGCGGCCGTCGCCGGACTTCCGCTTCCTCGGCGGCCAAGGGACGGACTTTCTCGTGGTCACGCGGGACACGCTCGCCGAGACCGCCGATCCGGCGCGATGGGTGCCGGAGGGGGCGCGGCGGGTCGGGGTGGACGCGGAGATGCGGGTGCGGGAGCTGTTCGGGCTGGCGATCGAGGCCGAGCTGGTGCCCGCGTCCGCGGTGCTGGCCCCGCTGCGGCTGCGTAAGGAGCCCGACGAGCTCGCCGCCCTCGAGCGGGCGGCGCTGCGGGCCGAGGAGGTGCTGAGGCAGGCACGGGAGCTGGCCTGGTTCGGCGCGTCCGAGCGGGCGATGGCGGCCGCGCTGCGGATGCTGGCGCTGGAGTCGGGCTGCGAGGAGGTGCTGGCGCTGCGGGTGGCGGCGGGCGAGCACACGGCGCGGCCCGCGCACCTGCCAGGCGACCGCGTGATCAACCCCGGGGACGCGCTGCTGGTGTCGCTGTGCGGGCGGTGGGACGGCTACTGCGCGGAGGTGGCTCGGGTCTTCGCGGTGGCCGAGCCGCCGGAGGACTTCGAGGCCATGTACTCGGTGGTGCTCGCCGCCTACGGCGCCGCTCTGGCGGCGGCCCGGCCGCCCGCGCCTGCCTCGGATGTCGTGCGGGCGGTCGGCGCGGTGATCGACGGCAGCGGGTACGGCCGGTTCGCCGCCGCGCATGCCGGCCGCGGCGTCGGCCTGGGCCCGGACGAGGGTCCGCGGCTGGGCGAGGACACGCCGCTCGCGCCCGGCATGACGTTCTGCCTGGAGCCGGCGATCTATGTGCCCGAGCTGTTCGGCGCGCGGGTGGCGGACGTGGTGGCCTGCACGGAGGCGGGTCCTGTGGTGCTGAGCTCCGGCCCGCCCGGGGTGGACTCCCTACACGTGCTGGAACGCTAATGGTCATCGGTGCCGGCCAAGGCGGGCCGCACACCATGCCTGACCTGCGCGGTGGTTTGATGGCCAGGGGACCGCACCGCGACGGGTCGTTCCAGCATGTCCTACTTGGGGAGAGAGTGTGAAGATCACCGGGGTTGAGCTGCGGCGGATCGCGATGCCGCTGGTGGCGCCGTTCCGCACCTCGTTCGGCACCGAGACCGCCCGCGACGTCCTGCTGGTCAGGGTCGTGACGCCGG
>NZ_JBQQBQ010000134.1:0-9048 GCF_052245915.1 Nonomuraea sp. 10N515B
GCGATCGACGACCTCGCCCAACAGGCAGGCCTCGCCGCCTAAACCCCGCCTAAACCAGCCCGTTCGAGCTCATTCGAACAAACTCCGGCTCACCATGACCGCCTCCGGGCGGCTAAGCCTTCTAGCCTCGATCGTGCGCGCCGCTCGGTCGGGCGCGGACAAGTGCGTCGGCATCAGCGGGGACGGCGATCGACCGAGGGCGCGCTTTTCTGTGAATCACGCGAATCTCGCCACCCGGTAAGTAGCCTCCGTCAAGGGCCGGTCAAGCTTGTGGAGGCGTCGCTCAACCGCACCTCCCCGAGCCAGGGCACTTCGGCCGACGACATCGGAGTATTCCGCATCGCAGCATCGGGAGTTCGACCGCAGGCTGATGAAGGCTGCTTAATGACGGGGCCGGGGTCCAGAAGCTGCGCTAGGTGTGGCGGCCCTGCCGTACCGATTCAGGATTTTCATCGTGTAGGGCACAGCCGTACACGATGACCTGAACCACGCTCTGGACGACGTCCCTGCTGACGCTCCCTGGTGGCGCGGTGACCAGGGTGAACAGCGCACCCCCGTAGAGCGCGATCAGCGCGGGGATCTTCTCGCGTGGGATGGCGAGGCCGAGTTTGTCGTGGTGCCCGGCGGTGATCTGCACCGACATGTCCTGCAGGCCCGCGAGCGCCGAGGCGAGCAGCGGCCGGCGCACGGCCTCCAGTTGAAGTTCGAAGATTGCCAGATAGCGGTTGCGCAGTGTGGTCGCCGCTGTGAGCAGCGATTCCGTCAGCAGGTCGACCAGCGTCGCGGGCTGCTCGGTGGCCCGGTCGGTGTCGGCGTGATGCAACTCGGCGATGCGCTCCGCGGCGGCCACCAGCAGCGCTTCCCGGCTGCGGAAGTAGTTCGAGGCCGTTCCCGGCGGGAGATCTGCTTCCTTCTCCACCGCGCGGTGGGTCAGTCCATGCACGCCCGACGACGCCAGTAGCTCGATGGCGGCATCGGTCAGGGCTCGGCGACGGGCCGGGTTGGTGGGCGGCATACGACCATGCTACCAATAGCCGTACTAGTACGATCGTAGTGAATAGGCGAGGAGGTCTCATGAGGATCGTGGTGGTCGGTGCCGGGCTCGGAGGAGTGACGGCCGCGGTGGGGCTGCATCGCCTGGGCCACGAGGTGACACTCTTCGAACGGGGCGCCGAACTCCGGGAAGCGGGCACCGGGATCGTGGTCATGCCCAACGGGCTCCGCGCGTTGGACGCGCTGGGGCTGGCTGAAGACGTTCGCGGGCACATCATGCCTGCCGCCCGCGCGGGATTGCGGGACTGGCGCGGACGCCCGCTGCTGATCACCGATGCGGTCCAGGCGCAGCAGAAGGTCGGGACGCCCGCCATCATCGACCGGGCTGAACTGCACCGGGCGCTACGCGCCCCGCTGCCCGCCGACCTGGTGCGAACCGCGACCCCGGTCGAGCGCCTGGAGCCCGACCCCACCGGGGTAACCGTGATCAGCGATGGCAACCCCGTCGCAAGAGCGGACGCCGTGATCGCGGCCGACGGCATCGGCAGCAAGCTACGCGAACAGCTCATTCCCGGCCACCCCGGGCTACGGCGGACCGGCCGGATGGACCTGCGCGGCATGCTGCCCCGCCCTCCCGGCCCGGTAACAGACCTCCTCGCCAGCCAGTTGGTCGACCGCCGCAGCGGGGCGATGTTCGGCCTGTTCCCCGTCGGCGAGCACCGCCTGTACTGGTTCACCGACTCCGTCCTGCACGGCACGCCGCCCGGCGCGGAGGAGGCACGCCGGCAGATGCTGTCCCTGATGGCTGACTGGCACCCCCTCGTCACGGCACTGATCGAGGCCACCCCGCCCGCCGACATCTACGTCGACCCGATCGCTCGCCTGGCCGAACCCCTGCCCTCGTTCACGGTCGGCAGGATCGCGCTCCTCGGCGACGCCGCGCACGCCATGCCACCCGACCTCGGCCAGGGCGCCAGCCAGGCCTTCGAAGACGCGGCCGCACTAACCCGCCACCTGAGCGGCGCAGAGCCGTCAGACGTCGCCCAGCGGCTCCTGCGCTATGACGCCGAGCGCAGGCCCAGCGCCAACCGCATGATGCGGGCGGCGTCCCGGCAATCGCGGCTGACCTCCCAGACCGGCGTCGCCGCGTGGCTTCGCGACGCGTTGCTGCGCGCCATACCATCCCGGCTGGCCACCCGGCAGCTTGCCGCCCTCTGGCACGCCTAGCCAGTGGTCGTAGGCAATCAGCGATCGGGTGATGGGCCGGCCGGTGTGGCGGTTGTGCCAGATGGCGGCGGTCAGGGCCAGGATGCCCCGCCACACCTCCTCGACCCGGTCGTCGAGATGGCACCGGGTGGGGCGGGACGACGACATCAGGCGTTCACGGGGACGGGGGCGGGCTCGGCGGTCGTACGCGCCGATGCCACGCCCACGGCCAGCAGCCCGAGACCGGCCAGAACCGTCGCCGGGATGATCACTAGCCCCTCCACCACGGGCAGGCCCGGACCGACGATCAGCACCAGAGCGGCGACCAGCAGCGCCGCGCCCGCGAGCCGCACCGACCGCCGCGCTCCGCGCCACGCGAGCCCCGCCCCGAACGCCACCAGCGACGCCATCCACACCATCCCGGCCACTGCGTTGACCGCGCCGCCGCCACCGGCCTCCACCTGTTCGGCGACGCCGTGCAGGGGCGCGACGTATGCCTCGAACCAGGCGCCCGGAGCGAGGGCGGCGAATGCGATCGCCAGCACGACCCCGCCGATCGAGGCCAGCTTGGACGGCCGGAGCGCCTGGCTCACGGCGATCAGGAGGGGGAGCCCGGCGGTGATCAGCAGGCCGCCCAGGGCGAAGATGAGGTGTGCTGCCTCCCAGGTCGGGGCGGAGTGGGCGGCTTCGCTGTGCTCCAGGGGGTGCAGGACGTTTCCGAGGGCGAACAGGATGCCGCCGCTGCCCACCAGGCTGCCGGCCAGGATTCGCATGTTCATGGTCTTCTTCTTTCCTTCGGGTTCCGCCGGGCGGTGGGTCCGCTCCGGTGCCGGAGCGGCACGGCGACGACCCCGTCCGGTGATTCGGCGTGTGATCGGGGGCGATGTCGTGTGCATGACCAGCAGTCCACCCGCCCACCGGTCCCACCCGCCTGAGCGGCGGGTCCCCATCGGGTCCCGGTTTGGGGAAGGGCCTCCTCCGGTTTACTGGTGGTGCCGGCGAGGTCCCGGGTGGGGCGGGACTCTGGTCCCATTGCCCCAGGTGGGACATAACTGGACGATGCTCCTGTGCGTGTTTCCACCTGGCAGCCCTGGGCGATTCCCGGTGCGGCCGCAGCGGCCGTCCTGATCGGCACCGTTCTCACGGTCAACGTCCCGGTCCAGGACGCCACGTACCTTCTGCTGGACGCCGTCGTAGGGCTGACCTATCCGCTGGTGGGGGCGTTGATCGTGGCGCGGCAACCCCGTAATCCCATCGGGTGGCTGTTCTGCCTGGGCGGCACAGGGCTGGCGTTGCAGGCGCTGGCGGGCGGGTACAGCGTGTACGGCCAAGCCCACGGATGGCCGGGCACCGAGTTCAGCTCCTGGGTGGTCAACTGGGTGTTCTTCACCGGGTTCGGGCCGTTGTTCCTGCTGCCGGCGTTCCTGCCCGACGGGCGGTTGCCGTCGCGGAGGTGGCGGCCGGTCGTGGGGGCGCTCATCGCGGCCCTGGCCATCCTGCAGGTCGTGCTCATGTTCAGGGACATGGTGTGGGTCTGGGGGAGTGAGCGGCCCAGCCCGGTGGGGTTCGTGCCGACCGAGATCATCGCAGCCTGTTTCGGGGTGGTGGTGAGCGCGGCGGCCGTCGTGGGGGCGGTCGCGCTGGTCGTGCGGGTGCGGCGGGCTCAGGATCGGCGTCAGCTCATGCCGGTGCTCCCGGCCGCCGTCGCCATCGCGCTGGCGGCGCTCGTCGACTCCGCCCATTCCGGCGGTACGTGGTCCGTCGGGATCTGGCTGCTGGCGCTGACCTTGCCTGCCCTGCCGCTGGCCACCGCCGTGTCGATCTTCCGATACCGGCTGTTCGACATCGAGGTGCTGATCCGGCGTACCGTCGTGTACGTCCTGGTCGCGGCGCTGCTGCTGGGCGCCTACATGGCCACCGTCACCACCCTGAACGGGCTGTTCAGGCAGCAGGGCGGTGTGCTGGAGTCGTTGCTGGCCACCGGCGTCGTGGCGGTGGCGTTCGCGCCGGCGCGCGATGCCGTGCAGCGGGCCGTGAGCCGCGTGCTGTTCGGCAACCGGGGGGAGCCCGCCGCGGCCCTGTCCCATCTCGGGCAGCGGCTGGAGGCGACGGCCGCGCCGACCGAGCTGCTCGACGGCGCGGCCGAGACCGTGGCGCGAACGTTGCGGCTGCCGGCCGTCGCCGTGCTCACCGCCGCCGGGGTTCCCGTCTCGGTCTTCGGCGGCGTTCCCGAGGATGGCGTACGCATCCCGCTGCTGAGCGGTGGGCGGACGGAGGGGGAGCTGCGGGCGGCGTCGCGGTCGCCAGGGGAGCCGCTGACCAGGGCGGATCGGGCGGTGCTCGACGATCTGGCGCCCCACTTGGCGGTGGCCCTGGCGGCGGTGCGGCTGGCCACGGAGGTCAGGGACTCGCGCGAGCGCCTGGTCAAGGCGCGCGAGGAGGAGCGCCGCCGCCTGCGCCGCGACCTGCACGACGGCCTCGGCGCGGACCTGGCCACGATCGGGGTGAGGTTGTACGTGATCGAGGCCACGGCGCCACCAGAGCTGCGCGAGCAGGTCACCGGCGTCAGGGAGCTGACCCAGGCGATCGTCGGAGACGTCCGGAAGATTGTCCACGACCTGCGCCCACCGGCCTTGGACGAGCTGGGCCTCTCCGGAGCCCTGGAGGACCTCGCGCTGGACGCCCAGCTGGGCCCGAACGTCGCCGTCACCATCCCCGAACCGCTGCCCGCCCTCCCCGCCGCCGTGGAGGTCGCCGCGTACCGGATCACGCAGGAGGCCCTGTCCAACGCGCTCAAGCACGCCGACGCCGCCAACGTGGAGATCACCGCGACGGCCGTGCCCGACCGGCTGGTGCTGCGGATCCGCGATGACGGGCGCGGCCTGCCGGAGCCGCTGCGCGAGGGCGTAGGATCCGGCAGCATGCGAGAACGCGCCGCCGAAGTGGGCGGTGACCTGCGACGTTCGTCCGAGCCCGGGCGCGGGACTCTCGTGGAGGCGGTGCTTCCCCTATGAACGACCCCATTCGCGTGCTGCTGGTGGACGACCACCCGCTGCTCCGGCACGGCCTCAAGGCGCTGCTCGAGCAGATCGGCGGCGCCGAGGTCGTCGGCGAGGCCGGTGACGGCGAGGAGGCCATCGAGCTCACGCTCTCCCTCGAACCCGACGTCGTCGTGATGGACCTCGTCATGCCCGGCATGTCCGGCACCGAGGCGACCCGGCAGCTCATCGACCGCCGCCCCGACCTCGGCGTGCTCGTGCTCACCATGAGCGAGGACGACGCGTCAGTGTTCGCCGCGCTGCGGGCGGGCGCGCGCGGCTACGTGCTCAAGGGCACCGCCGGTCCCGACTTCCTCGCCGCCGTGTCCGCCGTCGCCAGGGGAGAGGCGGTGTACGGGCCGGGCGTGGCGCGCAGGATCCGCCGCTTCCTGACCAGCGGGCCCGACAGCGGCCCGTTCCCCGAGCTCACCCAGCGGGAGCGGGAAATCCTCGACCTGCTCGCCTCCGGCAAGTCCAACGCGGAGATCGCGCGGGTCCTGTTCCTCAGCCAGAAGACCGTCAAGAACCACCTCACGTCCATCTTCGCCAAGCTCCAGGTGGCCGACCGCGCCCAGGCAGTGGTCCGCGCCCGACGGGCGGGCTTGGGCGAATGACATCTGGGTGGACGTATAAGTCCTGTTCGTGGTCTGCGAGGGCTCCGATCATGCCAGCACGCCTGCCCATTCTGCGGGAGATCGTCCAGTCGTTGGTTGAGGGTCAGATCCGGCCGGTGAGACGGGCCGCCGTGCGCTACCTCGGGGAGATCGGTTCCGCCGCCGCGTCCGTCGTACCCCTGCCGGAGCGGGCGCCGTCAAATAGGCCCGACGGGTGCGCGGTTGCCGTCCGTGGCGTTGGCGGATGTGCCGGGGTGTGGGCGTCGAGCTGCGGGTGCGAGCGTGCTCAGCGTTCTGGCAGATCGCCAAGCGTGTGCTGCAGGAAGCCTGTGTCGAGCTCGATATCACCCTGGAGGCGCCAGGCTCGTCGTTCATATGCCAAGTCGCCTGTCACGGTCAGAGGAATCTTGTTCCGGTAAGCCCGAATCGCCCAATCGTGGTCTTGACCAGAAAGGGTTAGATGCACATTCCGAGTGCGGCCGTTCACGTCCGCGAGGATCACGATCGCGCCTACCTCATCCTCGAGATCGCTTCCCTCGTCCCAGGCCAGTGACTTGACGGCGCCTACGAGAGTTTCTCGGCGTGGCGGCTCCTCCTGCCGGACGAGGCGCTCCCGAACGCGAGCCAGCTCTCCTAGGATCTCGTGCTCAAGCCTGATCGGCTCCGTGCCCACCGCGGGGGCTTGCTCGGCAGCCGCCCATTCGAAGGACAGGTCCAGAGACCGCAGCCCTTCGGGCTCAGCCATCTCTTCCAGAGACTCAATGAGATTAGCGCTCAGTCCCCATGCCGCAGGATTTTCTAGAGCTTCCCGATCGCGCCCGCGAGCCAGTCGGTGCGTCGTCTGGAGTCCCCTTGCCAGCGTCGCCATGACCTTGCGTGGGAAGGGCTCGCTGATGAGATCGTCCTCCGCCCGCGGTGGATCGGCCGAATGATCGCCGCTGATGTCGTCTTCCAGCCTCGCCACGACAGTAAAGATGAAGCTGCCGCGCTTGGTGTGGCCTAGGCGCACGTCCTCGTTCAGGAACTCGGTCACGAGTGCCGACCTGCGCCCTCGGTGGGAGTGCGCGGGGTCTGCGGCTGTCGTCGCCGCTGCTCTCATCATTCGGTGGATCGCTTTGATGGTGGCTTCTGCTTGGCGAAATGGGATAGTTCCGTCCGGCATGGCCTGATCGAGTCGGATGTACAGCAGGTCGGCACGAGTGGCGATGATGCGTTCGTAGAGGCTGTCCACGTCCCAGTCGTTGATGACGCGGATTGCGTTCAGGGCGTCATAGAAACGCTGCGAGTAGTCGGCGAAGTCACTCGAGAGCGGCAGCATGATGCGAGCAGCCAATGCGCCGTGATCTTTGGGCAGGCGCCAGATCTCACGAACGTCCTCGAGCCGTGACTCCAGCTCCCACGATTGCGTCGCCAGGAACTGAGAGACGGCGGCAGGTGTGAGGCTCGTGATCAACTCCAGGAGAGAGGAGTCTAGGGTGGGTCGCTTCACCAGCTACCTCCGTCTCCGATCGCCTTCATGATGCCAACAAGCTGCTCTACATCAAAGAGATTACTGCGGGGTAGATGCACGATCTTCGAGTCCTGTGAGTCTTCGATGCTTCCTAAGTTGCAGGCAGCCTCCCAGTACATGCGGCTCTCGATGAGGAGGCGGTCTTCGTCCTGGTCCAGCCATGCTTGAGACTCCTGCGGGACGAACAAAACTCCTAGAAAAGCCGGAATGTGACGTTTTGGATGCGTCAACCTGCGGAACGGTGCTGCCTTCATCTGCCAGGCAACATGCTCGTCGGACAGCGCACGCTCCTGCGAGGTGCACTTCAGTTGCAGCTCAAACTGGGGACAGTAGAAAACCTCATACTCAGCAGACGAGGCCAACGTGATGTCGACACCGTCGACGTCGGTTCGGTGGTCTTTAATCGAACATCCGGCTGCGGAGGCCACCATATGAACGTAAGCGAGACTGAACTGCTCCTTCCTTGTCGTCATCGGCAACTCGTCCAATGGAGCCCCCGGTAGCTTCTTGCTCACGCAGGCGTCACCCCCACATGCAACATCCTCTCTTGTTGCTCATAAGCATCTCGATTCACGGGAGGCTGACGTTACTCACACATGCGAGTTGAAAGGCCATCAATCCCCGACATGCCTGTGGCCTGCGAGGACAGCATGCGATTGCTCGGACGAAGGCATAGGCGTCGCCGTTGGCGGGATGGGTCGTTTCAGGCGCTCCAGCGTGAGCCCTGGGTGTAGAAAGGACGCTCACGCCAGTCCCTAAGCGCCGTCTTTCTCAAGCAAGCGATCGAGTTTGAGCCGCAGGGCGTTCAGGTCGTTTTGGAGGGTGTCGTACCAGGTCGGCTTGTCGCGTTGGAGGTGCTCGTTCGTCCGCCGACGAAGGTCTTCGACGTCGGCGGCCAGAGCCGACAGGGTTTTGATGCTCTCGAATCTGGCTTCTGTCACCTCGGCTGTCATCACGACAACGGCGGCCCCGATGGCCGTGATGACACTGCCGGGACACGGTTGGGCTTCTAGCGCCTGCATGCGTAGCTGCAAGCCGAGGATCTCCGCCTCTACGTTCACGTACTCTGCCTTTGCAGTCGTGGGACGGGGTCCGGCCTGTGTCATGGCCGGTTCCCACTGCTGGTGAGCACATGGTGGCAGACGGTTCACGCTCGCGATGATCGGCATAGGCGATGTGGGTGCGATTTTCTCTACCGGCGAGTACGCGGCCGCGGCGGAAGGTCCGATCGTGTCCGGATCTGGCATGTCTTGTGCGGGGGAGGAAAATCACCCCCGAAGGCCGGTGCGTCGAAGATCGTCAGCGTGAACGATCTCGTCCCTTTCGGCAGTGACGGGGGCGCCCCCTTGTCCGCGCGTCTGTGGACGGCATGCGCATGGCCAATACCTCCACATGCCAGACATTCAGCCTTCGTAGCCTCTTGCGTAGCGCAAGCACCATAGATCGCTACGGGTGAGAGCGCCCGGCCCCTCCCGAGAAGCCCACCTGACGATCGCGCGATTAGCTGAAGAGTAGGGAAACGTCATGGAGCTGGAGAATTTCTTCGCACGAACTAGGTGGGTATCCATTCAGGCCTGTGATTGATCAGGCGGTTTGTGGCGGCATCCAGGGATTCCCGGCGAGCGCGTCGCGGAGAGCATCCAGGGGATGGATGCCGTGGTTGCGGGCGGTGCCGAGGTAGGAGCGG
>NZ_JBQQBQ010000135.1:0-8802 GCF_052245915.1 Nonomuraea sp. 10N515B
GGGTACGGCTTGCGCTCGCTCACCCGGCTATCCCAGCACAGGGCAGCCCGCCGACGGGCGGTAACGCTACAAATCCATCCGATCACACTGCGACATCATGGACTTCGCCTCGCGTAACGCCCTCTGATTGTTGCCCGTACCCCTGGTATAGATGCACAGCTCGGCCCCCACCCACACGTCAGGCTTTCCGGGCAAGGAGAAGGTCTTCTCCTGCGGCGGGGAGCAATCGGCCTCCGCCCACGCAGCAGTCGTGGGTGTGATGGTGAAGCCGGCGATTAAGAGCGAGGCGATAGCGGCAAGCCGCAGGACCATCCGTACCATGAAGCCCTACCCTTTCCGAAGGGTCCCAGCCAGGCGACCACGTTGATCGTTTGCCCGGAAGGTAGCTCGCAAAGGAAGCGCACGCCAGACCTAATTACATTTGGAACGAACCATTTCCTCATGGAACGGTGCAGGAACCCCGAACGGCCCTTGCTCCGATGTTGCCCGCGGTTCCGCATAGGTGGCCCGCAGTGCGCGAAGACCGTAGATGCCCAGTTCAGACACTCACTGAGGAGGAGCTACACCCCTTCGAATTGGGCGGGCTGAGGAGCGTTGACCGTCTTGAGTGCTGTGCCTGCCGGCTCAGCCGTACAGCCGCCCCACCGTCGTCACCCCAGAACTGCTGCGCGCAGCACGGGACATGCTGCCCAACCCGAACAACTCGATCACCTCGATCGCCAAGCTGCTGGGCGTCTCGGCAGGAACGCTGCATAACCACATCCCCGATCTGCGAAAGCTCCGCGAAGGCGGCCACGCCCGAGAGCTCACCAACGATCAGAGGCCATCAGCGTAGGAAGCTACGTCCGAGGAACGGGGTCACCTGAGCAGCGACAGGTTGGCCCGCACGACATTCGTCAAAGGATGATCGGCGCCCAGCACCCGCTCGCAGTCGGCGAGCGTGGCCTCGTACAGCGCGGTGGCCCGCCCAGATCCCCCGCCGCCTGGAGGATGAGCGCGAGGCGCTCCTGCGGGCGATGAATCGCCTGGTCGCCACAGGACATCTTGCGACCCCGTCGAGGCGCCGCAAGTGGTACGGCGCGCCGGCAGCGAGCCTAAATAGGTCCACAATGGATCGTCTATAACAAAACTATCTGTTATGGTCTCTCCTGTCCCTCTATGGAGCAGGAGAAGTCCATGTCTGATAACGCCCCTCGATCGCGCTGGCTGGCGCTCACAGTGCTGTCGGCCGCGATGCTGATGACGATCCTGGACGGCAGCATCGTGACCGTGGCGATGCCGACCATCCAACGGGATCTGGGCTTCTCGCCCGCCGGGCTCAGCTGGACCGTCAACGCGTACCTGATCGCCTTCGGCGGGCTGCTTCTGCTGGCCGGTAGGCTGGGTGACCTGATCGGCCGCAGAATCATGTTCCTCGTGGGGAACGCGGTCTTCACCGCGGCGTCGGTGCTGGCCGCGGCAGCAACCGGGCCGGGCATGCTGATCGCGGCCCGCTTCCTGCAAGGCGTCGGCAGCGCGATGGCCTCCGCCGTCATGCTGGGCATCCTGGTGACCTTGTTCACCGGAGTCAAGGAGCGCGCAAAGGCGATCGGCGTCTTCAGCTTCACCGGCGCTGCCGGAGCCTCGATCGGCCAGGTCCTGGGCGGCGTCCTGACCGACCTGCTCAGCTGGCACTGGATCTTCTTCATCAACCTGCCCATCGGGCTGGCCACGATCGCCCTGGCTATCCGGGTCCTGCCCGGCGATCCCGGGGCCGGACTCGCGGCAGGCGCCGACGTCCTCGGCGCCGTGCTGGTCACCGGCGGGCTGATGCTGGGCATCTACACCGTGGTCAAGGTCGAGCAGTACGGCTGGCTCGCGGCCCACACCCTCGGCCTCGGTGGAGTGTCGCTTGCCCTGCTGGCCGCCTTCGTCTGGCGTCAGGCGAGCGCCAAGGCGCCGCTGATGCCGCTGCGGATCTTCCGCTCCCGCAACGTGTCAGGTGCCAACCTGGTGCAGATCCTCACCCTGTCGGCCATGTTCGCCTTCCAGATCCTCGTCGCGCTCTACATGCAGAAGGTCCTCGGCTACGGTGCGCTGGAGACCGGCCTGGCGATGCTGCCCGCGGCACTGGCCATCGGCGGGGTGTCCCTGTTCGTCTCGGCCCGGCTCAACACCCGCTTCGGGGAGCGCGCCGTCCTGCTGGCAGGCCTGGTGCTGCTGCTCGGCGCGATGGGTTGGCTGGCACGCATCCCGGTGCGGGCCGACTACCTCACCGACCTGCTCCCGGTGATGCTACTCATCGCAGGTGGCGGCCTGGTGCTGCCCGCGCTGACCGCGCTCGGCATGTCCGGCGCCAAGGCCGACGACGCGGGCCTGGCCTCCGGCCTGTTCAACACCACCCAGCAGATCGGCATGGCCTTCGGCGTCGCCGTACTCTCCACGCTGGCCGCCACACGCACCGATCAGCTGCTGGCCGCCGGTCAGAGCCAGCCGGCCGCGCTGACCGGCGGCTACCACGTGGCCTTCGCCATCGCCGCGGCCCTGCTCGTGGCCGCCTTCACCGTCGCGCTCCTCGTCCTGCGCCAGCCCAGGCAAGACACCGCCGCCCCGCAGCAGGCGGCCCAGCCGATCCCCGTAGCCTGATCAACCGTCCCCACCAGCACAGACAGGATTCGATTCACATGAGCGACAACGAGACGAACTCCGGCCCCGCCGAACCCCGCATCCTCACCGACGCGGAACTCAGCAGCCTGCTCGCCGGCCAGCAGTTCGGCGTCCTGGCCACCGTCAAGCGCAGCGGCCACCCCCACCTGTCCACTGTCATGTACAACTGGAACCCCGTCGAGCAGATCATCCGGGTCTCCACCACGGACGGCCGCCTCAAGGCTCGCCACGTCCGCACCAACCCCCGCCTGTCGCTGCACGTGAACGGGCCGAACGTCTGGTCGTTCGCCGTCGCCGAGGGCGACGCGGAGGTGTCCGAGGTGACCACCGAGCCGGGAGACGCGGTCGGCAAGGAGCTGCTGTCACTCACGCCAGGCTTCGAGGACCCGGCTGACGAGGCCGCCTTCCTCCGGCAGCTGGTCGACGAGCGCCGCGTGGTGATCAGACTGCACGTCTCGCGCCTGTACGGCACAGCCCTGGACATCCCCGCCGAAGAGTAGGGACAGGCGAGTGGTTGAGAGGCGCGGCCGTCCCCGACCTGCTCGGCGCCGCTGACACTACCCCGTCAGCTTCGGCCGTAAGCAGCGCGGGAGCGGCCGCATTCCACCGGGGTGGAGTCCACGACCCATACGTCGTCGCTCCACGCCGAGGTGGTGGTGGCCAGGATCCGGTTGACGCTTCGCATCAGACCGGCGGCCTTGCGCAGCCGCTTGTTGTGGGCTGCTGGGGCAGGTAGGGGAAGAGGTGGCGCAGGTGGGCACGGGCATGGCGGAGCCATTTGGCCTCGGAGGTGAAGCCGAGTATGGCCTGCATCATGACAGGGTGACCAGTTCGGCATCGCTCAGGCGGGGCGTAATGCCGACCGGCGGGCGCCACGGCGCCAGGTCGGGATGCTCTTTCAGCATGTCGTCGGTCGTCGCATAGGGTGCTGTCGCGAGGGTGTCCACGTCGTTCGCCATAAGACGATCTTGGACACCCTCGTTCTCGTCTCCGCAGGCACCCCTTGGACCACACCACCAGGAGGAACCAGTGTCATACCCGCAACAGCTCACCCCCGAGGAGAAACTCGCCGACGCGAAGAAGCAGCTGAGCCTCCCGCGTATCGTCGTGATCTGCGGCTCCACCCGTTTCATGACCGAGATGACCGAGGCCGATCTGCGGGAGGCCAAAGCCGGAAAGATTGTCGTCAAGCCGGGTTGCGACATGAAGTCGCCGCACGAACTTTGGTCCGATCCTGTCGAGGCCGAGGCGCTGAAGGTTCGACTCGACGATCTGCACCGAGCGAAGATCCGGCTCGCTGATGAGGTGCTCGTAGTCGGCGACTACATCGGAGACAGCACCCGAGCCGAAATCGCCTACGCCCGGTCGCTGGGCAAGCCCGTACGGTTCACGCACCCCGAAGTCGACCCCGACGCCTGACCGCCCACCCCCACACCCTCCGCAGGCACCCCTTGGGATTGATCATCTAGGCGCGTAGCTCCCGCGAGGCGCGCCCGGGCATCCGTTCTCGAGGCCTCGGCTACACCACTCGACCTCATCCATCAGCGCTGTCTGCGTCTAGGGCAGCAGGGCGCAGGTCGTTCCAGTGATATCCGCAGTCCTCACGGGAAGCCCCTCGAACGTGTGAAGAGGATCGATTTCCAGCTCGCACAATCGCTGCTCTTGCGAAAGCGCGTGGTAGGCCAGGGCCTTGTTCATGGCGGTCATCACGTCAGGCGCCTCCACGACCCAGGTGTAGGGCGCCTCGCCGTCGAATCGCTCCGTGCCGGCGATGGTCACGGTGAAGGTCTTCATTTCCCTTCTCATCGCGCCTCGCCCTGGAGGATCTGATCGAAGGTGTGCCTGGCGGTCGCGATCAGCGTCCAGGCGGTCTCACGGACGGTGCCCTTCTCCCGGTCTGTACGGCGGACGAAGCCCTGGCCGGCGGCGGTGCACAGCTCGTACGTCGTTACCTTGCACTCGCACGTGTGCGAGACCACGCGGATGCGCGGTGCTCGGTTGGCCGGTTCGTACCAGGGGAGGATGACGTGGCCCGGCTTGGGCGGCTCGACGTGCGGGCCATGGAAGTCGGGGATCTCGTCTCGCCAGGTCACCAGGTCCTCCCTTCGAAGACCTCGACGAGGTTCTTGAGCGCGATGTCGACGCGAGCCATGACGAGCTCGTGAACGTGATCGCCCTCGGAAGGCACCCGATAGCCGTGTCTCTCCAGTACGGCCTGGACGTCCGCGGTCAGCAGCGGCGTGAATCGTACGTCTGTGATTGAGTTGACCATGGGTCGGACCTCCCGTGTCCGATCTGTAAGGGCCCGTCTCAGCGCTTGCCCCGCTGGGCGGGCCCGTAGTTCTCATTCAGGACGGTTGCTGCTCAGCTGGCTCTCGCTTTCGATGCCTTGCCTCGCGCTCAAGCTCATCCCTTCGCCAAGGCAGCACGGCACAGCTCGTTGTCCAGTTCTTAGGGAACGTGGTCAAGGCTGTGCGGCCGCTGCTGGGCGTTGCCTGCATAGTCCGAGACTACGACGACCTACCCAGTCATGCCTAGGGGTTCCCCTAGGTACCTCGAGGAAGGAACGGGAGCCTTTGGGTTCCTATCGTTACCTATATGGACTTCAGGCCCGATGAGCTCCGCTGGCAGGCTGTGGCAAACGAGATCCGGCGCAGAATCGCCGAAGGGGTGTACCAACCTGGCATGCCCGTCCCCGGCGAGCCTCGGCTGGCGGACGAGCTGGGTGTATCCAAGGGAACCGCCCGCAAGGCGCTAAACGCCCTGCTCGCCGACGGTACGCTCTATTCGGTCCTGGGTAAGGGCACCTTCGTTAGCCGGCCTAACAATTCCGACACGCCTGAAGATCAAACGCGTCGCGACTGACTTTGACGTTGTTAATGTAGGCCGCGGCATTAGCGCGGGAGATCAGATCTAACCGAAACGATCAGCTCCGGTCGATTGGTGCTGGCCAACGGTTTACAGTCCCGCCACCAACGTTCTGACGTGCGCATACGCAAACAGGGCGCTCTACCTGGAAACATCGGGAACGACCAAGCGCTGAGACCTATCACTCCTGGGAGCGAACCCGGGGAGCGTGTTTCCCGTACATCCTGGCGACGGCAGATCGCCTAAGCCAGGAATGACCATGCTATTGCGTTATGAGCCCCCGTCGAGGCGTACGGGGATCGGAGATAATGCGGCTATTCGCGTGCCGTTCCGTGCTGGAGACCCGTTATGAGTCACCCAGTACCCGACCCCCTCCCCTCCCCGCCGCCGCTGGCCAAGACCGACCAGCCCTCCGGGGGCTTCGCCGAGCCAACCCCCACCCCGTTACCCACGCCGGACCGCCCCCCTGACCAACCCACACCGCCACCAGCCAAGACCGTTGATCCGGACCCAGCAAGACCGTCGCTGACCCCCAACCCTCCGAACTGGAACTACTCCGGCATCACGCCCGCAGAAATGGACCGCTTCGAGCGCGCCCTCGGGAGGGTCGAAACCACGCTCGGCGCCAACGAGCCACGCATCCGCCAGGCCCTGAGCCAACTCCAGCTCGACACCTCCGCCCTGACGGCTCTTCGCGAGATGGGCAACTGGATCAGCTCCAAACGCCCGGAACTGCGCCAGCGCAACGCGACCATCCAGTCGCTGACTACCAAGTGGGGTGCCGATACCGCCGACATGGTCCCCTTCGACGAGGCCCTCTACAACCGGGCCTCCAGTAACCCCGACGTCTACGCCGCCGCAGCCCGGCTGGCCGAAACCGCGAAAACCGGCGAGATCGACGACAAGACCCTTGCCGAGTTGAAGAAACGCATCGGAGATCCGGCCTTCGCCACGATGCTCATGCACGCACTGGGCGCCACCACGTACCGGAAGGTCATGGCCAAGACGGTGCATGGTGACAAGGCGCACCAGCGTCTGCAGGTGGCGCTCAGCAAGGCCCTCGGCACCGCCAGCCCCCGGTTGGACGCCAACTGGCGTAAGGAGTTCACCTCCGGCCTCACAGGGCGGGATCACCAGGCGCTTGCGAAGGCGATCAGACATGGCTCGTTCGACTCGGCCTTTCTCCTGCAGGTGGCCAGGGCCATCGATGCCCACGACGGCAAACTCCCGGCTCAAGGCGGGACGGCCTTCCGCGATCCTCACCAGGACCCGATCGTGGACATGATGACGGCACTGGCCCGCAATCCCGCGGCCGCTCAGGACTTCTTCGCCAAAGATCCCACTGCGCTCAAACGCTTCTTGATCGAACGCCGGACGGCGAACGGCAAGGAGGCGGTGGGCAATGCCGTGGAGGCAGCCACCACAGTCTTCAGGGACCACGACGGCACAGAGCAGAATCCGTCCCGCGGTTTCCTGTCCGCCCAACTGGCCTCGGAGTTCGTCAAGTTGCAGGCCGAACGAGCCCTCAAGGGCGCCGAATCCGCCGTCCCGGCCAGCACGACGGCGCTCATCCTCGCCGCCTACATCCCTGACGTCGACCACGCTGCGGCGCGGTCGGGACTCAGCTCGGCCGACGTCCGCAGTACCAGCGGCGCACACTTGCCACCGAACGAGCCCTGGGGTGCGCAGTTCCGCACCGAGGACGTACGCGAGGTCATGAAGGAGGCGTTCGACGAGGATCCCAAGACCGTCTCGACGCTGATGGCAGCCCAAACCGTGTGGTCAAGAAGACTGCTCGACCACAATGCCGCAAACGGTGACCGCGACCACTTCATCGCCGCCGCGAAGGAGACGGGAGCGGGGTTCGGCATGATCACCGATGCGACCGGGCTCGCCAGTATCGCCCAGGGCGAGAAATTGGATGAGGCCCAA
Organism: Nonomuraea sp. 10N515B; assembly: GCF_052245915.1. Classification (NCBI taxonomy): domain Bacteria; kingdom Bacillati; phylum Actinomycetota; class Actinomycetes; order Streptosporangiales; family Streptosporangiaceae; genus Nonomuraea; species Nonomuraea sp. 10N515B. Next base: position 7,447 of record NZ_JBQQBQ010000135.1, read on the forward strand.
GAGCGCAAGGCGAAGGCACTTATGGCGGTGGTCAACACCGGGCTGGCGATTCCGCAACAGGGTGGCTGGCCCATCACGGCCGGCGTCGTGGGCGCCTGGACCGGTTTGATCGAGGACGGTGCCAAGACTGAGATCAACAAGAACAAGGCCACGTACGAAGCCAACATGGCGAAGGCCAGGTCGGAGTTTCTGGCGACTCAGCTCGTGGCCCAGGCCATGTTCGACCACGGGCTCTTCGGCCAGGCCGATCGCCGCTCCTTGAGCTTCCTTAAACCCGACGGGTCCCTGATGACGCTGGGTGAGATGACACCCGAGAACGCTGTCCAGCATCCACACTTCGACGCCTACGAGGATTGGGCGGAGGACGACCACAAGGGCACGATATGGAGGAGAACGAAAAAGGAGCTGCACGATACCTACCAGGGCGCCTTCAGCGAGCACAAATGATGAAAATTACCATCGCTCTCGGCATGGCTCTGGTTCTGGTCGGTTGCACAAGCCCTCAGAAGCCTCCCGTTGACAGGACACCGCTGCCGACGGTCGCCGCGCCGCCCTACATCTGCGACCACATTCCCCTTCGCGCTGTGGAGCTGATGACGGGTGTGCGTAACCCGTCCGCTCTCGGAGACTTCGACCTGAGCTTCGGCGATGGGGTAGGCGTGGGGGGATGCCACATCTACCAGCCGACGGGGGAGAAGAAGAAACTGCTCGACATCGATCTGACACCCAAGGGAGGAGAGGACTGGGTCAAGGACCAGATCGCAGCCGGTGACAAGCCGCTGCCCGAGATCGTCCCTGGCGGAATCGGGTTCTACACGCAAGGTGGAAGGACCGAAAAGACGCAGGCCGGTGCGGTGCTGGTAAGAGGAAAGGCCCAGCTGTTCATCGGGATGTCAAAGGGGGTCGAAGGGCGGAACAACGCGGCCGATGTGATCGCGTTGATGAAGCTGATCGCACCCAAGCTGATCAATGACGCCACCGCTCCCGGCAAGAAGAAGGACTGACCATGGCGGCGATGGTGTCCAATCCGCTACACGAGGCCCTGCGAAACGCTCTGCGCATAGTCGGCCCGATGGTTGAGGAGATCGACAGCGGCATCGAGACGCCCTTCCGGCAGTTCCAGAGCGGAACCGTATGGACGGGGCCGACGGCGAAACTGTTCGGGGACCAGTTTGCCCGGCTCCGGTCTCAGGCGCGGGCGTCAGGGGAGAGGATCGTCGGCGAGTTGCTGTAGGGCGACGCTGAAAATGAGCACGCAGGCGGCGTTCGTGGTGTCTATGTGGACGACATGAACGACCCCGCCAGGCGGTGGCCTGACGGGGTCTGGTGCTCACGGTGTCGTGGTGGTGCTCAGTC
>NZ_JBQQBQ010000136.1:0-8757 GCF_052245915.1 Nonomuraea sp. 10N515B
GCACGATCACCGCGATCGAGGGCAACACCGGCAACGGCAAGGTCGAGCAGCGCATCCGGCCCAAGGCCCACGTCGTGGGCTACGGCTACCCCGAGTACAAGGCCTGACCCCAAGGCAGGTCGCCAGACTCCTTGCCAGTGCGATGGTCAAGGGTGGACGGGTGGTGCAGGACAGGGTCCTGCACCACCCGTCGCACGTGTGCCTGCCTATCAATGCGCGCAAGATCGGCGTTGTCATCGGCTCGTAAGAATCGGGCCCGCGGCCTGGGCCTATCCTCACGGCGGCGGGAGCCGCTGATCCGCACGCCCCGGCTGGCCACCGGCCGTCTCATCGCCTCGCTGCCCTCGCTGCCCTCGCTGTACGGATACGGCCTGAGCTACGCCGTGGCCTCGCTGTCGTGCACCATCGGCCCGTTCCTCGCGGTGACCTCCGCCTCGCTGGCCGCCGGCGGAATACTGGGCGGCCTGATGGTCTTCGTCGCCTACGGGCTCGGCATGGGCCTGGTGGCCTCCGCGCTGTCGCTGGCAGTGGCGCTGGCCCGCTCGGCCGTGGTCGCCCGTACCCGGGCCGTGCTGCCGTACGTGTCGCGCATCAGCGGCGGACTGCTGATCCCGGCCGGCCTGTACGTCGCCTACTACGGCTGGTACGAGCTGCGCGTCTTCGTGGGCGCCTCCTCCCGCGAGGCGATCGTCGACGCCGCGACCGCCGTGCAGGGCGCCCTCGCGCGGTGGCTGGAATCCCTCGGCGTGGCCTGGGTCGCCGTCATCCTCGCGGTGGTCGGCGCAGTCGCTCTGGCCGCTCGCCTGGCACGGCGCAACGCGCACCGCTCCGAAGACTAAAAGCGCTCGTCAGCGCTGGTCGACCAGGACCTCGATGCTGTAGTCCTGGGCGCGGTAGCAGTGGTCCCCGTGCTCCACAGCTTTGCCCCCGGAGTCGAAGGCGGTGCGTGTCATCGTCAGGACGGGCTCGGCGGGCTCGAGCCGGAGGTGGTGCCGCTCCGACGAGGTCGGAGGGCGGGCTCCGATCGACTGAGCGGCGACGACGGGGCGCACCCCGCGTTCGCGCAACAGCGCGTACAGGCCTGATTCCTGCAGATCCTCCCGGCTGATGTCGTAGTGCGCGGGAGGCAGCCAGTTGCGCATGATGGCCAGCGGCCGGTTGCCGGAGAACCGCAGCCGGACGAGAGCGAGCAGCTCGGTATCGGCCGGCAGGTCGAGCGCGGTGGCCACGCGTTCGTCACGCACGAGCTCGTGCCGCAGGACGCTCGTCGAGGGCTGCCCGCCGGCACGGGTGAGGTCGTCGAAAAGGCTGGTGAGGTCGGCACGCCGGTGCACCTTGGGGTTGGCCACCGTGGTGCCGATCCCGCGCCGGCGCAGCACGAGCCCGCGGTCGACGAGCTCTTGGATGGCCTGGCGCACCGTCGGGCGCGCCAGGCTGAGCCGCTCGGCCAGGGCGAGCTCGTTCTCCAGCTGGTCGCCCGGCTGGAGCCGGCCGCTGGCGATCGCCGTGCGGAGCTGCTCGGCGAGCTGGTGGTAGAGGGGCACGGGGGAAGAGCGATCGAGCGTCACACCCACTTGAACGGCCACGAGGCGAGTGTACCTCTGTTCATGTATATGACGTTACGCAATGATGTCAGGACAAAGTCTTGACTCGATCCATGTGAACAAGGCAGGCTTCAACCACATCGCCCATGGCCTGACCAGGCCTGGGGTAGAGCGAGTGACGACCCAACGACGTGAATGGACAGGACGCGCATGCGCATCGGGCTCGCGGGCGTCGGAAGGATAGGCGCCTTCCACGCCAAGACTCTGGCCGCTCTCGACTACGTCGACGAGCTGGTCGTGACGGACGCCGACACCGGGGCCGCCGAGCGCGTCGCAGCCGAGCTCGGCCTCGACGTGGCCCCGGACGCCGACGCGCTGCTGGCTTCGGGCATCGACGGATTCGTGATCGCCACCGCCACGCCGGGGCACGCGCCGCTGCTGCGCCAGGCCATCGCCGCCGGGGTGCCGGCCTTCTGCGAGAAGCCCGTCGCCGCCACCTTGAAGGAGACCATCGAGCTCGCCGAGCTCGTCGCCGCGACCGGCGTGCCGGTGCACGTCGGCTTCCAGCGCCGCTTCGACGCCGGATACCGGCGGGCGCAGGCCGCGGTGGCCTCCGGCGAGCTCGGATTCGTCCACACCATCCGGGCCGGCACCCACGACCAGGCTCCGCCGCACGCGTCCTACATCCCGACCTCCGGCGGCATCTTCCGCGACTGCAATGTGCACGACTTCGACATCCTGCGGTTCGTCAGCGGCCGCGAGGTGGCCACGGTCTACGCCACCGGCGGCAACAAGGGCGCGGACTTCTTCGCCGAGGCCGGCGACGTCGACACCGGAGGCGCGCTGCTGACCCTGGACGACGGCACGATCGTGCTGATCTCCTCGACCCGCTACAACGGTGGCGGCCACGACGTGCGCATGGAGGTCCACGGCGAGAAGGGCACGATCGCCGTCGGCCTGGACCACTCGCTGGCGATGCGCTCGGCGGAGGAGGGCGTCGACTTCCCGCGCGGCCCGCAGAAGTGGTCGTTCATGGAGCGTTTCCTGCCCGCCTACCAGGCCGAGCTCACCGCCTTCGCCGACGTCGCCCGCGGCGAGCGGCCCTCGCCCTGCACCGTACGGGACGCGCTCGAGGCCTTCCGCATCGCCGAGGCGTGCGAGCTGTCCAGGGCCGAGCGCAGACCCGTCGCCCTGTCCGAAATCGAGGGCTCCGAGATCGAGGGTATTGACACGCCATGACGACCACACCCGTAGCCGGCCGCGTGGCCGGCGCACCGATCTCCTGGGGAGTCTGCGAGGTCCCTGGCTGGGGCCACCAGCTGGAACCTGAGACCGTGCTGAGCCAGATGCGCGCGCTCGGCCTGGCCGCCACCGAGTTCGGCCCCGACGGCTTCCTGCCCGACGACCCGCAGGCCAAGGCCGCGACCCTGGCCGGGTACGGCCTGAAGGCGGTCGGGCAGTTCGTCCCGGTCGTCCTGCACGATCCGGAGCACGATCCCCTCCCTGAGGTCGAGCGCGCGATGGAGGGCCTGGTCGCCGCCGGGGCGTCGACCGTCGTCCTGGCCGCCGCCACCGGGCAGGACGGCTACGACGACCGGCCGGTCCTCGACGAGCCCGGCTGGGCGACCTTGCTGGGCAACCTCGATCGCATCGCCGAGGCCGCCGCCGCCCGCGGCCTGGTGGCCACCCTCCACCCGCACGTCGGCACGATGGTCGAAAGCGGGGCGGAGACGGCACGGGTGCTCGACGGCAGCCGCGTCGGCCTGTGCCTGGACACCGGGCACCTGCTGATCGGCGGCGGCGACCCGGTCGCGATCGCTCGCGAGCACCCAGGGCGGATCGCTCACGTGCATCTCAAGGACGTCCGGCTCGACCGGGCGCGGCGCGTGCAGGCCGGCGAGGAGTCCTACACCGCCGCCGTGGCCGGCGGCATGTACGTCCCGCTCGGCAAGGGCGACGTCGACATCGCGGCCATCGTCTCCGCCTTGGAGGGCCATGGCTACACCGGCTGGTACGTCCTGGAGCAGGACACCATCCTGGCCGAGGGCGACGCGGCCGCGGACCCGGCCGCGGACGTCCGGGCGAGCATCCGGCACCTCCTCGCCGTGGCGGGGGCGTGATGGCGTACGACCTGGTGGCCATGGGCCGGTGCGGGGTGGACATCTACCCGCTCGACCACGGCGTCGGCCTGGAGGACGTGGAGCGGTTCGCCAAGTTCCTCGGCGGCAGCGCGACCAACGTCGCGGTGGCCGCGGCCCGCTACGGCCGCCGCGCCACGATCATCACGCGGACCGGCCGCGACCCGTTCGGCCGCTACGTCCGCCGGGCGCTGCGTGACTTCGGCGTCGACGACTCCTACGCCGGCGAGGTCGACGGCCCGCCGACGCCGGTCACGTTCTGCGAGATCTTTCCTCCCGACCACTTCCCGCTGTACTTCTACCGGTATCCGACCGCCCCCGACCTGCTCATCGAGCCGGACGAGATTCCGGTGGAGGCCGTGCGCGAGGCGGGCGTCTTCTGGGCCACCGTCACCGGCCTGTCGCAGGAGCCGTCGCGCGCGGCGCACTTCGCCGCCTGGCAGGCTCGCGGCCGCCGCCCGCACACCGTGCTCGACCTCGACTACCGGCCCATGTTCTGGCCCGACCCCGGCGAGGCCGCCGCGTTGGTGGGCAAGGCGCTCCAGCACGTCACGGTCGCGGTCGGCAACCGGGAGGAGTGCGAGGTCGCGGTCGGCGAGACCGACCCGCAGCGGGCGGCGTCCGCCCTGCTGGAGCGGGGCGTGGAGCTCGCGATCGTGAAACAGGGCCCCAAGGGCGTGCTCGCCGCGACCGCGGACGAGCGCGTCGAGGTGCCGCCCTTCCCCGTGAGCGTCGTCAACGGCCTCGGCGCGGGCGACGCCTTCGGCGGCGCTCTCGTCCACGGCCTGCTCAGCGGCTGGGACCTGACCCGCGTCCTGCGCTTTGCGAACGTGGCCGGCGCCATCGTCGCCGGCCGTCTCGAGTGCTCCAGCGCCATGCCGTACGAAGCCGAGGTGGAGGCCCTGCTGGGTGAGGCCCCGCAGGGAGAGGAGAGCGGACGATGACCCACATCTCCAGCCGGCCCGGCATCGCCGAGCTGACCGAGATCCGGGTACGCCAGCCGTGGCGCATCACCGAAGGATGGGCCGCCCGCAAGCGGCGCGACCTGGTGGGCGCGGACGGCAGGCTGCTGATCGTGGCCGCCGACCATCCGGCCCGCGGCGCGCTCGGCGTGCGTGCGGACCGCATGGCGATGGCCTCGCGCAGCAACCTGCTGGAACGGCTGGCGATCGCGCTGTCGCGCCCCGGCGTGGACGGTGTGCTCGGCACCCCCGACATCCTGGACGACCTGCTGCTGATGGGGGCGCTGGAGGACAAGGTCGCGATCGGGTCGATGAACCGGGGCGGCCTGCAGGGCGCCGTCTTCGAGCTGGACGACCGCTTCACCGCCTACACCGCTGACGAGATCGTCGCCCGCGGTCTGGAGGGCGGCAAGATGCTCAACCGGATCTGTCTGGAGGATCCGGGCACGGTGACCATGCTGGAGGCGAGCGGCCGAGCGGTCACCGAGCTGGCGGGGCACGGCGTCATGGCGATGGTGGAGCCGTTCCTTTCGGTGCGGGGAGCGGACGGCAGGGTGCGCAACCTGCTCGATCCGGACTCCACCATCACCTCCATCCACATCGCCGCCGCGCTCGGCGCCACCAGCCGGCACACCTGGCTGAAGCTGCCCGTCGTCGAGAACCTGGAACGCGTCATGGACGCCACCACGCTGCCGACCCTGCTGCTGGGCGGCGACCCGACCGGTCATCCCGACGAGACCTACGCCTCCTGGCGGCAGGCGCTTGACCTGCCCGCCGTGCGGGGCCTGGTCGTCGGGCGGGCGCTGCTGTTCCCGCCCGACGGGGATGTGGCCGCCGCGGTGGACGTCGCCTCCGGGCTCGTCCATGGAGGTGCCTCATGAACGACAACGCGCGGTGGGTGCTGCCGTTCGGTACGGCCGGTGAGGGCGGCTTCGAGGTGTCGGTCACCGATGCCGCGCCCGGGTGGGCGCACACGAGCCTGCGCGTGGTCACCCTGGCGCCGTTCGCGCGGGTGGAGCTGGACACCCTCGACAGCGAGATCATCGTGGTCCCCTTGCGCGGCGGCGCGGACGTCACGGCCGTCGACCGCGACGGGCAGCACCACAAAGCCCGGCTCGCCGGGCGCGACAGCGTGTTCGCCGGTCCCACCGACGTCGCCTACGTCCCGAGGGGCGCCGGCCTCACGATCGCCGCCGGTGACCGCGAGAGCAAGATCGCCCTGTGCGGCGCGAAGGCGGGCAAGAGGGCCGAGCCGCCGCCGTTCCGGCACGTGGCCGCGGCCGAGGTGCCCGTCGAGCTGCGCGGCGCCGGCACGGCCTCGCGCGAGGTGCGCAACTTCGGGGTGCCGCAGGTGCTCGACGCCGACTCGATCATCGCCTGCGAGGTGATCACGCCCGCGGGCAACTGGAGCTCGTACCCGCCGCATAAGCACGACGAGGAGCGCGACGGCGTGGAGACCGAGCTCGAGGAGATCTACTACTTCGAGGTGCAGGCCGAGCCGGGCGCCCCCGAAGGCGCGGACCCGGTCGGCTACCAGCGCGTCTACGGCACCGCCGAACGCCCGATCGACGTGCTCGCCGAGGTCCGCACCGGCGACGTCGTCCTCGTGCCGCACGGCTGGCACGGTCCCGCCATGGCGCCGCCCGGCTACGACCTCTACTACCTCAACGTGATGGCCGGCCCCGGCGCCACCCGCGCCTGGCTGATCTGCGACGACCCCGCCCACGGCTGGGTGCGCGAGACCTGGGCCGGCCAAGCCGTCGATCCCCGGCTGCCGATGGGAGGACCCCGATGACCAACGTCGCGGACTCGGCGACATCGGACACTGTGCGCCTGACCGTGAGCCAGGCCGTCGTGCGTTTCCTGGCCGCGCAGTGGAGCGAGCGTGACGGCCACCGGCAGCGGCTGTTCGCCGGCTGTTTCGGGATCTTCGGCCACGGCAACGTCGCCGGGCTCGGCCAGGCGCTGCTGCAGGACGAGCTGGCCGGCGGGCCGGACCGGTTGCCGTACGTGCTGGCCCGTAACGAGCAGGCCATGGTGCACACGGCCGTCGCCTACGCGCGCCACAAGGACCGCCTGCAGACCTGGGCCTGCACGGCCTCCGTCGGGCCCGGCTCGACCAACATGCTCACCGGGGCCGCGCTGGCCACCGTCAACCGGATCCCCGTGCTGCTGCTGCCCTCGGGCACCTTCGCCACCCGGGTGGCGGGGCCGGTGCTGCAGGAGCTGGAGGTGCCGTACGCCGCGGACGTCACCGTCAACGACGCCTTCCGCCCGCTGTCGCGCTTCTTCGACCGGATCAACCGCCCCGAGCAGCTGCCGGCGGCGCTGCTGGCCGCCATGCGCGTGCTGACCGACCCGGCCGAGACCGGCGCGGTGACGATCGCCTTGCCGCAGGACGTGCAGGCCGAGGCCTTCGACTGGCCGGTGGAGCTGTTCGAGCGGCGCGTCTGGCGGGTGGGCAGGCCCCTGCCGGAGGCCGCCGACCTCGCCGACGCCGCGGCGCTCATCTCCGCGGCCCGCAGGCCGCTCATCGTGGCCGGCGGCGGGGTGCACTACTCCGGCGCCGAAGACGCACTGCGCGCGTTCTGTGAGGCGACCGGCATCCCGGTCGGCGAGAGCCAGGCCGGCAAGGGCTCACTGCCGCACGGGCACCCGCAGGCGATGGGCGCCGTCGGCTCGACCGGGACCACCGCCGCCAACGCCCTGGCGAGGGAGGCCGACCTGGTCATCGGGATCGGCACCCGCTACAGCGACTTCACCACCGCCTCGCGCACCGCCTTCCAGAACCCGGACGCGCGCTTCGTCAACATCAACGTCGCCCGCTTCGACGCCGGCAAGCTCGCGGGCCTGTCGGTGGTGGCCGATGCCCGGGAGGCGCTGACCGCGCTCGGTCAAGCGCTGGCCGGATACCGGGTGGACCTGGACTACCGCGAGCGTCAGGCCACGTTGTGGAGCGAGTGGGACGCGCGAGTGGAAGCCGCCTACAACCCGCCGGCGGAGGTCAGCGACGCGCTGGCCGACGGCGTGCTCACGCAGGGCACCGTGCTCGGCTGCGTCAACGAGCTGTCCGACCCGCGGGACGTCGTCGTGTGCGCGGCCGGATCCATGCCGGGCGACCTGCACAAACTGTGGCGGGTGCGCGAGCGCAAGGCCTACCACGTCGAGTACGGCTACTCGTGCATGGGCTACGAGATCCCCGGCGGTATCGGCGTCCGGCTGGCCGACCCGGACCGGGACGTCTTCGTCATGGTGGGCGACGGCTCGTACCTGATGATGCCGACCGAGCTGGTCACCGCCGTCCAGGAGCATGTCAAGGTCATCCTGGTGCTGGTCCAGAACCACGGCTTCCATTCGATCGGCTCGCTGTCCGAAGCGCTCGGATCCCAGCGGTTCGGCACGAGCTACCGCTTCCGCGACCAGGCCTCCGGCCGGCTCGACGGGGACCGGCTGCCGATCGACCTGGCCGCCAACGCCCGCAGCCTCGGCGCCACCGTGATCGAGGTACGCGACCGGGAGGGCCTCGTCCAGGCGATCAAGGACGCCAAATCCGCGCCGGCCGACGGCGGCCCGGTCGTCATCCACGTGGAGACCGACCCGACGGTGCACGCCCCGGACAGCGAGTCCTGGTGGGACGTGCCGGTCAGCCAGGTCAGCGAGCTCGACACCACGCGCCGTGCCTATGAGGAGTACACGGCGCACAAGGCCGCGCAGCGCCCGCACGTAGGCGGCCTGCCCCACTGACGATCCCGCACTGGGGGGTGCGGGGACGAGGCCGCCGGCGCGCACCGCGCCGGCGGCGGGATGACACCCGAAGAGCACCGAATCACCCCCGATCCGCCCCCCTCCAGGGTGCGGAGACTGAAAGGCAGACAGAAGTGGCCCGTACCTCAAAAATCGCCGTGCTGGTGACCAGCGGCATGATGGCGCTCGCGTTGGCGGCGTGCAGTTCCAGCGGAGGCAAGCAGACCACGCAAGCGGCGTCCGCGCCCGCCTCCGCCTCCGGCGCGCCGACGATGACGGTCGCCTTCATCACGCACGCGGCTCCTGGCGACACGTTCTGGGACCTGGTGCGCAAGGGCGCCGAGGCCGCGGCGGCCAAGGGCAACATCA
>NZ_JBQQBQ010000137.1:0-8754 GCF_052245915.1 Nonomuraea sp. 10N515B
GCCAGCCTGCTACCGGACCTCCTGGCAGCTACCCGGACCGGACTTCCACCGGCAAGCGACGACGAGCTTACGAACAGACGATCAGCCGCTATGTCACGGCTTCACCTCCTGTTCTGCTGGGCGCACGAACACGTCTCAGTGGCCCTGTGGAACTCCTACCACCTGCCCGGCACCGATGGCGGCGCCCACGAAGCGGCGCTGCAACGACTCAAGCCCGGTGCGAACGTCACCCTCGACCAGCTCGTCTCCGCCATGATCGAGGAGAGTGACAACGCCGCCGCCGACCTGCTGCGCGACCGCCTCGGCCCCGGCGCGCTGCGCAAGATCGCGCAAACTCGCGTCAGTAACCATCAACGGCGAGATGCTCCGTGCCTTCGGTGGCTGCACGCTCCCCGCCGACGTCTGCCTGAAGAACTACGTCAAGGCCGCAAAGCCGGTGCGGCTCACGCTTCCCGGCTTTGCCCAGCAGGCTGCCTGGAGCGAAACCGTGACCCGCGTCGAACCTGGCGTTCTGTGCAGAGTGCTCGCCGGACTCAGTGGGTGGTTTGAGAGCGTATGAGCGGTTGATGCCCTCAACTATCGCACTCTGCCTCGTCCAGCCCCTGACTGCGCCGGAGCTCCAGCGTTCGCGAGGACACCCAACTCACAACAGCTGTGCCCGAACGAATCCAGCCAGCAGTACGGCGAAGCCGCCGACCTCACCGACGATCAGCGAGACCATGAACGCGCTCGTGCCGCGTACAGGATGGCGCAACTGATTGTCGGTGTCACGACGCCGGCCGTGGTAAATATAGGTCCCGATCGCGGCCACGAAGAAAAAGATCATGACCCCCGCCGCCACCAGGTTGACCAACGACGGCCAGTCGCTCAGCGCGACGAAGGCCGCGAGCAGCAGTGTCGCGAACGAATAGAGCAAGGCGGCTCGATGTGCGACGTCCACATAGGGGTGAGCCACGTGTTCCGCCGAGACAGCCATCTGGCGGTATTTCCATACGCCCAGCAGCAACGCCAGCAGAAAGATCAGCCCCGCCGCCAGCAGAACTATCTTGGCATCCATGCTTAGCACCACGACCGCGCGCCTCTATCCATGATCGGACAGTCTCCCAATAATTCGAACAAGCATGTACGACTTGTGATGGAGATCGTAGCACTAGGCCTGCAAAATGATGGCGAACGCCTACTCAGAGGGCGGTCCGCGGGTCTATACCCCTGATGGCGTAGTGTGATCGAATGAATCTGTAGCGTTATGCCTAGCTGGTGGGTGTGGGTGTGCTGAGATGGCCGGGTGAGTGAGCGCAAGCCGTACGCGAGCGACTTATCCGATGAGCGGTGGGCCTTGATCGAGCCGGTGATCATGGCGTGGAAGGCCGCGCACCGCCTCGGTCAGCGGCCATCAGGGGAAATACGAGATGCGGGAGATCGTTAACGCGAGTGCGCCGTCCGGCGCTTTGTTGTATCCCGGTGAAGCCGGGAGGGACTCGGAAGGAGGTTCCTGGGCCGCCTGGCCTACCCGGAGGTGAAAGCCGAAGGGGAAAGCAGCATGTCAGGAAAGTGGCGACCGCATCGGGCATCAGTGGCGGTGCGCTGCGACGCGATATGGCCAAGGCTGGATTGCTTGAAGCCCAATCCCCAGTGGTGGAAGAACGAACACCCGTCGGAACGATGCCTGAAACCGGCGGCGGGTCATGTCCGGGCATGATGGCGTGGCCTGGGCACCTTCCGTGGCCCGCGACACCGTCCAGCGAGGACGGGCAAGGGGATGAGTGGGCGGCCTACGTCGCGCTCGACACGTACAACAAGGACGTACCACGGGATCACCTACCGGGTGCGAGCCCCATGGTGACGGAGCGCCCGTAGTAGTCGGTGCGCCATGAGGCGCACTGCTATATCGCCCGCTTAGAGGGCAGGGATGAGAGGAGATATCTCTGGATCTGATGGCTAACCGGAGTCCGAAAGGACAATAAGGGAAAATAGCATGCCAGAAAACCGGCAGCACATGCCCAGGCGTATGGGATGGCGTGCCGGGAGGTCCGCACGATAAGGCGAAAGTCGGATTACCTGAAGCCCAGTCTCCAGAAGGCGGAATATGGCGCCTGCCGGAAAGACGCCTGAAACCGGTACCGGCCCCTGCGGCGGGTTGGCGACTAGCCCGCTGCAATCCTCTGGGGTGCAGGAGCGATGCCCTGTCAGGGCATTGAAGGAGACGGACGGGACGCCTAAGTCGTGCTAGTACGTATAGCAGTGTGAACATGGGATCGCCTAAGGGACGCGAGTTCTATGGCGACGGAGTGCCCGTAGTAATCGGCGGGGTAACGTCCGCCCAATCTGGAGACCGGGAGAACCGGACCACAGGGTGAAGGGGCACAGGCGATGAACGGTTGATGACCATGAGGGATGCGCAATGCAACCAGCCGAAGTGGTGTTGAACGTTCTCCGCGAGCACGGCAGGAAGGGCCTGCCATGCACGCAGCTGTACAGGCAGTTGTTCAACAAGGAACTGTACCTGCTGGCCTACGGGAACATCTACTCCAACAAGGGGGCGATGACGCCGGGGGCCAGCGAGGAAACCGCTGACGGCATGTCCGAAGAAAAGATCGACCAGATCATAGAGGCGATACGGCGGGAGACATACCGGTTCTCACCGGCCCGCCGTGTCTACATCCCGAAAAAGAACGGGAAGCTCCGCCCTCTCGGCATGCCGACATGGTCCGACAAACTAGTCGGCGAAGTGGTCCGCTTGCTGCTGGAAGCACTCTACGATCCGCAGTTCTCGGACAGCTCGCACGGGTTCCGGAGATTCCGGGGATGTCATACCGCATTGCGGGAGATAAACAACACCTGGACCGGCACCGCTTGGTTTGTCGAAGGGGATATCTCCGACTGTTTCGGGTCGCTTGACCACCAGGTCCTTCTCGGGATACTGGCGGAGAAAATTCACGACAACCGGTTCCTCCGGCTACTGCGTAACATGCTGAAAGCCGGGTACCTCGAAGACTGGGAATACCGCGATACGCTCAGCGGAGTTCCGCAGGGCGGGACGGTGTCCCCGATCCTCAGCAACATCTACCTGCACAAGCTCGACGATTTCGTCGAGCGGGAACTGATCCCGCAGTACACGCGGGGAGCGACGCGGGCCGCCAATCCCGCCTACCGGCAGGCCGACGCCCTGCTGAGAAGAGCGCGGCGGCGCGGGGACCGGGTGGAAACCCGGCGTCTCGCGCTGGAAATGCGCACGCTCCCCTCAACCGACCCGATGGACCACGGTTACCGCCGTCTGAGGTACATAAGATACGCAGACGACCACATATTGGGATTCACCGGGCCGAAGGCCGAAGCCGAGGAGATCAAGGCGAAGCTGGCGCGGTTCCTCCGGGAGACCCTCGGATTGGAACTCAACCAGGACAAGACCCTCATCACACACGCCCGCAGCCAGCGGGCGCGGTTCCTCGGCTATGACATCACCGTCCAGCACTCCAGCACGAAGATCAGCAACGGCCGCAGGTCGGCCAACGGCAAGATCGCGCTGAAAGTGCCTCCGGACGTGGTCAGGGCCCAGTGCGCTCGCTACCGGAAACACGGAAGACCGTGCTACCGGCCGCGGCTCCAGAACCTGGACGATTACGACATCGTGCGGGTCTACGGAGCCGAGTATCGCGGCGTCGTGAACTACTACCTGCTTGCCAAGGACGCCTGGCGGCTGCGCAAGCTGCGCTGGCACGCCGAGGTGTCGATGCTGAAGACGCTGGCCCTCAAGCACCAGTCCACCGTCTCCACGATGGCCGCCCGCCTTAAGGCGAAGGTCACCACCGGCGACGGCCCCAGGACCTGCTTCGAGGCCAGGCGGAAGCGGAGGGGCAAGCCGGACCTGGTAGCACGATTCGGCGGGATCACCCTGCGGCAAGACCGACGGGCGGTCATCACCGACCCCGCCCCCGTCCGGGTCCGCGTCCCCCGCAAGGAACTGCTTACGCGGCTTCGCCAGCGGGAATGCGAACTCTGCGAGAGTGGCACCACGGTGACAGTCCACCAGGTCGCCGGAATCAACGAACTCGGGAAACCTGGACCGGACCAGCCGGCGTGGGCCGCCATCATGGCGAGGAAACGACGCAAGACGCTCATCGTCTGCGCGCCGTGCCATGACTGGATCCACGCGAACCCGGTCGCGCACGCGGCTTAAATCGCTGGAAAGCCCGGTGCCTGGAAAGCGGGCACGCCGGGTTTGGTGGGAGGCTGCCCGGAAAAGGCCCGAGTTCCACGGGACCTCGCTGGGCAGCCGACCCTACCCGGAGTCACGACCGGCCGAGGAACCCGGGAAAGCCGGTGCACAGGGCGAAGGGGCGCAGGTGGAGGAGACGGAACGGCAGGGAGGCATGCGTAATGCAGAGCGCTAAAACTGTGCTGACCGTCATTCGGGAACGCGGCAGGCAAGGTCTGCCGCTGGAAAGGCTGTATCGGCAGCTGTTCAACAGGGAGATGTTCCTGCTGGCCTACGGACGCATCTACTCCAACGACGGAGCGATGACGCCCGGGGTTACGCCGGAGACCGTGGACGACATGTCCCTGGCCAAGATCGAGGCGATCATCGGGGCATCTTGGACAAGCTGACCGATCGGGGTCCGGCGGGCGCCGCCTACGACATCGACCGGGTCGGCAGGCGGCGGCCCGGGCTGGGTTTCAAAGACTTTCCCGGCCGGCCGTGGATGATGATGCGGGGGGACGTGGAAGCAGTCGCCGCCCATGCGTGACACTGCCACAGAGGCCTTATCACACTTGTGGTCTGGGGCTCATGCCGGCGAAGACTGCGTGGAGTACGCGGTCGATGTAGTCGTGTGTCACCGGCTGCTGTGTGATCAGAAATCGGTAGTACAAGGGGCCGGACAGGATCTCAAATGCCAGGTCCAGGTCGAAGCCGGGGGCGAGTTGCCCCTGGGCCTTGGCGGCCTTGAGGCGGGTCAAGGTGTTGGCGGTCTGGGGCTCGATGAAACGCCGGTTGAGTGCGGCGGCGACCTCGGGATCGTGCTGGGCTTCGCCGATGAGGTCCTGATACAGCGGGCCCCAGGGTGGCCGGCCCAGCAGGTCGGCGGCCTTGGTCATCACCTCGCGTAGATCGGCCACGATGTCGCCGGTGTCGCGGTGGTCCAGGCCTTCGGTGTTCAGGCTGAGGACCGCGTCGAGGAACAGCAGGCCGCGGGAGTGCCAGCGGCGGTAGACGGTGTGTTTGCCGACGCCGGCGCGGGCCGCGACCGCCTCGATGCTGAGCTTTGCGTAGCCGACCTCCCGGGCCAAGTCCAGCGTGGCCCGCATGATCGCTTCGGCCCGGTCGTCGGTACGAGTGGTGCGGTGGTCGGTCATTGGTAGTCAGGGGCGCAGGACCCGGAGGGCCTGTTTCCCCATCCCCCTTTCAATCCGTACGTGCGGTTTTCCCGCATGCGGCTTACCGATGATCTTCTTGACATGGTTACGCTGCCTTCGGATAGCGGATGGTGCCACGCAGGCGATACAGGCCATGCCCGTTGAACCACTCCTCGGTCCACTGCCTCAACTGACCAGCGCGTAGGTTGCGCCCCCGCTTCTTGACCATCAAGCGGCGCAGACGCCACACCACGTACTCGTCGATCTGGCGGAACTTGCCGGCGGCGTTCCCCGTTCGAAAGTAGTTGCCCCAGCCGCGCAGGACCGGATTGATATCCGCGATCACGTCACGGATATCCGTTCCCGACCGGCGGCGGTCGGTCCGCTCGCGGACCTTGGACCGGAGTCTCTTCATCGCCGCATGGCCGGGCCAGCGGTGCAGGTAGTAGCGGACGGTGCCGTACTTCGCCCACGACCGACCCGAGAAGCGGGCTCTGAAGTGGCAGCCGAGGAAGTCGAGTCCTTCCGGGCCCTCTCTGAGGTCAACGATCTTTGTCTTGTCCGGGTGCAGCTTCAGTCCCAGCGATGCGAGGATGTCCTCGACCGCTTGCAGGGCCGCTCTGGCCTGGGCTTGGCTGCGGCACAGGACGACTCCGTCGTCGGCGTACCGCACCAGCTCGCCCACCCCGAGCTTGGTCAGCTCAGTGTCCAGAACATGCAGGTAGATATTGGACATCAAGGGCGAAATCACGCCGCCTTGTGGGGTTCCCGCGACCGTCCGCTGGAACTCCCCCTCCGCCATCACACCTGCTTGAAGCCACTCCCGCAGCAGCTTGAGCACCCGCCGGTCCGACACCCGCCGCCGCATCTCGGCGACAAGCCGATCGTGATCGATCTCACCGAAGAAGTTGACGATGTCGAACTCCACCACGAACACCCGGCCCTCGATGAAGCCGGTACGCAGCCGCTCCATCGCCTGCGTCGCCGACCGCTTGGGCCGAAACCCGAACGAGACCGGCAGGAAATCGGCCTCGAAAATGGGCTCCAGCACCAGCTTGGCGGCCTGCTGAGCCACGCGATCGCGGATCCGGGGTATCCCCAGTGGACGCTTGCCACCTTGTGGTTTCGAGATGTCCACACGCCTGGACGGCGCGGAACGATACTCACCTGCGCGAAGGTCGTGCTGAAGTTCCCCGAGCATCCGGGCCACCCCGTACTCCTCCACATCCGCCACAGTCACCCGATCAACTCCGGCGGCACCCTTGTTGGCCCGGACCCGCTCCCACGCCTCCCACAGCACGTCACCTCTGCAGATACGGTCGAACAGGGCGTGGAAACGCCGCTCCGGCGACTGCTTGGCCGCAGTCCATAGCTTGCATTGAAGTCGTCGCACGTTCAGGACGGACCCGTGCCCGTCCAAGACGGCAGGCGATGGCCCGCCGGGGTGGTTGGACCCAGAACCCTGGGTCATGCCCTTGCGCTTACCCTCGCCCCAAGCATGATCAAAGTGCGGGTCCTTCCCCACCGGCACGTCACCACCACGGTCACATCCGGCCGGTATTACGACCCCCTCGGACTCCCGCTGCCCTCCAAGCGACTTCACCATCGGCTTATACGCTCGGTCTCTCGCCCGACGAAAGGCATGGTCAGACGGGCCTCTCCTGTTCCGATCCGATCCATGCACACGTGCCGATCCCCATACCCCGGGAGAACCCGGCGAGCTGACCCCGGACTAGGGCCCGCCAGACGTGCCCTTCGCCGTGACATGAGCGGCTCGGCTTCTCCGTCGTAAGTGTGACGAGGCTGCAGGACTCGCTGTCGCCAGCTACGGCCCGCGTGCTTGCTCCCTCCGCAGAGGCTCTTGACACCCCGCTCAGCCCGCCGGATCTCTCCAACGAACCGGAGCCTGCTACCGGGCACTCCGGTGTCTACCCGGACGGGACTTCCACCCGCAGGATCGGACCAGCTTCCAGGACGCACCATGCCACCATTCTATTGAACGGCCCGTGCCGTGTTGACAGGTACGAACCCGTTCGCCCATGCTGTCCCTCGACAGCACGGTACGGCCCGTGCCGTGCTGACCCTCGGAATGTGAGGCCGTCGCCTCACATTCCAGCGTGCTGTGTCGTCGGACTACTGCGACGGTCGGCTATTGGACCAGCCGGGAATCCGACGCCGCAGAAAGAACGGAAAGACATCATGAGTAAGGTCTGGTTCGTCACCGGTTCGTCCCGCAGCCTCGGCCGCAACTTCGTCGAGGCCGCCCTGTCGCGCGGCGACAAGGTGGCCGCGACCGCCCGGAACACCGCAAGCCTTGACGAGCTGGTCGCCGCCTATGGCGAGGCGGTGCTCCCGCTCGAACTGGATGTCACCGACAAGGCCGCCGTCTTCGAGAGCGTCAAGCGGGCCAAGGAGCACTTCGGCGCGATCGAGGAGCTGACCGAGCAGCAACTGCGCGACCAACTGGAGACCAACCTGTTCGGCGCGGTGTGGATGATCCAGGCCGCGCTGCCCCACCTGCGCGAGCAGGGTAGCGGGCACATCATCCAGCTGTCCTCGGCCGCCGGGCTCATGGCGATGCCGCTCGGCGGCGCATACCACGCCTCCAAGTGGGCCCTGGAGGGCTTGAATGAAGCCCTTGCCCAAGAGGTCGCCGACTTCGGCGTCAAGGTGACCGTGGTCGAGCCCGGCGGCTTCGCCACCAGGGACGGCAAGAACCCCGATCCGCTCGCCAACGGCCACATGGCCGAGGCCAACCCGGTCTACGACGGGCTCCGCCGGCACATCGCGGGGTTCGCGGGAAGGCAGCCCGCCGGAGGCTCGGCCGCCGCGGCCCAGGCACTCCTCAAGCTCGTCGACTCCGACAACCCGCCCCTGCGGGTGCTCTTCGGCCAGGGCTTCAACCCGATGCTCCAGCAGGTCTACGCCGACCGGCTCAAGACCTGGGCCGACTGGCAGGACCTTTCGGCCGAGGCACACGGCAACCTCAATCAATCAGATCGGTGATCCGGTCTGATCCTTTCGAGACCTGAGCCGCTCACCGGCGCCTCGGCCGGTATGCGCGACCACGTGGACGCGCGAAATTTCGTCAACTTGAGATGAGGAATCGCATGTACAAAAGGCAACGTCGAACAGTCGCGTCGATCGCCGCTCTGGTGCTCGGCGCGGTGTTGACCCTCGCGGCGTCGCCGTCGCTCCCGGTGACGGCCGAGACCGACCCCGCCCCAGCGGGGACGGGCAATCAGGCGGCGGCCACGGCGGCACCCGCCTTCCCCACGTTCGTGCATCTGCCGGCCGATCAGGCGGCGCATCCGGACGCCCGCCAGGAATGGTGGTACCTGGTCGGCCACGTCAATGCCCGTGGCCACCGGTTCGGCTACCAGGTCACGATCGGTGGCGGCA
>NZ_JBQQBQ010000138.1:0-8620 GCF_052245915.1 Nonomuraea sp. 10N515B
GTCGGGGGCCGTTGCACGGCATTCCGGTCGCGGTGAAGGACCTCATCATGATCGCCGGGCTACGGGTGACGATGGGGTCGCGGCATTTCGCCGGCCACGTCGCGCAGGCCGACGCCGAGTGCGTCGCGCGGCTGCGCCGGGCGGGCGCCGTCATCGTGGGCACGACCACATGAGTTGCCTACGGCCCGACGGGTGACCGCTCCGCGCCCGCGCGCGCGTGGAACGTCCTGGGTCTGCCCGCCGGGACGATGGACGGCCTGCCGGTCGGCCTCCAGCTCGTCGGCCGCCCCGGCCAGGAGTTCCTGATCTTCGAAGCCGCCGCCGCTGAGCCGAAGCCGCCGGGTCAGCGGGGTGCGGCCGCCTCCGCGTGGACGAGGCGCATACCGTCGGGCAACCCCGTGACCGAGGCCGTGCCGTCGTGGCCGATGCTCACCTCGACGTCGTGCCCGGCGACCCGTAGCCCGCCCACGGTCAGCGCGCCCAGGACGGCGCCGGACAGCGGGCGCAGCAGCGCCCGTCCCTCGGGCACGTCGGGGTGCAGGCCGAGCGCCGCGTGCGCGATGGTGAGCGCGGCGGCGGCGGACCAGGCCTGGGGGCGGCAGGCGGCGGGATACGCGACGGGTCGCACCACCCGCTCGCGGGCGTCGCCCGCATACAGCTCCGGCAGCCGGTAACCGAAGGACTCGGCCGCGGCGAGCAGCCCTTCGGCGAGCGTGGCCGCCTCCGCCTCGAAGCCCTCGCCGGCCAGCCCGGCGAGCACGATGGCCGTGTCGTGTGGCCAGACGGATCCGCAGTGGTAGGACAGCGGGCTGAAGCCGCCCTCCCCCGACGACATCGTCCGCAGCCCGAAGCCCTCCGCCATGCCGGGCGCCGCCAGCAGCGCGGCGACCTCGGCCGATTCCTTCCTCGACAGCAGCCCGGTGCCGAGGAGGTGGCCGATGTTGCTGGTGAGGGCGTCCACCGGCCGCTTGTCCCGGTCGAGCGCCAGCGCGGGGAACCGGCCGTGGACGCCCTCCACCCAGAAGTCGGCGCGGAACCGCTCGGCCAGGGCTTCGGCGTACTCACGCCACCGGGCGGCGCCGGGCATGCCGAAGGCGTCCAGGAGGGCGGCCCCGTCCAGGGCGGCCCGGTGGGCGTAGCCCTGCACCTCGGCCAGCGCGATCGGCGGCTCGGCCCGGCCGCCGTCGTGGAAGCGCACCGCGTCGCCGGAGTCCTTCCACCCCTGATTGGCCAGGCCCCGGCCGCCGGCGTCGACGTACTCGATGAACCCGTCGCCGTCGGAATCGGCGTGCTCGGCCAGCCAGCCCAAAGCCGCCCGCAGGCCAGGGAGCAGCGCCTCCACCTCCGCGTCCGGCATGCCCCAGCGCCACGCGTCGTGCAGGAGGCTGATCCACAGCGGGGTGGCGTCGATGGTGCCGTAGTAGGCGGCGGGCAGGCGCCGGTCCTGCTCCCCCAGCGTGAACGCGTTCCGCCGTAACTCGTGCATGATCTTCCCCGGCGCCTCACCGGTGTGCGGGTCCAAGCGCTCGCCCTGGCGGCGGGCCAGCACGCGCAGGGTGCCGGCGGCCAGCCGGGTGCCCAGCGGCAGCAGCATCCGGGCGGCCCAGATGCTGTCCCTGCCAAACAACGTCAGGAACCACGGCACCCCGGCGCCGAGGAAAGTGTCGCCGGGCGCTCCCGGTTCGGCCAGGCGTAACGAGCGAAGGTCCGCCAGCGCCTGGTCGAGGAGCCGGACGATGCGGCGGTCGGCGGCGGTCACGCGTGGCACGCTCCACTCGAGCGGTCCGGTGGCCGGCACCACGACCGCGGCCGGATCGTGCACGACCAGGCTCCAGCGCAGCGTGACCCGACCCCGCGGGGGGAGGGTGACCTCCCACGTCAGGGACGCGTGCTCCCCCACCCGTGCCCGCGATCCGTGCCCGCTGACGGTGACCTGGGTCGTCTCCGACCGCCAGGACAGCCGCCCCTCGCCGGCCGGGACGCCGGCCGCCTGTGGGGCGGCGATGGAGGGCTGGGCGGCGGGCGGGGCCGCGGGATGGGTGGCGGTGCGGCCTGATTTGACGTCTTCGATGGCGGCGAAGTCACAGGCCAGCTCGACGATGACCGTGGCGGTCACCGGCACGGAGGCGGTGGAGACGATCTCGATGTGCTCGTCCATCCCGTACGGGCCGAGCTCACGCACCCGGTCCAGCCGCACCGTGGGATCGGCCGTGCGGTCGCCGAGCCAGCGCGCCAGCGACACGAACCGCGTCCGCCCCGCCCCGGCCGGCGCGTGCCCGACGGCCTCCGGTTCCCGTCCGTCGAGCAGGAGCCTGGCCAGGGACAACACCCGGCGGTCGGCGCGGAAGAGCCCCTGCACGCCGGCCTGGCGGATCTGACCGTCGGGGCCGCTGAGCGCGCTCGCGGGCGCCATGACCGTACTGACAAGGTCGTGCAGCAGCGGCTGAAGCACGAAGACTCCCCCTCTTGACTGAAGCGTGTCGGCGGTGGAAATTTCGTAGCAATCCGCTAATTTGAATGATCAAATCATGCCTCACCGACGCCGAGACCGCCGCCGCCAGGCAGGCGGCTCGGGCCTGGGCCGCCTCCGCCGGCGCCTCGGCCACCGTGACGCCCGCGCAGGACTTACAGCAGCTCGGCCAGGTGTTCACCGGCTCTTATCAGATCACCGCCGTGGAGCCCCCGCCTTCAGACGGGCGAGGATCAGCGTACGGTCGGCATGATTCCTCCTGAAACGTGTAGGCATATCCGTCCGCCCGTTGCACAAGGCGGACGTCACGGTGGCCGATGCCTTGGACGGTGCTGTGGGCGGTGGCGATGTTGAAGCTGCCGGTGGCACGGACGGCGACGCGGCCGGTGCAGGTGCCGGCCTTCTTGCCGGTGGGCACGACGGCCCTTACGAGGTCGCCGGTGACGAAGCCGAAGAACCGCTTCTGGCGGGGAAGCCTCAGGCGGGGGAAGCCGTGCTTGCCGCAGTTATCAAACAGGCAAAGCGTAACTTCGCCATGATCAGGCAGCAACGAGTACGTACTGTTACTTACCGACCAAATTGCGCAAATTAGTCGAGTGCGAGTCGGTGTCGGCGCCGGTTTGGACGGCACGGAAGGCAAAGACTGGGGCCAGGACCTGCGCAGCGGTCGGCGGGGGCGAGCACATATTTCGGATGCAGCTGATCTCTAAGATGAACAGCCAGATTTGTCGACGAACGGCTCAGCGCGGGTAGGCGCCGCCATCCAGGCTGAGCACCTGGCTGGTGAGGTAGCCGTTTCGCAGCACCGCCATGGCCAGGTCGGCCACCTCCTCCGGCCGTCCGAACCGCCCCACGGGCAGGTCGCCAGGCCGGGCCGCGGCCGGCAACATGTCGGTGTCGTCGATCAGCGCGGGCGCCAGGGCGTTCACCGTCACGCCGCGGGCGGCCACCCGCGCGGCCAGGAAATGCACCAGGCCGTGCAGCCCCGCCTTGGAGGCCGCGTAGTGCGGTCCGACGATGCCGCCGGTGAAGCCCGCCACCGACGACATGAACAACACCCGCCCGAACCCCCGCTCGGCCATCCCCGGCAGCGCCCCCTGCGCGAGCAGGAACGGCGCCCGCAGGTTCACGGCCATCGTCCGGTCCCACGTCGCGGCGTCCACCTCGGTGTAGTTCTGCTGGATCGCGTGCCCGGCGTTGGCGATCAGCAGGTCCACCGGGCCCAGCGCCTCGGCGGCGGCCGCGAGCAGCAGGGCGGGCGCCTGCGGGTCGGCCAGGTCCCCCGGCAGCGCCACCGCGTCCACGCTAGCCGCCCGCGCCTCGGCCACCAACTGCTCGGCCGGGGCGGCGCGGGTGCCGTACGTGAAGGCCGTCCTGACCCCGGCGGAGACCAGCCGCCGCCCCAGCGCCTGCCCGATGCCGCCTGACGCTCCGGTCAACACAGCCACGCGGTCATTGAGTTCGATCACAGCGTCAAGTCTTTCCCCGTGTGCTCACGTGTAACTCGCGGTCCACCTGGAGCGTCTACGGTGCCGCCCATGACGATGCGCAGGTTAATCGCGAGCGTGCTGGCCGGGGTCCTGGCCGGCGGTACGGTCGCCGTTGTGCTGATCCAGACACCACCCGCCGCGGCGGAGCGTCGCGGCCAGGCCCCCATCGTGATCGGGCACAGGGGCGCCAGCGCGCACCGGCCCGAGCACACCCTCCTGGCCTACGAGGCGGCCATCGCCATGGGCGCCGACTACATCGAGCCCGACCTCGTCTCCACCAAGGACCACGTGCTGGTGGCCCGGCACGAGAACGAGATCTCGGGCACGACCGACGTGGCCACACGGCCCGAGTTCGCGAGCCGGCGCACCACCAAGACCATCGACAACGCGCAGATCACCGGCTGGTTCACCGAGGACTTCACGCTGGCGGAGCTGAAGACGCTGCGGGCCAAGGAACGCATTCCCGACCTGCGGCCCGACAACACGGCCTTCGACGGGCTGGCGGAAATCCCGACGTTCGAGGAGGTCGTGCAGCTCGCGCTCAAGCACGGCGTCGGCGTCTACCCGGAGACCAAGCACCCGACCTACTTCGACACCCAGGGCCTGTCGCTGGAGGAGCCGCTGCTGGAGGTGCTGAACCGCCACAGCGTGCGCAAGGCGTACATCCAGTCCTTCGAGACGGCGAACCTGCGCGACCTGCGTTCCAAGACCAAGTTGCCGCTGATCCAGCTCATCTCGGCCACCGGCAGGCCTTACGACTGGGTCGCCGCGAACGACCCGCGCACCTACGACGACATGGTCAAGCCGGAAGGCCTGCGTGAGGTGGCCCAGTACGCCGACGGCATCGGCGTGGACACCCGGCGTGTGGTGCCGCTGGACGCCACGGGCAAGACGCTGCCGCCCACGACGATCGTGGCCGACGCCCACCGCAGGAGGCTCGACGTGCACGTCTGGACCGTGCGCAACGAGAACTCCCAGCTCCCTGCCGACTACCGGATGGGGAACCCGGCCAGTCCCGTGTACGCGCGGGCGACCGGCAACGTGATGGGCTGGCTGTCCAGGCTTCTCGAGCTGGGCATCGACGGCGCGTTCTGCGACGACCCCGGCATGGGCCGGGCCGTCGTGACCAAGCGGTCGCTCTAGCCGGTGCGGCGCCGACGCCGGCGCCGCGTCGATGCCGCCCGCCTGTCCGGGCCGAACGTGATCGCCGCCTGGCCGGCCATGGTTCCGGCCAGCGCGGCGACCGGGCCCGCGGTGCCACGACTGCGCGCTCAGCTGACGGCGGCGCCGAACCACTGGGGCAGCCGGCTGAGCAGATCCTGCTGATCGTCACCCATCCAGGCCACGTGGCCGTCCGGCCGCAGCAGCGCCGCGGGCACGTCCAGTTCCTCGCTGGAGTCGACGACGTGGTCGACCCGATCCGCCCAGCCCGCCACCGAGAGCCGGCCGGTCTGGTCGAGCAGCAGCCCGCGGCCGCCGTGCGTCAGCTCGTAGAGGCGCCCCTGCTTCAGCTTCACGTCCCGCATCCGCCGGCCGAGCAGTTCGTGCCCCTCACCGAAGTCGTAGCGGACCCCGATCGCCGTGATCTTCTCGATCAGGTACCGGTTCACCTCCTCGAAGTCCATCAGTTCCGCCACCAGCCGGCGCACTGACTGGGGCCCCGGCTCGGTGGACAGCAGCTCCGTCTGCGCGCGGGTGTTGTCCAGCACGGCGGCGGCCACAGGGTGCCGTTCGGTGTGGTAGCTGTCCAGCAGCCCCTCCGGCGCCCAGCCGTTGACCTCGGCGGCCAGTTTCCAGCCGAGGTTGAACGCGTCCTGGACACCGAGGTTGAGCCCCTGCCCGCCGGTCGGCGGGTGGATGTGCGCCGCGTCGCCGGCCAGCAGCACCCGGCCGACCCGGTAGCGCTCGGCCAGCCGGGTGGCGTCGCCGAACCGGGAGAGCCAGCGCGGTGAGTGCGCGCCGAAGTCGGTGCCGGCGAACACCCGCAGCTGCTGCTTGAACTCCTCGAGGGTCGGCGGGACGGTGCGGTCCTCGGCCACCCCCTCGGCGGGCACGCCGACGCGGTACACCCCGTCCTCGAGGGGCATGGCGCCGAACCGCAGTTGGGTCTTGCGGACTTCCGCGACGACGGCGGCGACCGTCGCCGGATCCTCGGTCAGCTCCATCTCGCCCAGCAGCGTCTCGACCTTGGAGGGCTCGCCGGGGAAGCCGACGCCGAGCACTTTGCGCACCGTGCTGCGGCCGCCGTCGCAACCGACGAGGTAGCGCGAGCGCAGCTGCGTGCCGTCGGCCAGCTCGACGCTCACCCCGTGGTCGTCCTGGCTCAGCCCGGCGAGCTCGCAGCCGCGCCGGATCTCGACCCCAAGCTCGGCGGCGCGCTCGGCCAGCAGGCGCTCGGTGGTGGTCTGTGGGATGCCGAGGACGTAACCATGCGCGGTGTCCAGCCGGTCGGGCGAGGGCTTGGCGATGCCGGCGAAGAAACCGCCGAGCGTGTGCTGCCGGCCGTGCGCGAGGAACCGCTCCAGCAGACCACGCTGATCCATCACCTCGATGCTGCGTACGTGCAGCCCGAGCGAGCGGACATACCGGGTCGGCTCCGCGTCCTTCTCCAGCACGAGTACGTGCACATCGTGCAGCCGCAACTCACCGGCCAGCATCAAGCCGGTCGGTCCGCCACCGGCAATGATCACATCAATCATGGACCCCCATTCAGCAAGGTGACTTTCGGCCGGCTGCTCCGCGTAGTCCGGCGGAGGTTACCTCCGGCGAGCTTCCAGCGCATCCAGGATCAGGTCCAGCCCGTAGCCGAACTCGCTCGTGTAGTCATAACCCGGCTGCAGGGCGTGGTCGATGATCATCTCGGTGAGGTACGGCAACTCGTCCGCCTGCAGCTGCTTGAGGATGCCGCCGGCCACTTCATCGACCTCGTCCGGCGTGGTCAACGGCAGGTTCGCCTCCTGGAGGACGAACCCGCTGATGTAACTGTCGATGAGGGAGACAGCGTGGGCGGCCATCACAAGCGTGAATCCCGCCCTCCGGAGGACACCGAGGACCGCGTCGTGGTGGCGTAGCGTCGCCGGCCCCGGGCTGCGACGGGAGTCCATGAGCCCGAGAGCCCAGCTGTGCTGCGACAGGACCGCACGCGCGGAGAAAGCGCGCGCACGAATCGCCTCGCGCCAGTCGTCGCACTCGGCATGGGGTAGCTTGATCGCCGCGAACACCATGTCGACCACGCCGTCGAGGATCGCGTCCTTGTTCGGTACGTGGTGGTAGAGCGACATCGCCTCCACACCCAGTTCCTGCGCCACCCGTCGCATCGTGATCGCCTCCACGCCGCCGCGATCCGCGACCCGGATCGCGGCTTCCAGCACGCGACCTCTGCTGAGCGGTTCCTGTGGCGGTTGCGGTGGTGGTGGTGACATCGGCGGCTCCAGAGTACGGGCGGGTTGACAACCTTACAGGCGTAAGCCAGCCTTACATACGTAAGCCGCCTTACGGGCGTAAGGTCCTCCCGGGGTGGAACCAGCTGGAAGCTCGGCGAACATCTGACCCACGACGCGCCCCGCCGGGGCGAGAGAAGGAGATCCCGATGCCGATGCCGAGGTGGTGGGGGCACGTGAACAAGCGGGTGTTCAATCCTCCCGCTGTCGCGGGCGGGAAGTGGCCGGTGCTGACTCACGTCGGTCGCGTCTCTGGCGCGACGTACCGCACGCCGCTCGATGCGCATCCTGTCGACGGCGGCTACCTGTTCGTTCTGGTGTATGGATCGCGGTCCGACTGGGTGCAGAACATCCTGGCGGCCGACAGTGCGCGGCTCCGGGTCGACGGGAGGGAGGTGGAACTCGCCACCCCGCGCCTCGTCGGGAAAGACGAGGCGTTCCAGGCCCTCCCCGATGAGATTGCACGTCCACCGAGGCTGCTCCGCATCACCGAGTTTCTCCGTATGGACCTGGTCGCAGGCTGACGATCGACCTCCAGGCTCAGTGCACCCTGGCAAGGTTGCTGGCGATTTCGGCGAGCAGGGCATCGCCGCAGGCGGCGGAGTCGTCCGCCGCCCAGCAGACGAAGCCGTCGGGACGGATGAGCAGGACCGCGGCGCCCAGATCGTCGGCGCATGTGGCACGGACGAGGTCGACGCGTGGCGGGGGCCGGAGGCCGGCCGGGACGGTTCCGGCCAGATCCAGCAGGACGGCGTGCCCCGAGCCGACCAGCGCCGACAGCCGGGTGGGGCCGACATCGGTGACCAGGTCGGCGTCCGGCAGGCGCTGTCCGGTGAGCGGATGGTCCCCGGACAGCTCGTAGCGCAGCGAGAGGCCGGACATCAGTCCTGCGAGATGGCGGTTGGTGTTGGGCAGCCGCAGCAGGTCGGTGACGATGTCACGCAGGTGTCCAAACCCACGCTCTTCGCCTACTACCCGACGAAGGAAGACCTCATGGTGCATCGCATCGCCGACCACGAGACCGAAACAGCGCGCGGGACCCGATCACCGCGTTCAACGACGACGCGCCCCAGATGCGGAGGGTATGAACCGTTGTCCTGATTGGCTAAGCGAACCTGAGTGGAGATGCGTTTCGGATCATCTGGTCGGGGCTGGTGAGCCGGGAATTGTCGGTCGCGGTGTGTAGCGTCGTGTGTGCATGTTGATGTGACGGGTTCGGG
>NZ_JBQQBQ010000139.1:0-8359 GCF_052245915.1 Nonomuraea sp. 10N515B
GGCTACTCCACCGCTACATGCGGCACATGAACGGGCACATCGTGTCACCGTTTCGTCGCCAGCCGGAGCCCCCACCTCAGCCACAACCCCGATGCCTCGTCGGGCTGGGGCGAAGCCCCGTTAGCTCATGGCTCCCGACCACCGACAACAGCGAGCAACACGTCCGCATGACACTCCTGATCGCACGGACACCAGCAGGCGAGATCCTTGCCGGCGAGCTCCCGCCTAGCCTGCTCAACCAGGTCAGGATGTTGCCGCAGATGATCGTGGTACAGCTCGATCACCTCACCCCGCTCGTGGACCCGCCCACCGCAAACCCGACATCCCCGCCTTCCCACGGCGTGCGGGCTGCTGTACGGACTCGCCTTCAGGCCGGGCGCCGCCCTGCCGACGTACACCGCCCCCTTCGGCACGCGTCCGTGATACCTGTCGCCTTCGACCTTGACCCGGCGTGGCATGCGACATCCTCCCCACGTCGTAACGAGCCGGTACAGCCAACCCAGATTCCTTCCCCAGCACGCACAGGCATCCTCATGAACCGTCTGGCTTGACATGATCACATCGCGAGCGATAGACGCGCGCGCCCCTCGTGGTGCTACGCCGCCGGCATTGGGTGCCGCGGCTGGGTGCCGCCTCCAGGGCGCCGCAACGTCAGCGACTGGAACCGTCGTTCGTCCGGCCCCACGACGTGAAAGTCCACGATCTCGAAAATCTTGCGCGCATACTCCTGAAGCTGCTCATCGCTACGGAACGAGAAGAACCGAGGAGGATCATGATCATCCTCTTCGAACATGCCCTCCCCCATCAGACTGCCCCCGCCGTACACACCGAGAAAGAACAGCCCACCGGGCCGCATCACCGTACCGATCGCCTCCATGACCGCCGGAAGATCACTGTTGGGCGCATGCAGCAAGCAGTTCAACGCATACACCGCGTCGAACGACCCGGGTACGAAATCGAGACTCAGAAAGTCCATGACATGGGCTTCGATGCCCTTCTCCCGGCAGAGAGCCACCATGGCCGGCGACAGATCGACGGCCACGACGTCCCATCCGTTCTCCTGAAAGTACGCACTGTCATGACCCGTCCCGGCGCCGACTTCCAACAGCCGCCTGCACCCGTGATCCTTGAGCCGACTCAGGAACGCCTCCCGCTCCACCAGCTTCCACGGGGCCTTGCCGCTGAGGTCACGCCGTTCGGCACCACCGTCGTACGCCGTTCGGAGGGGACCGGTCACATCGTCATAGCGCACGTCCATCGCGTCATGATGCCCCACCGGAGATCTTCGACAACAGCCATCGCCGCTAAGCACTCGGACGGGATCGGCCAGCCGCCACGGTGCGGAACGAGGCCACAGAACGCCCGGATCCCCCGCCGCTCTGGGGGCCCTGAGGCGATCTTCGGCAGATTTAACACTGGATCTTCGGCAGATTTAACGTACTACCGTCGGCAGATTTAACATCGATGCTAATCTTCCACTGTGCGGGAAGCAATCGACTACCTACCCCGACGTGCGGCTTCACTGGTCTATGAGGCGTTGGAGGACACACGGATCGTCGTCATCAACGGAGCGCGCCAAGTAGGCAAGAGCACCCTCGCGGAAAGGGTGTTGCGACAAGTCCCTGGTGGTGTCGCTCGCTTCCTCGACGAGCCGCTCACCCGAACCGCGGCACAGGCAGACCCGGTGCGCTTCATCCGTCATGACAGTCTCATGCTCATCGATGAGGTCCAGCGAGTACCAGATCTGTGGCTGGCGATGAAGCACGTAGTGGACCGTGATCCTCGCCCTGGCCGCTTCCTGCTCACCGGCTCCGCCCGGCTACTCGCGTTGAGAAGCCTTCCGGACGCGTTGCCAGGAAGGTCTGAAACCATCGAACTCTGGCCTCTCTCCCAGGGTGAGATCGACGGCCATGAAGACGGTTTCGTCGATGCCGCATTCGCGCTGGGCTCAGATCTGCGCGCGCATGACCTTGGACTGAGGCGCAAGGGCTATGTGGCCCTGACAACCCGAGGCGGATATCCGGAGGCGGTGAAACGGACCTCACCCCGACGGCGCGCGCGCTTCTTCGAGGGCTACATCGCAGACTTGATCGTCCGCGACGTGAAGCAGATCGCAGAGATCGAGCGTACGGCCGACATGCGCAAACTGATGTCCCTGCTCGCTGCGCAGACCGGCGGCCTGCTCAATATCAGCCGTCTCGCAAGCGAGCTAGGAGTACCGAATCCGACCGTACGCCGGTACGTCGACATCCTGGAGACCATCTTCCTGATCCGGTCCATTCCCGCATGGTCGTCGAACGCCACGACACGAGCCGTGGCGACTCCCAAAGCGATCTTCGTGGACTCCGGCCTGGCCGCGTATCTCACCGACGGGAACGTCAGCGACAGCCGCATCGGTGGCCTGCTGGAGAACTTCGTGCTTAGCGAGATCGCCAAACAACTCACCTGGAGTATGACCTCGGCCCGCCTCTACCATTACCGTGACCGCGACCAATACGAGGTGGACGCGATCTTGGAGAACAACGCCGGCGAGATCATCGGCATCGAGGTAAAGGCGGCGGAGACGGTCCGACGCGACGACTTCCGAGGTCTGAGGTTGCTCCAGAGTCGCTTGGGGGACCGAATGCGGGCGGGCTTCGTCCTCTACTGCGGTTCGGAGTCGTTGAGCTTCGGCGAAGGCCTCACCTGCCTCCCCGTCTCCGCACTGTGGACGACCCGGGGGGATACCTGATGCTAGCCCGGCGGGTGGCACCAGCGACGTGATGGCGCTCATCACCTCGACCTTTCCTCGTCGTTCCACGCGAAGATGTGCCGCGTGGGGTGAGATCAGGGGACGGTTCGGCCGCCGATAGCGTGCCACCGCTCGTGTGACGCGAGGGGTTGGTCTGCGTGGTCCTATGGCTCAGTCGGCCAACTGCTTGCGGAGCGCCTCGGACTCTGGCGTCGGATCCGGCCGACGCACCCTGACAATGTGGTGCCCGAAGAAACCCGCCCTCTTCGTCATGGTGACGTGCTTGGAGTCGAGGGAGAGACCCATCTGAATCAGCATGGCCCGCCACGCCACGTCATTCAGCCCCAGATCCACCTGGGTGAGCTTTCTTACCAGGACGGCACCGATGGTTCGATATTCGACCGGCTTGTCGTTCTCGTCGAGGTAGGGCTGCATGCCCTTGTCGAACAGCTCGGCGACTTGCCAGTACTCGCCGGGGTCGCCTGGTTCTCGGTACAGCGCGATTGGGGTCCTCTTCGTACATCTCGATCTCGTCGCCCAGACGCAGGTCGGCCGCGGGGATACGGAACTCCACCATGCACGTCAGCGTATGGGCATGTCACTGTGGGTGGAAGACCCAATCACGCTAGGCAAGGAGGAAGCAGCGAATGATCCCCGGCTGCGGTAATTGCGACTGCAACGATGTGATGTTCGAAGGGACTCCATCGCACTGGACGCAGGTTCATGCCGAGTGACCTCAAGGCCCACCCCCGTCCGGACATCCGGAGGGATGGGCCCGGGCGGGGGTAACAAATCAGCGCTCTGTAACACTCGCCATACAGCCTGCGATGAGCGTGTGGGCCGCCCCGCCTCCCGTTGGAGTCGCCATGTCCCACCAGTACGGGCCCCGCAAGGACCACCTCCGGGCAGCTTCCCACCGCCCGGGCCACCGCCAGGGGGTGGCTATCCGCCTCAGGGTCCTCCGCCGGGGCACCGCCGTCCTCGCCCTCACCAAAGCCACCCACGACAAGCCCTGGTTCTACACCGCACGCGTCGTCCTTGAGACCGGCAGTGCCCTGGAGCTCCTCAACGGCGGCGGCCGTTCGAGCCGGGACGAGGACGACCGGGCGCACGCCGCCGCCGTCGCAGCCCGGGTCCAGCCCGGCGACCTCGTCTGGGGACGCGAGCGTAGCGTGACGCTGTGACCTACCGGGACGCGTCGGACGGATCAGGGGACAGTCGCGTGGATCCGGTGGCGGCGCTCGTTGGAGCCTGTCATCACTATGCGACGCACCTGGCGTTACTCACTGACAAACTGGCTGCGATCGAACTGTCAGGTCTGGACGCACAGGGGGCCGGACATTTCCCGTTACGGCAACTGTCCGGCCCCGGAGTGGTCGCTACGCGGCTAGCAACACCTGCGCTCGAGAGTGCTCCGCACCCCGAAGGTGCTTCCTGGCCCCCAGTTGCACGCGTACTTGTCCTTCATTGACCTGCTGCTGCAGGCGGGGTTGTAATAGCACCGCCCCCACCAATAGCCGTTGATGGGTCTGTTGTAGCACTTGATGACGGCGCCGGCAGAGTCCTCGGGAAGGACCAAGGCCACGGCGCGGTCCGCGAGTCCGGTTATGATCTTCTTCACGCTCTTCATCCATTTCTTCGTTTACGGTCTCAGAACTTGGTCAGTTGATCTATGCCGTCTCCTTTACTGACAGGCCTGCAGATCCAGGGGACAACCTTCGGCGAGTGACGGCGTGAACGTCAGCGATAGGAAAGTAACCGTGGTCTCGCGAGTCGAAGCCGCCCTCGCTGTTGTCGCTGAGCAGGACGACATTGCCGACGGGGATACGACCTTCGGCCACCACCGGGGCCACCGAGGGCGGAACAGGGTCGCCCGGCAATCCGGCGATCCGCTTGATGAGGAAGGTCCCACCGACGAATTGAGGAGCGCGGACCACCGCGATCTGACCGCATCGGAGAGCCGATGCGGCCACACGCTGGACAAGTAGCCGATCTCCGTCGGTCAATGTGGGGGCCATGCTGTCGCCATCGACCCGGATCACGGAATACGTCGCGCGCAGCCGTACGATCAACAAGGCCAACGCGCAGCTCACGAGGAGGAGCACCCACCTCACGGGGCCACCGCCTCTTCCGGCTCGCGGTACCCGGTCGCCTGGAGGTTGAAGAGCCGTGCGTAGGGGCCGCGGGCGGCCATGAGGGCGTCATGCTTTCCGGCTTCCCGGATGGCGCCGTCCTCCAGAACGATGATGAGGTCGGCGTCGCGCACGGTGTTGAGCCGGTGAGAGATGAGCAGGCTGGTGGCGCCGTGGCGGCGGCGTCGGGTCCGAATGTGCACGTCGGCCTCGGCCTCAGGGTCCAGCCCGGCGGAGGGCTCGTCGAGGATCACGAGGTCGCGGTGGCCGCGGAACATCGCGCGGGCCAGGGCCGTACGCTGCCATTGCCCGCCGCTGAGCACGACACCCGTGTCGGGGTCGTCCTTGTCGTCCTCGCTGAAGAACGTCCGCGTGAGCAGGGTGTCGTACCCGCGAGGAAGAGAGGAGAGCTTGTCGTCGATCCCGGCTTCGTGAGCGGCCCCACGGATTCGGGTTTCGTCCTCACGGGCGGGGACGAAGCCGATGGAGACGTTGTCGGCTGCGGACATGTCGTAGGCCATATGGTCCTGGAACACTCCGCTGATGCGGTGCCGCAGATCATCGGGGTGCACGTCACGGATGTCGACGCCATCCCACGTGATGCTTCCGTGCTGCGGGTCGTAGAACCGGCACAGGAGCTTGACGAGAGTGGACTTGCCGGCCCCGTTCAGACCGACGATGGCGACCGACGCGGCGGCCGGGACGAACAGGTTCAGGCCGCGCAGGATCCAAGGGTGATCCTCGCTGTAGCGGAACCACACGTTGGTCAGCTGGATGCCGTGGCTCAGCCGGGGCAGTGGCGCGGGCTCGGCGGGAATGGGGAGGTCGGGTTCGGCCGAGGCCACGGCCACGTAATGGCCGAACATGAGCAGATCCTGGTGGAGAGCGGCAATACCGATGATCAGCCCGTTGAGGGCGGCCTGGACCGCGCCGATGGCGGCGATCAGCAGGGACACGTCGCCAATGCTCAACGCGCCAGAGCCGGCGGAGATGACGGCCCAGATCAGCCCGCCGCCCGCTACCACGGCGCCCAGCAGCGTCAGCAGGCCCTCAACGGACAGTTCCTTGATGTCCATCCGGCGGCGTGCGGCGTTGGACGTGCGCAACTCGGTCATCATCCGGCCTCGCAGGAAACGGCCGCTGTTGAATAGACGGATCTCCTTCGCCGCCGCAATCGTGGTGAGCAGATCGCCGTAGAACATTTGGCGTCGTTCGGCCGGGCCGATGTCCCAGATCATCGCGGCGCGACGATGCGACAGCCGC
Source organism: Nonomuraea sp. 10N515B (assembly GCF_052245915.1). Taxonomy (NCBI): domain Bacteria; kingdom Bacillati; phylum Actinomycetota; class Actinomycetes; order Streptosporangiales; family Streptosporangiaceae; genus Nonomuraea; species Nonomuraea sp. 10N515B. The sequence continues at coordinate 6,127 of NZ_JBQQBQ010000139.1, forward strand.
AACTGAGCCAACAGCGCGGGAACCCCGGTTGCCAGGACGATCCCCGTGAGAACCGGACTGACCATGAGCAGGGAGCCGACCATTCCGGCCATCGTGATCACCGCGCTCACAACCCCCAGGCATCCGGTGACGACTTCCTGTCCCGTTGACAGGCTGGTCTTCGCCAATCGCAGCTGGTCGTGGAAGTTGGGGTCCTCGAACCGTCGCAACCCGGCGAACCGGAGCGTCGCGGAGAACAGCTGTGTGGTGGTCTGGGCGGTGATCAACCTGCCTATCTCGCTGTTGAGGTACTGCATGAGCTGGGGCAGCACCGTCATCAAGATGCCCGCGGCGGCCAGCCCCACCGCGAGAGTGCTCAGCTCGGCCGCAGATCCCTGTCCTGCCAGGGAGTCGACCACCAGTTTGGTCAGCCACGCCACGACGATCGGCCCGATCGCCTCAACGATCATTATCAGGACATAGACCGCCATCAATCCCGGGGCTGCTCGCAGGGCGACCCCCGCGGCGGCCTTCGCCGTTCCGATCATGCGCTGACCGTGGCGGGCAACACGGGATTGTTGTCGGTGACCCTGCCGTCCGCACCGATTTCGAAGACGGTCGGATAGCCGGCGACCTGGAAGGCGCTCTGAATGGCGGCATGAGGCGCCTCGACCACGACACGTGCCACCTCAGCGAGGCGTTCGACGTCGGTGACGGCCTCCTTGTCGCTGTCGGTGACGACGACGGCGAGCACGGCAGCCGGGGTTCGGCGGGCATGATCGATGAAGCGCGGCATCAGTTCACTGCAGGGCTGGCAGGACGGGGAGAAGAAGCCGATCAGGGCGGGCCCTTCGATCAGCTCATCGGAGATCGGCTCGCCATCGGTGGTGGTGGCGGCGAACTCCGGGATCTTCTCCCCGATGGCGAGCCCTTCCTCCATGGGTGGCAAGGATGCCGCTGACGCGGCCTGCTTCCGCAGCCGGCGGATCACTCCGACCGTCAGCAGGAGATTCAGCAGGCACAGCACGCCGACCAGGACGACGGCAACAATCAGATACGGCATTACGCACTCCCCGAGACTTCCATGAACAAATCGGCGATATCGTCGAAGACGATCAAGAGGATGGCGCCGACCAGCCCAACCGGTACTGCCAGGGCGAGGCCGACCGCGGTTACCGGGCCGCCGGGAAACATCAGCGCCACCGAACCCAGCGCGACAACGAGCAGTAGAAGCCCGTTGCGGACCAGATGCACCGGGCCGAGCGGGGTCGCGGACGCGCCGAAGCACTGGCATGGCTCGCGCTGCCCCCAGCGAAGAGAAGCGGCGATCCACGTCGAGAACGCGATCAACAGCATCCCGCCGGCGGCCAGCCCTGCATGTGGAAGCACGATCAAGGTGGCCGTAGCGACAAGTTCCATGGCCACCGTTGCCGTGGCAGCCGGGAACCGGGCCGGGCCGGGCAGCAATCGCAGGGTGGCGGCGAAAGACTGTAGTGCGGCACGGCTGCGCAGCTTCGAGTACGCGGAGACAACGAAGACCGTGGTGAGCAGGACTTGACTCGCCACCAGCACGTGAACCATGACCCCAGATGCGCTTCCGGCCATTAGCCCGGCACTAGCGCGCCGGTGGCGCGGTGGGCGGCATGGGCTGGTTGTGACTTGATGTCGTGACTCTTGGATCGGTATTTGTCGTGGTCGGCCTGGCTGCCGTGTGGGGCGTTCAGACGATGATCGTGGGTCTCTGTTTCTGGCGGGTGGCAGTGGCTGAGCATCAGGAATCCGCGGACTCCTGACTTGAACACCCCGCGCTTGCCGTACTTGTAGACGTAGGCCGCATTGGCCGGTGCCGAGGGCAAGATCGTCAAGGCCCTGACCGCGGTCGTGAGGATCCCGATAGCGTGGGTGAGTAGGCGTTTGCTCCTCATGCCGCCAGGTATAGCAAGCCGCGGTATGTCCAGGGTATGTCGAGGGCTCTCGTAGTGCTTGCGGTGTAATCGTTTGAGCGTCTGATGGCAGGTCGGGCAGGGGCCCTCGCCGGCGACTTCACCGCCTTCGCCCTCCCCGCATGGAGGGGCTTGTTCGTCTCTACTTGATCAACTACTTGCACTATCAGGACTGGGCCCATTCCTCAGAGGGCGTTACGCGAGGCGAAGTCCATGATGTCGCAGTGTGATCGGATGGATTTGTAGCGTTACCGCCCGTCGGCGGGCTGCCCTGTGCTGGGATAGCCGGGTGAGCGAGCGCAAGCCGTACC
>NZ_JBQQBQ010000140.1:0-8171 GCF_052245915.1 Nonomuraea sp. 10N515B
GCTGAAGGACGCACACGAGGCCCGGGTTGCAGCCCGGCGAGAACTACGCCAGGATCCCCTATAACCCCTCCCGCGACTGATGGGTATTTAAGACCCGATCTGGTGCATTTTCTCTGACACACCTCGGACACGCTCTTTCACAGCTGGCCGCTGCTCAAGCCCACCCGCGTCCTCATCAGCACGGAGTTCGTCTACCGGGCGCACTGTCGCGAACTGCTGGACCGGGTCGCCGCAGGCCAGGACACCCGGCCCGGCACCGCAGCCGAAGCATGCTGCGCGTGCTGTCACGCCAGCCTCATCGCCCCGTTGACCTCCCCCGCCGCCAGCCTCTACCTGCGCTGTTGGGCGCAGGCTTTCCCCGACCACGTGATGTTCGCCGACATGCACAAACACCACGAGGCGCTGGAAAGCAGCAGCATCGACGACCTCGAGACGGGCCTGCGGCGCAAGCTCACGGTCAAGGACCGCGCGCTGGGGACGATCGAATGCTCTGGCCGCCACCACGACGAGCCCGTGCAGTGCCGATACGCGGGCCTCGGCCTCAGCGGCCTGCCGCTGCCGGGCGATGCCAGCAGGCGCCGCTCCACGACCACACACCCCGTCCCGGCGGCCGCGCGATCGAGCAAGACCAAGCGGCGGCGTCCGCCGCTGCCGGACCCGCTGTTCTAGCCACCCGGCAAGGAGTCCCGTCCCATGGACCTCGCCATCAATCACGTCCCGGTCGACGCCGTGGTGCTGGACGCCGGCCCCGCCGGCAAGCTGCGCGTACGGGCCCGTCCCAACCCGGCCACCGGCACGCTGGCCTGCCACGTCGCCAACTCCAAGGTTAACGGCACGTTCACCCCTGGAGCCCGGCTACGACCTCAACGACATCGACCCCGGCACCACCTGCCTGATCATCCACTACGGCGGCGAGCTGCCTGTCGAGGCCCGCTCCGGCCGTCACCGCCCCGACCGGCCGGTGATCCACCGCACCACCCGCCTGGTCGACTCCAACATCATCGACGCGGCACGGGCCCGCGACGGCGCTCGCACACCGCGCGAGCTCGGGCTGGGCGTCGTCTGGCGGCGAGACGCCTGCAGCCGCCACCACCACGCACCAGTCCCGCGACGCGTCGCTAACCAGGTGGCCGCCGTGTTGGCTGCGCTGGCCATGTACTGGCTGGACCGCCTCGACCTCGACCAGCTCCGCCGCGCCGCCGCCTGCCGCACTATCCGCCGTCACCGCTTGCTGGCTCGCCAGCACGAGGCCATCACCCAGCACGAAACCGTCCTGGCCAGGCTGCGCCTCCAGCTCAGCCGCATGCAGCAACTGCTGCGCGACCACGAGCGCGAGCCGACCGGCGCCCCGCCGCCTGGCGACAGCTGACCGCTCTCCGTGAGGACCCCCGCCGGCCCCCCGGCGGGGGTCCTCACATTCCCGCACCTGGAGGACCCGATGGTCCAGATGCCGATCGTCGTCGGCCTCGGCGGCGGGGTCGACTCCGTCGCGGCCGCGACCCGAACAACTCGCCCTGCTCTGAAAGGACACCAACGTGGAGGACGACAACACCCTGTTCGACCCGCCGCCGGCCTCCGACACGAAGACGTCCGGGGCCACGCAAGGCTGGACGACCGTCACCCGGAGGAAGGTGACGGTGACCATCGAAGACGAGTTCGGCGCCGCCGAGGCCATCGTTCGGCCGGGCCAACGCGATTTCTTCCCCCGCAACGCCATCTACCGGTGGGTGTGGACGCCCGGGGGCGGCTGGACGCTCTCCCTGTACGAGGTGAGCGGACCCAACCGGAAAGCGGACAAGTCGGTCGGCCTGATGACCGTGACGGAACGCAGGCACGGAGCCGCCCCTGGCTCGTGGGCCCAGCTGCCGGACTGGTTGTACCTGGCCATGGCCGCCACGCTGCCCAACTGGGAGCCGCCCGCAGCGCAGCTGCAGCCCGCCGAAGACGCGGTCGAAGCCGTCATGGCGACGGTCGACGAGTCCATCAGCGTGCGCGCCGACGACGACTTGGAGCGGGGGCGGACGTGGTGACCCGCTCCGCATGGTCGGCCGCCTCAGAAGCTCGCATCCGCCGGCGAGCCGAGCGGAAGGAGCAAACCGCGCAGCTGCTGGACCTCGGCATCACCGACCCGGCCCGGATCGGGGACCACCTCGGCGTCCACGAACGGACCATCCAGCGGTACCTGCGGGAACTGCACGGCGACGTCGACCGGCGTGGGAAGGGCCAGGACGGGGAGTTCCTGCACCAGGAGATCAAACCGCAGGTGCTGGAGCACTTTCGCAAGTACCCGCATCTGCGGATCAGCGCCTCAATGCTCACCCGAGCGCTCCGGATACCGGCGAGGTCGTCTCGCCCCGTGCACCGCGCGCTGGAAAGCCTGGAGCACGACGGCCTAGTGCGGCGTGAGATCGGCACCCGCGGCAAGCCGGGCGACTACAGAAGCTGCGTGAAGGTGATCCTGTGGTCGCTCGCCGAGCAGGAGGCGGCCCGATGAAGGACCTGCTGCTCGTGGTGGCCAGCGAGCCGCGCGGCGTGGCCGCCCGCGACGCCGCCCATCACTGACACTCCAACCCTGCCGCTGACACGCCAGCGCCCGGAAGCGCCGGCATCGTGGAGCGCGGCCAGTGGCGGGGCACCCCCCATTTCCGGCTTCGCAGCCTGCGACACGTCGGGCGCGCCCCTGCAACCGCGCTCGTGCCCGTCCGGCCCGCCCTGGAGTCCCTGCGCCCGCGTGGTGGCCGGACGGGCACGTTCTGCCGTGTCCAGAGATCTTTTGCTGGCGCAAAACATCTTGGACCCCGGCAGAACCACGCGGTTGCGGGGCGCTTCTCCGTGCCGCTGACGGCTCGGCGCCGGAAGGAGGGGAGGTCCGCCGCCCAGGCGCGGGCCTCACGCAGCACCCCGCCTTCCGGCAGCCCAGTCGCTCAGCACAGGAGCTGCCATGATCTCGCTGACCCAGCCGCACACCGACGTCTCGGCTGAATTCGCCCCTGCCTTACTGGCACCCCGCCAGGACCAGCCCGCGATCGCCATCGTCGGCGCCTCCATCACCGGGCCCACCCTGGCTCTATTACTCCACCAGGCCGGACTCACCGACGTCACCGTCCTGGACGCCTCCGAACACCTGCACACACAGGCCGGTGGCGTCATCGGCCTGGAGCACACCTCCCTGGCCGCCCTGGACACCATCGGCGTCCCCCAGCACGAGTTCGTCCCCTTCACCAGCGAGCGCGTGATCGCGGTCAAGCTCGCCGGCCGCCAGGAAACCGACCGCGTGCACACCATGTACCCGGGCCGCTCCACCGCCTGGCACCTCATCAACAGCGCGCTGCTGGAGCGTCTCCCCCAAGGCTGGCTGCGGCTGGGCAACCGGGTCCAGGACCTGACCGCCGGACCCGACGGCCGCGCCCAGCTGCAGGTCGCGCACACCGACCCCGTCCACGCCGACCTGGTCGTCTTCGCCGACGGCCGCCGCTCGACCGGCCGCCGTCTCCTCGACCCCGGCCGCGACCTGCGCTACAGCGGCTACGTGGCCTGGCGCGGCCAGTCCCCGATCGTCCTGCCCGACCTGCGCGACTACACCCGGCTGGAACCACCCGGCGCGGGCTTCCACTTGTTTCCCGTCCTGCAGCGCGACGGCAGCATCGCCACCGACTGGACCTTCTACCTCAACCACTCCGACGAGGAGGTACGCCACCTGCTCAACGCCGACCCCACCCGGCGCACCTACGTACTGCCCCACCAGATCACCCCCCAGGCCCGGCAGCACGTCACCGAGCATGCCCGGCAGTTGCTGCCCACGTCCGCCGCCGAGATCATCGAGGCGACCGGCGCCTGGACCGCCGCACCCATCGTGGACATCGCCCCGCCCGAGCGCATGGTCTACCCCGTCGGCCGCCGCGCCCACGCCGTGCTCCTGGGCGACGCGCTGGCCCCGGTCCGGCCCAACACCGCCCGCGGCGCCAACGCCGGCATCGAGCAGGCCGCCGCCCTGACCGCCACACTCACCCAGCACCTGCGCTACGGCGCCGACCTGTCGGTGGCGCTGGAAGGCTGGCAGCGCCGCCTGCTGCCCGCCGTGCGGGCCGCGCTGGAGCTCGGACCGCAGCTGGGCGCCGCCCTCGGCCTCGGCAGACATCCGGTGCCGGCTTGAGCGGCAGCTACCGGCCAGCCCGGGCCATCCAACCGGGCTGGCACGTCCGCCTAGCCACCCCCGAAGGGGCTGACGACTGGATGCCCGTCTTGGCCCGTCTGGACACCGTCACCGACACCGGCCAGCGACGGGTTTGGCTCCTCGGCGACGGTCTGGCCGCCGTCGCGGCCGCCGCCGACCTCGTCTTCAGCCGCACCCCGCAAGAAGCGAGCGCCGCGAGCACCGCCGACCACCTGCACCGCCCGTAGATCCTGCCCTGCTTTCCGCGCCCGCTCTGGAGGGGCGGAGTCGTCACCAGACCCGCCCCCTTCCGGGGCACCCACCAGCAAGGAGATCGTCTTGGACACGGCCAACATGCCTGCCCCTCAGCCTTCGCCCGACCACGCCGGACAGCTGCGACATCTGACCCGCCAGCTCGCCGGTCACCTCGCCGACCAGCTGAGCATCCAGCCCTGCCCACCAGTCGAGCAGCTCGTCGGCGGAGGCCTCGCCCGGCTGCGCCGGACCATCAACGCCACTCGCCACGGCACCTCCGTCGACGACGCCACCGCCATCCGGCTCGCCATGGACCTGCACATCGTTCGCATCCGCGACGAAGCCTGGCTGGCCGTACAGGACGACCCGGCCACCATGACCACGACGCTGCTCCACTTGGCCGAGCGCACCCCGCCCTCGTTCGCAGCCCCCATCGGCACCCTTCGGGCCATTGCCGCCTGGTATCGAGGCGAGCTCGACACCGCCGCCCGTGCTGTTGCCGAGGTCCTGGCGATCCGTCCCTTCTACTCGATGGCGCAGCTGCTGACGCTGGCCCTGCGCTGCAACGTGCCTCCCGAGAAGCTTCAGGTGCGCATGCCCACGGCCGCCGAAATCGATCTCGTCATGGGGCCGCCCCGACCGGAGTGGCTGCAGCACCTGCAGCGGTCCCTGACCGACTACCTCGGCCCCGCGGGGCCGAGGACGGGCTGACCGGAGCCGGGGGCTCCAAGATCCGACCGCTCAGGAGGGGGCAAGCAACCGACCCTCTATCGTTCGGAGGAGCCGGCACGCCGATCATCAGCCCCCACCCCCCCGCCGTGGCGCGCGTCGTCCTTTGCCTCACGCCGCCGTACGGCAGCATCAGCACGCCGGCAAGGACACCGGCTCCGCGCCGCGCCGCCTGACGGACTCCGGCGCACGTGCCGCGATGGCTGCCGGCGGTCGCAGGCCCGCCCTCCCACCTCACAGCACGCCGGATGTCGCACGCCCCTTCCCACCATGTGGCTGACACGGCAGCCCACCACAGGCGCTGAGGTGAAGGTACTCGGGCCAGTGCGGTGTCCCCCTTTCCGGCTTCACAGCCTGCGGTACGGCGGCGCGCCCGCAACCGTCCTCTCGCCCCGCTTCGCGGTGCCTGGTGGGCGAGTTCTTCCTGTTCCAAGATCTTTTGCTGGCGCAAAACATCTTGGAACAGGCAGAAACCGGACGGTTGCGGGGCGCTTCGCCGTGCCGCTGACGGCTCATCGCCGGAAGGGGGACGGCCCGCCGCCGAGGCCCGGGCCCGCACCACCAGCCCTCTTCCGGCAGCCCGTCCACCAGCACAGGAAGGAAGGACAGCTCCCCATGCTGCCTGAGGTCAAGGCGTACTACGACGCCATCGACAGCCGGAACCACCGCACCGAAACCGACCGCGTGTACCACGCACATCCGGTTCCGGAATGGGACCACACCATGTCTCCCGACCAGGTCGCGGCCTACTTCGAGGCGGAGGACAAGCAGAACGCCGCCTTGCGTGAGCTGGCGAAGGCGCACAAGACGAAGCAGGCCGAGGCGTACCAGAACCTGGTCGCGTCCGAGGACCCGCTGGTGCGATTCCTGGCCACCGATCCGGAAGTCCGACGCTACCCCCAGCACGCGGACGCCGTGCTGAAGGCCCTGCCGATGAGCCGTGAGGAGATGGAGGAGTTCGGCGATCGCCAGGACTGGTGCGGCGAGTACGGGCGCCTGTTCAAGCGCGCGGAAAAGGCCGGCGTCCTGCCCGCGCCGACCCCGGACCTGGCGGACATCGAGCCGCTGGTGCGCGAGGTCGTGAACTGGTCCGGTATGAATGAGCGCCGCCTGCGCATCGTCGTCAAGAAGCACCTCCCGGACATCCTCGCCAGCGCCGAGGCCAAGGCCAAGGATGCGCAGCGATCCACGGAGGACCTGCCGGCGACCGCGTAGGTGATGGCCGAGGGCGGGGTGGCGAAGGTACGACCGTCCGCCACCCCGGCCCTGGGCTGCGCCCAGCACGGTGTCGAGCCGGGCAGGTCCTCGCGGATCTTCCTTCAGGTTCGAGGCCGGTGGCGAGCGCTCCTACGGCTGGGACCGCATCAGGAAGCCGGCCACCGTCAGGGAGAGGCCGACGAAGGCGACGAAGCCGCCGGCGCCTGCCAAGATGGCAAGCGCGACGGGGATGCCTCCGATCCAGGCGAGAATGCCGCCGATGGTGGCGACGATGACGCCGGCGATGACGAAGACCGCCACCCATAGACCTCGGTTGGTGTTCATGCGCGTTTTCCCTTGTGTCGTGGCAGGTCAAGCTGATGAACCTGCCTGTCGGCACCGGGAGCGGATTGCTTAGGAGCAAAGCGCTGGTTACGCTGCAAGTGTCTGTAGCAGGTACTTAGCGCCTGGATCCCAAGATCAGATCCCGGTGTTTGTGCCCGTTCGAGGGGCTCGGAACCGTCGCTAGCGGTTCCGAGCCCCTCGCGTTTCCCACGCCGATGTGAGCCATCTCTCCTGGAAAACCGGGAGACAGAGAAACACAAGGTGTGGTGAACTACATCGGTGTAACTACTAGATGTTGTGGATCAACCCTAGAAACGGTCTCCCATGAACGCAAGTTGAGCGCCTCCTTTCCGCTGTTTTGCCAGGTCGGTCCCCTTCGCGTTTGTACGCCGGGCGTGTCACACAGGGTTACCTAATGCCGACATTTGACTCACTGAGGGATATTTCTCCCTCTGGTGCGTGCATGTGGACCGAATTCTTTAAGCGTCGGCGCCTGACTCTGTGCGGCTTTGCGGCCCGCAACGAAGTTGCCGTTGCGCCTGGGCGCGAGCGCAGTCACGCGAGCAAGTGCAGGATCCCGGAGGTGCGGCGGCCAGAGAGAGCACCGGACGTCATCCTTCACCAGCAGACGGCGGGTCGGCGGCGGTCAGGTCGTCTGCCCAGAACGTGATCAATTCCTCGGCGGTGAACCGATCGAACGGCGGTGTGAGCGGGACTCGGCTGCTCTTCAGCGCCCAGATCGTCACCAGCAGGCATGCCATCTCCTCGGAGGTGCAGGGGCAATCGGGGTGCCGGCAACCACCGGGTCGCCCACAAGCACCCGTCCACGTGGTCCGCGCGGTGGCGGGTGACCCGGTCGGGCGGACGGTGACCGGGCGGAGTGGAGCGTCAGGGGCAGCGAAGCACAGCATCGAGTGCCCTTCAAATGGTCGGGAAAGGCAGGGCGACGATCACGATGCCGCCACTGGTGCGGCGCCGCCAGCGGTTCAAACGTGGTCGAACGATGCCGAATGCAGCGAGCGGATGTCGGCGAAGGGCCGAACGGAACCGGCCGGCATCGCGGCCGGGAGCCGGAAGCGTTCGACTCCATTCGGTTCCCTTCGATGCACGTCGAGGCCGGCCTGATCGTGCCGGGCAGGCTGACGGCGTGGAGGCGAATCTATTCGGACAAACTCGAATAGGTGATCGGCGCGCGGCTTGCCCCGTATCGGTGGCAACATGATTGCCGTCACGATTCGCTGATCCCCTCCAGTCACGGCGTGACCCCTCCTCCTATCCCGGATCACGAATCTGGCAACAGTGATGACTGAAGAGCACAGCGCTGCACATTGCGCTTTTATCGACCAGCTCAACGAGCTGAGGGAACAGGTGTAGGACGACGTTTTTTCTGAGCATGTAGGGCCTGATGAGCGACATGGACGATGTCCATGATCTTCAGGGCTGGTTTTGGGGTTGGCCTGGTTCGTGCCCGGCGACAACGTGAGCGTCAATC
>NZ_JBQQBQ010000141.1:0-8029 GCF_052245915.1 Nonomuraea sp. 10N515B
GCCGCCCACCGAGCGCTTCGGGCGGCCACCCACACCCCGGCGCACGAAGGAATCAGACGATCAGGCGGAAACCTCCGTCTGCCCTCACAACTCAACCGGGACGACCGTCCCCTGAGTCATCGAGGCCGAAGCAAGTCTCACCTGGCAATTCCGTGCGTGTTTGGCTGACAGACGTATCGGCCGACAAGTGGGTTGTCAGCCAAAGCGATGTGCTGTTCCGAACGAAGCGAACGGTCAACCCGCTAGCGATCAAGATCGACGATAGCGTCAAATATCAAAGAGTCCAAGGTTTTGGGGCGGCCATGACCGACTCTTCCGCTTGGCTCATCAAACAAGCTGTCCACTGCCAGTCGAACCGAGCTGATGAAAAAGCTGTTCGACCCCTCGCAGGGCATCGGCCTCAGCCTGGTCCGATCTCCGATGGGCGCCACGGATTTCAATGCATCCGGGAATTACTCCTATGACGACATGCCGGCAGGGCAAACGGATCCAACGCTGTCCAACTTCTCTGTCCAGCATGATATGGCGTATATCATCCCGGCATTGCGGCAGGCTCTCTCGCTCAATCCGTCCATCAAAATCACGGCTAATCCGTGGAGCCCGCCAGGCTGGATGAAGACCTCCGGTTCCATGATAGGAGGTACTCTCAAGAGCGAGTACGCTTCTGTGCTGGCCAACTATTTTGTGAAGTTCATACAAGCCTACGGCGAAGCCGGTGTGCCGATTACCTATATTTCGCCGCAGAATGAACCTATGGGCACTCCCAGCTGGCCCGGCATGTTCCTGTCCGCTTACCAGGAATCCCAGCTGGTTCAGGAGATCGGTCAGGCGTTCGAGGCCAACCAAATTTCCACGAAGATTCTGGTCTGGGACCACAACTGGGATGTACCCTCGTATCCCGAGACGATTTTCAGCGATCCCGCCGCCTCAAAGTACGCCACTGGAACCGGATGGCACATCTATAGCGGCAATCCGAATTACCAAACTCTGGTCCACAACGACTATCCGAGCAAAGAAACGTACATCACGGAAGCCACTGGAGGCGTTTGGCAGGACAGCAACCAGACAGCGTTCAATGACGCACTTGGCACTTGGATCATCAATGGCATGCGCAACTGGGCGAACGGAGTGATGCTGTGGAACATTGCACTCGACCCCGATAGGGGTCCGCTCAACAGCGACACCAATGGTATCCCCATGTGTCGGGGATTGGTCACGATCGATCCGGCCACCGGACTGGTGTCCTACAACGTGGACTACTACGCACTCGCTCACGCCACCAGGTTCGTAAAGCCTGGAGCGCATCGAATCTACTCGAATACCTTCGGGGAAGGGAGCATAGAGAATGTTGCGTTCCAGAACCCGGATGGATCGAAGGTACTGATCGCGTATAACTCGGGGAGCGCTGCGAAAACCTTCAGCGTTGCAGACGGAACGCAATCGTTCGACTACACCTTGAACGCCGGCGATGCCGTCACATTCACGTATTCGGGACCTACGCAGAGAGGCAGGATCCCTGCAGCGACCAATGTCTCGGATCCGACACATGACTTTACGTTCAAGTCGACGTCTGATCCGGTTACCGTCACATACGATCCGGCACTACTGCCCTACCAGAATGCCGTCCGTACCGGAAACAAGCTGATCACGTATTCCATGCCGATCGGAGCATCTATCGAGACGGCAGGAACGGTGCTGAGCCGCAGTCAGTGGACCGTCACGGCTTCATCGGCTCCGGATTGGGGTGTGGCCGCGAACGCGATCGACGGTGATATCAACACACGGTGGAGTCTCGGGCACGGGACGAGGAGCGGCGACTGGTTCCAGATCGATATGGGCAGTCCTACGAGCTTCAATCAAATCGTCCTCGATACCGGCGTGAACAGTTCGTTCGACTACATCAATAAATATCAGGTCTATGTTTCGAACGATGGCGCCGACTGGGGCAGTGCGATCGCAAGCGGCAGCGGTGGCATAGGAAAGGTAGCCGTCACGATGCCAACCCAGACGGCACGGTACATTCGCATCGTCAGTACCGCAGCATCCGGTTTCTGGTGGGCCATTGGTGACATCAATGTGCACGGGTCTTCGAGCGAAACCGGTTCGATCGCAGCTCCGACTGCGGTATCAAACGGGCTCCAGCTGAAGACCTGGTCCAGCTCAGAAGGGTCGCAGGTTACCGTAGTATTCAATGGAACCGCCAGCAGTCAGAGTTTCCCGATATCCGCCGACGGCTCGTATACCTATACGCTCCCGAGCGGGACTTCGGCGATGTTCACAACCAAGAAGCTGTCAAGCTTCCCGGCACCGGCCTTCGGCAGTTTGACGCCGAATCAAGGCATACCGCGCTCCAAGTTCACGATTAGCGGTACTGATTTCGGTGACGCGCAGGGGCTGGGTGCGGTGTATTTCGGATCAATCCATGCGAGCGTAGACAGCTGGTCGGACACGAGCATCAGCGCCTACGTCCCGGAAGGACTCCCAGCAGGGAGGTTCACGGTTTCTGTGAATGGAGCCAGCGGAGTATATGCTGGCAGATCTTCGTTCGACGTCATGGATCTAGGTACTGCGCTGCTGCGGACAGGTTGGATCGCAACGGCTTCGGATGCAAGTCCTGGCGATGCGCCCGGAAACATGCTGGACGGCAACTCCGATACTCGGTACAGCTCCGGAACAGGGCAGTACGATGGTCTTTGGATTCAAGTGGACATGGGACAAACGCAGACTTTCAGCAAGATCGTGCTGGATGCCGGCAGCAGTATCAGCGACTATGCGCGAAGCGCAGACGTATACGTATCTACGGATGGAACCAACTGGACCAAAGTTTCCACCGTAGCAGATGGCCAACGAGTCCAACTCGCATCGTTCTCAACGCAGACAGCTCGCTACATCAAGGTCGTCAATACCGGCAGCGTTGCGAGTAACTGGTGGTCAATCGCAGAATTCAACGTATACAACTGACCTCAAGCTTTCATGTAGGGTGATCGTTGACCTTGCCCCAGGCGCAGCGAAAGTGCCCCTGACCAGCGAGAATAGGGGATTGTTGATGTCCTTGTTCCCGCAGTGGTTGGAGGCACTTTCCAGGTGCCCGCTGCGACTTCAGACCCGTAGCGCACCGGGTACGCGCTCGGTGACGGGGTCAACGCGTAGAAGCTGCACCCGCTCATGATCAATGATCCGAGCACAGCGGCGTGGCGGTCGCGGAAACAGCCCTGGGCGGGGGCGGCCTTCGGTGACGCTCTCGGCCGACCACCTGGTGCACAGCGGCGACCGCCTCGGGGTGATAGAGCACGCGGCCCAACGACGCCTGAGGCGGCCGAAGCCGCCACAGTAATCCGGCCGAACTCGCGCCGGACGTGACCATGCGCTACTCACTGACGAGCTAGCGCAACGGACAACTAAGCCGCACAATCCGCAGAATGGAGGCGAGCGGGGTAGCCCCCAGGTCACCGGCCTATGGCGCCACGCTCTGCTCGTCGTCGGCCGCCACCGCGGATCACCGCAATATTTCGCAGAAAGACGCTGAGGGCTCTACCCCGAAGTATGGATACTTGCCGCTACGGACCTACAGCGTCACGGATACGCGTCGTGCGAGCGCTCGTAGTCCCGACAGGTTGCTGTGCGGATCACGATGCAATAGGTCTTCGATGATGCGCCGCGAGTTCGACCGGCGTACCTCGGCGGGCGCGATCTTCTCCGCGATGAGCAGCGCGCGGAGAGCTCGGTCCGTCTTCCCCCAGAGTGTGTACGCCTCGGCGATGCCCGTGTAGTAACTGGCTCGCCGCTCGACGGTGGGGATGTCGTCGGGAGAGATGCCGCGGGCGTGCTCTATTGCCGTGCCTGCGTCGCCCAGGATGATGGACACGCCGATCCGGTATGTCACCACGTGCCCAGCAGATAGGACCAGCTTGGGTGCCTGCTGGGACGCCTCGGCGGCCTCCTCCAGCATGGCTAGCGCGCTGTGCCGATCCTCCATGCGGGCGGCGGCGATCGCGCCGGTGGACATGAGCGCTCCGTACGCTCCCCACGCGGTCGGTGCTGCGCCGGATAGCTGCGGGCGCATCAGGTCGGCAGCGCGGGCGGTGAGGTCGCGCGCCTTGCCGTAGTCGGCAGCCCGGTGGAACAGTGAGACCAGGTCGCGGCGTGCCTCGGCCAGCGCGCGTAGGTCGCCGCTCGCGGTGGCGGCCTGCTCCCCCTGATGTGCCGCCACCCAGGCGTACGGCGGCGCGGAAAGCTTGATTAGCGTCCGTGCGGCCAGGTGATAAACCTGGGCGGCCAACGACCGCCCGGCCGCGCTGGAGGTGGAGCGGGCAGCGGGGATCAGCTCGGCGAGATCGTCGGCCAGGCCCGCGTAGCGAGCCGCGGTGAAGTCGCGGCGGGCTCGGGTGACGGCGCGGCTGAATGCCTGAAGGGGCATGTCGCCGGCCTGCGCCGGAATGTCCGGAACGAGGGCATCGCGCAGCCGCGCGAGTGCGTCGGCGTTCCCATCTGGCATGCCCAAGGCGGGAGTGACGAGTGCCGTGCTCGCGCTCTTGAGGAACGTGCGCCGTTTCGTTGCCTCACCTCCTGCGCTAGTGCCAAGCATAGGCTCGGAGCCGTATTCCCTCACCCACGCCTCGACGAGCCGTCCGTCAGCACTGAGGGCGTCGTCGGCCAGCTCGGCTAGGAGTCGTTCGGGACTGCGTTGCCGCCGCTCAACGCGGCTGAGATAGCTCTTGGAGTAGTGGGTTGCTTGGGCGAGCCCCGTCAGTGACACCTGGCGTCGCTCGCGCCAGTGTCGCAGTTGCTCGCCAAAGCCCACGGTTGCCTCTCCCGGTTGCCTGTTGCCCCGTCCAGGCAACCCCTCGTCTGCCAGGACGTCGGAGGAACATGCTTCACGGTAGCTGCACAACCGCAGCCAGCAACAGGTGACGAAACACAGAGCCGTGGAGTCTTCGGACGCACGTCGGAGGTGTGGACCCATTGAGCTCCCTGAGATGTCCAGGTGTGGCGGAGAAGGTAACCATGGCGGATCCGGGGTTGCGTGCCCTCCTACAGGCCACCGACCAGAGCGTTCGCCAAGTCGTGGCGCAGGCGGCGGTCTTGCAAGACATGCAGGGTCGTCAGCTTTCGGTGCTGCGTAACACCTACCCCGCTTGGGACATCACCAATGAACGCGATGCCTCCGAGTGCCTGTGGTGGACTGCCAAGTTGCTGCGGCCCCTCACCGCGGCCCTGGTGGCAGCCGGGGTCATGAGCCCCATTCGGCGTGTGGACGCGATCGCGCTCGCGTCCACCCTGGCCTGGCAATCGGCCCTCCTTCACAGCGTCCGGGACTTGGCATGACCCGCACGAGCTCCCCCGGCCCGCCGGTCGCAGGTGCGGCAGGCGGCGGGCCAGGGGTTCCACAATCCCGAGGCTGGTCGCGCGGCCCTGACCCGGATCAATGGGGTCCATACATCCAACGCAGCCCGCGCATGCGGGTCGTTGCCACGTCCTGCTGCGGCGAGTACGAGCTGTGCTCAGAGGGTGGCCAGTACTTCGTCCTGCGCGCGGCCGGCGACAGCCACGAGGAGACCGCCAGGGGCCGATTCGCCCAGGCCGCCCACGTGTGGGAGGTGCTGGCCGCACAACATTCATGCACCGAGGACGAGGCTCTGCGCCGGAGGAGGTGGCGCCCCACCCGCTGACAGCATCCAGCACACATCACCAATCCCAGAGGGGAGTGAACATGAGCACCACGACGACGAATCGGCCTGAGGCCGACACCATCGAACCCCGCAACCTGATCGACCACGACCTGTTCGACCAGCTCACCACCCGCGTCGCCCGCATCCACAACATCACCTGCGAGCACGCCGGCCGCATCATGGAGCAGGGCCGATGTAGCCCTCGACGGCACAAGCACGCCCGTAGTCGCCCCAGGTCTCTACGGGACCGTCGCTGTCATCCACACCCGCCCAGTTGTTCAGCTCAGACTTGGGGACGGCGATTAGTGGCCCTCCTGCGGTGCTGACCCAGGTGTGCAGCACTGACGGCCTCGCTTTCGTTGCATGATCGTTCTCGGATGGACAGAGTACGAGCAGAGGCCAACCCCCGGAAGGGGGCACAGGCGATCCACTGTTACCTACGACCGAGTCAGCGCCCGACATGCCCCGCCACGCGACCTGAGGACACCGCTATCCGGTGAGCCGGCGCTGAGGAACGAAGCGCCGGATCGTCGATCGTCCCCGACCACGAACGGAGACCAGCCATAACCAGGCGATCGTAGGGGTGCATATGTGCGGCGGCGCGGCGCTGAGGTCGGCGAGTTCGCTCGGTACGGCGGGCGCAGGCCACCAAGAGCGGTGAGCCGTTCGACATGGAGACGGGCCTTCCCCTGTCGATGCTCCAGGCCAAGAGCGCTCGAACGGTCCTTGACTTCGTTCGTGCCTACATCGAGATGAAGTGGCCGCACATGGCCGCCAAGAGCCGCGACAGCATCTCCGATGCGCTCGCCACGGCGCTCCCCGCGCTCGTCAAGGATCGGCCCGGCCAACCCGACGCCGAGCTGCTCCGCACGGCCCTGCGCAAGTACACGCTCCTTCCCAAGGCCAAGAGGCCCGCTCCTCCTCCTGACATGGAGCGGGCTATTCGCTGGCTGGAAGGTGCCTCGCTCGACATGGTCGACCTGGGCGAGACGAAGACTGTACGGCTGGCGCTCGACGCGATCGCGCTACGGCTCGACGGCAAGGCGGCCGGCGCGAACACTGTCCGCCGCAAGCGAGCCGTCCTGCACGCGGTGCTTGAGTACGCCGTGGAGCTGGCGGAGCTTTCGGCAAATCCGCTGCACCGGAGCAAGTGGAAGCCGCCCAAGACCACCGAGACGGTGGATCCACGCATCGTGGTCAACCCTCGCCAGGCGCAAGAGCTGCTGACCGCGATGACCTACATAGGCAGGCGGGGACGCGGTAGGCGGCTCACGGCCTTGTTCGCGTGCATGTACTACGCCGCTCTCCGGCCGGCCGAGGCCATCGCCCTACGTAAGGAGGACTGCGACCTTCCAGAGACGGGCTGGGGACGCCTCCTCATCGACTTCTCCCGGCCCGAGGTCAACACGCAATGGACGGACACCGGCGACGCCCACGAGGAACGCGGGCTCAAGCATCACGGACGGGATGACGTCCGGCCCGTGCCCATCCCGCCGACCTTGGTCAAAATCCTGCGAGACCACATCGCCGAATTCGGGCTGGGGCCGAACGGCCGACTTTTCCAGAGCGAGCGCGGCGGAGTGGTCGCCTCAACGGCCTACACGGAGGTCTCGCAGGAGGCACGCAAGTTGGCCTTCACGCCTGCCCAGGTCGCCTCTCCGCTCGCCAAGCGCCCCTACGACCTCCGGCACGCGGCCGTTTCCCTCTGGTTGAACGCCGGCGTTCCGGCCCCGGAGGTCGCCGAGCGGGCTGGCCACAGTGTGGACGTGCTCCTCCGCGTCTACGCCAAGTGCATCGACGGCCACCAGGAGATCGCCAACCGACGAATCGATGACGCTCTGGCGGCATGACGCGCCACACAGCCCACCGGGTCCCGGATGGTCTCCGGGGCCCTTTGGCGTTCCTGGGACGTGCGACTCCCGAAACCGCTGGTCCGACCTGCGGAAACGACTCCAAGATCATTGCGCGTATATTGCGCGACCACTGACAAACAGCCGCTCAGGGCTACCTACGGCTACATGTCCCCGAAACGCAGAAGAGGCCCCGTAGGGCCTCTGAGCTGCACTTACTGCTGGTGGCAGGTGCAAGGTTCGAACTTGCGTAGGCTGAGCCGACGGTTTTACAGTCCTGTCGCGATCATGCGTTGACCTGGGAGTTCTCCCCGGACCACCTCAACTTGGCCGCGTATTGGCCGTGATCAAGCTCTGAAAGCCCGGGAGCGAGCGTTGTCCGGGAGCAATGATCGAAACCTGTGGATCTGACGGGAAGGGTGTACCTTCCCGAATCATCTGATCATGGTTTCGAGATAGGCCGACGCGCCAACGTCGGTCGGGAAGGCACACCCGTGCCGCTTACCGTAG
>NZ_JBQQBQ010000142.1:0-7785 GCF_052245915.1 Nonomuraea sp. 10N515B
GCCGGGCACGGACGCTCCCTTCGACGACGACGTCTCCTACGTTCGCAATCTGGGCCTCATCCGGGGAACCGGAGAACCGGAGATCGCCAACCCGATCTACCGAGAGTTCCTGCTGCGGCACTGCTTCCTGTTCGCCGATCTGCTGCGCCGGGAACTGCAGGGCCCTTTCACCGACGAGGCGCTGATCCAGGCTCGCTTGAGAATCTTCGGAGCGGCAGATTTCGGCGACGTTCCGAGTAGGCCTTGCTGAGTTCCGACTACGACCGTCGAGGTGACGCGACCTACGTCAACTCAGGCCAACCCTGAGGTACTTAGGTACCATGGACGCGGGAGGGATAGATATGGCTGCTGCCACGAAGCGTCAAGCACCCCTGAAGATCGACCCCGCGACGGACGAGTTGATCTCCCAGGCTGCCCATTTCCTCGGCATGACCAAGAAGGACGTCGTGTCCGAAGCCGTCAGAGATTACCTGGAGCAGCGCCGTGAGGAGATCCGCAAAGGCATGATCGAGTCTATGAAGGTGCTCGACGGCTCGCTCGGTTCAAGTGTCGCCGCACTCACCGGGCTGTCACGTGAGAAGATCGACCGACTCGGCGGTGTCGGCGAGTGGGAGGACTGACCTCATGTCGGTCCGCCCCACGCTCAGATGTCTGCGCGACGACCTATGTCTACCCGTCCCGTCGGCCCAGACCACACTCGACCAAATCGACCACCCTGTGCTGCAGAAGGCAAGCGAGCAGTTCGCCGCCCCTGGCACCCCGCATGAGCGAATCCGGGCCATCGACGATGTCGTCCTGTTCAAGGTCAAGACCGGCCGATGGCGGGGTGCCGTCCTCGCCGACGAACCCGATTCCGAGGTGCGGGACTGGCTTGTGGCTGCCGGCATCCGCGAGGACGGATCTAACGACGACTTCTACGCCTCCCTGCACAGGGAAGCCCGTACTGCCAGACAGCGATACAACGCCGAGCACGACAAGCCGTTGACCACTGACACCTATGTGAGTCACCTCCTGCCCAATCAGGACGATCACGATCGTTACCTCTTGGAGGCAGGCACTCGACTCGCACTGCGCCTCAACACTGAGCTGCGCGCTCTCATCCGAGGCTCACTACATGACGGCCACGAGCATGCCGCCGACTTCCCAACGTTCCGACTTGGCGTTGTCGTCCGCGCCGATGATGGTCACGAGACCTACGTCGCCATCCGAATCACCGGCTCAGTCCCGACAAACCTCACTGCGATGATCCTTTCTCGCGTTCCCGGCTGCGCGTTTGATGCCTGGTTTCCCGAATACACTCTGCCCGAACGTGACTTGCTACCCGCCGAACAAGTCTGGTCAAATCTGATGGACCCTAAGGCAGCGTCACAGCTTCTCGATGAGGTGTGTTAGGGAGGCATCGGCCGCCTTCGATGGAGCGCAGAGCCAATCCCACCGCTGGGAGGCTCCCGGCCCGCGGCTTGGATCAGCCTGCCGTAAGCGCCTGTAGCAGGCGATCGAAGGCAGTGATATCCGCGCATCCGACCGCACGAGCAAAGGGGATCTCGGCCACGCCGTTGTTGCGTCTTCTTGGAAATCGACGCAAATTGGAATGAAAGCGGAATTCAGAGTTGATGCTCAGCCCGTGCATGGCCGCAATCGCCTCAAGCACCGTCACAGGGGTTTCCGGGTGGATCCTGACCTCGATCACCTGGCGGAGGGTATACGCCCGGACGAGGTAGATTGTCACGCAGCTTCTCGAATGGCCTAACTCGCAGACCTTCTTCACTAAATGGGTTAATTCATACCCCCTGTCGGCTGCGATGTCGACGAGGCGCTGCTCAAACTCTGTCAGGGGATGCTTGGTGAGATCGACTCGAACTCCTCAACGGACGTCAGTCCACACGTCGCCCTCAACCAACGCAATCTTCTGAGATGGCTGGTTCGGTGAACGGCTCGCCCATACCCTTGTGATCCATCATTCGCCCTGGGAGGTTCCGCGTGCCGCAGCTCGCCTTCGCCAACACTTTCTGGGAAAGCTTCGACGCTCTGGAGAAGCCGGTCAAGGCGGGCGTGCGCAAGGCCATGAAACGGTTCCAACAGCTCACTTCCCGCGGACGCGATCGGCCCGGAGGACCGGCTGCTCGACGCGGACTCCGGGCGGCCGACCGAGCTGTGCCACGAATCGCATCAGCGTTCTGAGCTCACCGAGTGGGCTGAGCAAGCCCTTCCCCCCGAGGTGCGGGCGACCTCCGCATTGGTCCGCACGCGGCAAGTGAGGTCCGCCAAGCCCCTCAACGCTCCTCCCACCGGCGTGAAGAAGGAGGACAAGCCTGAAGAAGACGCCCGCAGGGCGGCGGAACGGCGGGTGGGCGCAGCCTTCGCGATGTCCTTGCTGACCCCGGAGGCCGATCCGGGAAAGCTTCCTACACTGGAGGCACGGCTTCTCTGGCAGACCCGTGAGCTACGCGAGGCAGCGGTCACGGGACTCGTCGAACGCCTCGGGTTGAAAGGCGAAGGCGGCGTCTTCACCGAGGCGCAGTACGAGGCCGCACGCCCCGGCGACCCGGTGACCCTTGAGTGGCAGTCCGCCGAGCTCACCGTGCGACTGCGCTGCGTCAAGCTGACGGCCGGCCTCGGAGAAGGGCTCGCCCTCCCGCCGAAGGGAAAGCCCCGTACCTCCTCGGCGATCGGCGCGGCCGTCCGTGACCGGCGTACCAGCGCCCGCTCCTGGCTGGCCGGCGACATCACGGGCACGGCTCCCACGCTGGCGCTGGTGGAACTCGACCGCAGGGCCGACTTTGAGACCGGCGACCACGACCCCAAGTTCGCGCTCAGGCTCGGCTTCGCGGACGCCGGTGCGGTCACCCAGTTCGTGACGGTGCCCAAGAAGGCCGGGCGATACGACTCGGTGAAGACCGTCGATCATCGCGTTTCCATGGCCTGGGACGATGGCCTGCGACAGCTCGGCATCCGTGTGCACCCCGAGCATGGCCTTGGTGAGAAACTGCCCGTCGGCCTGCGGTACGCCGCGGTCTGGCTCGTCAGGAAGAATCGCACGGCACGCAATCGGTGGGCGGCGTACGTCCCGATCGCTGTGCTCGTGACTCCGCAAAGATCGGGCAGCGGCATCGCCGGTGTCCAGGGATGGGACCCCGAGGCGAATGCGTGGATCCCGTACCCCGCGTTGCTGCTGAAGCTGACGCGGCTCGCGGAGGTCGCCGTGCCCGGCACCGAGAACGGCGAGCCGGGCAGCTACTACCGCGCCATGGACAAGCAGCGGCGCGACACGGAGGAATGGCTGCAGAAGATGCTGCGCTCCCTGCGCGGCGCTCCCACGCTGCTCCTCGCCCACGGGCAGAACGCCCGCTCGCACTGGACGTGGCTTCAGGACGGCCAAGTGGAACCAGACCGCATCCGCGACGGCCACGCGCCGGCTCGCCGGCTACACCCGAACCGGCGGCTCGTCCGCGTGCGAACCGTGCAGGGCCGGGAGACCCCTCAGTGGTGGGGGGTCAACCCGAAGGACGAGGCGAACGGACTGCCGTCCCACCTGTGGGTGCCGCAGTGCGACGGTGCGAGCCGCGTCTTCTACAGCACCACGCCCAAGCCGGCACAGTTCCGGACTTCGGCCATTGAGGCCGACAAACTGGCCCCCCGTCGCGCCGGCGAGCACAAGGGCGATACCAGGATTGACACCAACATCCCGGGTTGGAATCCCGGGCTGGTGGAGATCGCCGTTCTCGGATGCCATCAGGACGACGGTGACGATCCGGAATCGCTGGCGCTCGCCGTGCATCAGATGCGTCAGCCGCCGGACTACCCGCAGGCCCTCGCTCTGCCCCTGCCGCTACATCTGGCGGGGCTTGGCCAGGAATACGTTCTGCCGACGCTCGCGGAGGAGGTCGAGGATGAGGCTTCCGCTGTCGAGGATCCGCAACCCACAGGTGCCGACGTGATTCCAGCGGGTGACGGCGCCCCGGACCCGGCCATGGCAGCAGGACTCTTCACGGAGCCGGATCCCGAGGAGGATCGGCAAGCGCCACCTTCTGACGTGTGAGGTACGGGCTGGAAGCCTCGTCATCGACGACCACCTCAGCTGTTTCGCTCACCCGGCGAAGGACCCTTCGCCGGGTGAGCTCGTTCCATCACCACTCGCATGGGTGGAGAGCTTCCGGGAGATCTTGGTCCGGTGCCTCACCGTCCCGAAGAACGGGCCGCGGAATCGGTCACCCCTCCTGCTCCTCCGATGCGGTTACCTTGGCCCTGAACCAGTCGAGCACCGCAACGACCACGTCAAACACAGCGACGCTCGCCAGTTGACTGTTCTTGATGGAGGGATATAGCTCCAGCTTGGCGACGGGAATGTCCACGCCGGGTGCGTCGTTGAGCCGCTGCCGAAGTTCCTCTCGCAGCGCCGGATCGTTGAACGGCTTGCGGTTGCGCAGCAGTCCGAAGGGGATCTCGGCGCTCTTGGGGTAAAGGCGGATGGCGTACAGGGACTGTCCGCCTACCTTGATGATCGGCGCGCAGGAGGCGTTGGCGGAGGTGCCGTACTGAAGCTCGCCGCCCCGTGCGCGCCAGTGCTCCAGCAGCCGCTGAACTGCGCCGGCTGCCTGTGGCCCGCTCTGCTCGTTGAGCTGCCGCAGGAAACGCTGTTCCAGTGCCGTCAACGCTTGCGGCGAAAGGGACTCATCGCCGGCGGCCTCGGTCTCGGCCAGATCCGCGGCGATGGGCAGGCCGAGTAGCTCCGCGATGTCGCGTACGCTGATGTGCTGGTCCGGGGAGGCGCGTCCGGCTTCGTCGAAGACAAGTCCTTCCGCGCGCAGCACCTCGTGCACGTCTCGATCGTCGTCGGGATCGACCCAGCGGAAACCATCGGACACCTGTCCCGACCTGGTGAGGACCCGGTGCGCGTTGAGCACCGGGACGCTTGCCAGATGTACCCCGACGGGTACCGGATGCGAGCCGATCAGCTCGGCGAGGTCCGAATACGAGGTCCAGGTGGCGGTCGGCAGAGCGGCCAAGGCGCTGTGCAGTTGTGTCCAATCGCGAGAGGCGGCGCTGCCCCGGCGGCCGGACTCCTCCGGACCGGGCCATATGGCGATCGCCCGGTCCGCGAGGCGATCGGCGCGGGCCAGGATCTCGGCTTTCCCCCAGCGATCGCAGGCGGCGATCTCCTGGTTCATCACCAGCCCGCTCTGGCCCAGCTGTTTGCGTTTGGCGACAAAGGAGTTGTTGCTCAGCTCGGAGTTGTAGCCGCTGAGCGTGAGGTTGCCCAAAGTGTGTACGAGCTGGCGATGCAGAAGATCGGCGTCGTCTCCCCCGTTGGAGAGTTCGCTCAGCCAATCAGCGGTCATAGACTGCGGCAGGACGTGCTCGATGGTGATGCGCTTGTCGGCGAGGTCTACCCGCTCTTTGCTGCCCAGCGACTCCTCGATGCGCCGTAGGACGAGCTTCTGCTGGACTGTACGTCCCTGCCAGTAAAAGGCGCGGCTGCGGATCTCCTCCCTCAGCTGCTCATCCGAAGGCCAGTACAGTCTGGCGGGCGAAAGCGCGGTCCGAATCGCCTGTGGCACCTCCTCTTCGGCCACCAGCTGTACGGCAAGCCGCTGGAAGATGCGGTTGAGGTTGCTGGTGGTGACTCCGGCGATCAGACGGCGGACGAGGAAACTCTCGACATAGGTCAGCGCTTCATCCACCTCCTCGTCGCCGATGTAGTCGTCCTCCCTCAACTCCAGCAGGCGCATCACCAGGGGGTAGGCGGTCGAAGCCTGCCACTCCTTGAGGAAGCGCAGCCGCCCGGCGAACGGCATGTCGTCGGCGGGAAAGAGGATCTCCTTGAGATGCCGGGCACGCCGGTACAGGTCACGGGCATACTCCTCGATGCGGTGCTCGTCCCCGGACAGCGCCAGGAGCAGCTGCTGGTGGCCGCGGTAGACGGCGTTGTACTGGGCTTCGTCTCCTTCCTTCAGTACCAGCACCAGATACATCAACTGTTCCATGGCCTTGGCGTCCAGCAGGTCCTGGATCGGCTTCCAGTACTCGTCGTAGATGTGCTGGCCCCGGGTGGGCAGGCACATGAAGACGTAGTTGCGGATCAGGTCCACCTGGCTGAGCCGCATGCCCGTATTGTTGATCGACTCGAAGATGCGGAACGCGTTATCGTCCTTCTCCACCAGGATCTGCACGAGGTTGAGCCGGTTCAGCAGCACCGACTCCACGCGCGCGATGTCATGTGGGTCGGCTGGATCGTCGAACTCCTTCAACACCCCGCGGAAGAATTGGTAGGCGTTGCCGATCAGGCTGTCGGACTTGCCCTCCAGCGTGCCGTCCACGCAAGCCTTGAAGGCCGTTCGGTCCGCCTGGGTGGGCAGGAGCCGGTAGCGCAGCTCTCCCTGCTGGAACTTGTTGATCAGGTGCAGCTCGTTGATGCGTTCCAGAGCTGTGGGATCCTCGGCCATCAGGTGGTCCCGGATCGCGCAGAGCGCGACCATCAGCGTGGTGAGGCGCTGTTGTCCGTCCACGATGATCCATTGGGACCGGCTCGGCGCCAGCTCTGGCCCAGGAGCGAGGACCACCGAGCCCAAGAAGTGGCTGGGTGCATCCTGCCGTTGCTCGGCCAGCACGTCGACCTGGGCGGTGATATCGGACCACAGTTGGGTGAGCTGCGGACGTTCCCAGGTGTATTGACGCTGGTAGAGGGGGACCAGTAATTGCTGGTCGCCCTGAATGAGCTTGCGAAGGGTGGTTTCGTTCGCCTTCATGCCGTCCCGTTCATTGCCCGAGCAATCGATGCATCCAAAGACACACAATTTACGACGCACTACTGGACAGCCGCAAGGTCCGCATTGGTGATAGACGGCAGCACCAGCACTATACGACCGCGCCATACGGCAGCGAGTGCCTGCAACAATCAGACAGATAGAGATGCCCTCGATTAATATCTCCCGCTTCGCTCACCCAGGAGCTCATGACAGACACTTGGACCGTCGCAGAGATTGGCAACCGGGCAGTGTCGTAGTTGGTCGGACAAGCAGAGAAACCTCCCGTGATCTCGTAAGGGCGATCGCAGACTGCTCAACGGCTGCTCATTCCATTCGCTAGCCATCACGCCTTATGTGGAGCAGCAGCGTCATAACTCAAGGGAATACACGCATATTACGCATAACGGCACTAGGTAAAGACGGTACGGTTGCTCGGTGGTTGCTCCCACGTCGACGGCACCGGACGGAGCGCGCCATCACAGGCTGACGCAGCGGCACGGCAAATCCTGCCCGCAGCATCACAAAACGACATTTGTCGGTAGTGACCAACACCAATCGAGCTAACTCATAATCCGTGGGTCGCGGGTTCAAGTCCCACCCGCCCTACTCTTCCACCCTAGGCTCTACCTGCAGGTTCCTTGATCGCACTAAGTCCGCGGGTCGGCGGTCATCCAAATGGGAGACCGTAGGTTGACCGCCAGTCGTGTAAATGTCAGCCGTGATCGACACGCTCGAGTGCGCAGATGGCCAACCAGTCCTACGAGCGCGGCGAGCCGGTGGTGATGCTGGCCGAGGCATGGAAAGTGGGTGCGACGGCAGCCGACCTGAGCGTGCACTCGATCAGGTGCACGTCGATCCGGCCAACAGGGCATGGTCAAGGACCGCTTCCACATCCACCCGTTGATCCCAGAGTCGGCCTCGATGACTCAGGGGACGGTCGTCCCGGTTGAGTTGTGAGGGCAGACGGAGGTTTCCGCCTGATCGTCTGATTCCTTCGTGCGCCGGGGTGTGGGTGGCCGCCCGAAGCGCTCGGTGGGCG
>NZ_JBQQBQ010000143.1:0-7078 GCF_052245915.1 Nonomuraea sp. 10N515B
TTGAAGAGCTGGAAGATCCTCCGCAAGCTACGCTGCTGTCCTTCCAAGGCCGGCCACCTGTGCAAGGCCATCGCCGTCCTTCAAAACCACCGCGTCACCCAGGTCGCGTGAGGATGAAATCGGTTCAATATATACGCGTAATGATCTTGGGGCTGTTTTCGCTGGTAGCTCCCTGTCTTTGCCGCACACGCGTGGCGCGAAACGAACCGCCCGCTGTCTGCGACGTGGCAGGATGTGGTGCATGCTGACTCGAAAGGACCATGCCGCGTAAGCCCCCCAATGCTCTGCGATCTGGCGGGAGTCGGTCACCCGAGCGCACGTCGCGTAAGCACATCCGTGGGCTCTCAGCCAAAGCCCAAGGCGCGATACGCCGCCTTGAAGATCAACGTTTCTGGTCGGACGCCATCGCCGATGCGCTGGATGCCTACGCGAGCTTTCTCCGAACTGCCGGCCGGTACATCTACGTGAACCAGGATTGCCCCTTCTGTGATCCGGTAGAGGCTCGTGATCGCTTGGAAGAGGCCTTGTGAGCCCTTCCCGCCGCTGCTCGCTCTGAGCTACGCGTCGTTGTGGAGCGGCTGGACGACCAGTTCCGTAACCGCACCTTGCCCGACCCGAGAGGCAGGGCCGAGGCCCTGGCTGGGTGTCAAGCCACCGACAGTCAGCCGAAAGCGGCTGGCAGGGGACCGGCAAGCGGCATCGGCATGGTTAGAGGTGTCAAAAGGTATAAGCCGCTGCACCGCGGAGGCGATTCGGATGGCTGCGATGACGATGCGAGAGTTCCCGGCCGTGCTGGAGGAACTCGGTCACGTGCGTCATTTCGTGGTCGGCGTCGTGGCTGGCCACCCAGCCGCGGACGACGTGGTGCTGGCGGTCTCCGAACTGGCCGCCAACGCCGTCGAGCACTCCGCCGCCGGCCGTGACGACAACTTCGAGGTGCGCATCGCCCACCTGCCCGGTGCGGTTCGCGTCGAGGTGCACGACCACGGCGGCGCGGGAGAGCCGCGGCTGGGCCGGGCCGGAGAGGAAGCCACGCGAGGCCGCGGGCTGTTCCTCGTCGACCATCTGTCCCGTACCTGGGGTATCAGCCACCAGCCCGACCACACCGGCGTCTGGTGCGAGATCGGCTGCACCTGCACCGATTCACTGGAACATGAGCGGGCCGCCGCCTGACCGCAGTACCAGCCCCAGGCCGAAGGCCATGTTCTCCTCCAGGTGCGCCAGTGAACCGGTGCCAGAGATCGCGAGGATGTTGGCGGAGCGGTGGAGACCAGGCAATGCACGTTGATCGTGTGCCCGCCCTCGCGCACCTTCTGGGTAAGGGGATCCAGCCACACGAACGGGTACGGGCCGAGCTGTTCGACCAGCTTGTCCACCCGCTGGGCCGACACCCGAGCAGGGAGCTGGTGCCCACCACGCTGATCAGCGCCTGCGCGGCCCGCCGCTGGCACCTGCGGATACCAACAGCGGTACGCCGCCGTTGAGCCAGAGCGAGACGGCCGCGTGCCGGAGGTCATGCGGGCGCTTGGCGAGCGGAGAGGCGACCTGAGCGGGCGTGAAAGCCAACAGGCGGGCGGCCTGTCAGACTTCGGTGTAAGCCGTGGAAGCCACTACCCCGCCTCGTTCGCTGCGGAAGATACGGCCGTCCTTGGCTATGCCGTACTCGGCGATGCGCTCGTGGAGCATCCTGACCTGGCGGAATGGGCACCGGACGGACATCTTGTCTGCCCCGGTGCTTGAGGCCGCGTTCTTCGTGGGCCTCTCCGCTGTCGGTCCACTGGGTATTGACCTCTGGCCGGGATACGTCGATCGTGGGCCGTCCCCAGCCTGACGTGGGCAGGTGGCAGTCCTGGAGCCGGAGGCCGGCCGCTTCGGCGGGGCGCAGGACGGCGTAGTACATGCAGGCGAAGAGAGCCATCAGCCGCCGGCCACGGCCCCGACGGCCCACGTACGTCACTGCGTTCAGCAGCTTTTGCGCCTGACGCGGATTCACCACCACGCGAGGGTCTACGGTCTCGGTCGTCTTGGGCGGCTTCCATTTGACCTTGTGCAGCGGATTTGCCGAAAGCTCCTCCAGCTCAACCGCGTAATCCAGGAGGGCATGAAAGACAGCCCGCTTCCGGATGATCGTCGTTGAGGCCGCCGCGCTGCCATCAAGGCACAGCGTTCGGGAATGCAGAGCGAGCCGTAGGAAGCGACGCATAACGAGTTCGAATCGTGGGCGGCACAATGACGGTGACCTGCCGAAATGTGCTTATGGGTATCAAGAGCGGCGGCGTAGGTGCCGCCGCGCGGCCCGCGCACGGCCGCACGCTGCGCGTGCGGCCTGGGGGCCGTTCTCGCGTGCGACGCGCGCGGGCCGCTACGGATGGCTGCCGCGCTCATCCTGAACCTCATGCGGGTAGTGCCCGTAGTGCCGTTGACGCCAGCGCTCGAAGTAGCCGATGCCCATCATGCTCACGCCAGCGAAGGCGGCTACGCAGAGGCAGAAGAGCAAGGTAGCCAGCGCGAAGGCGTACTCCCATCCCGTTGCGGCACCGATCAACAAGAAGAGGATGAGGAAGCCGCCGACAGCAGCGCCGGCGACCAGCCCGAGGCGTACAGGATGGGCCGCAGAGAACCGCTGACCGAGATGCGGCTTGGCATCGCCGCCCAACGACGCATCCACTCGCCAGAACCAGCCCGCAAGTAGCTTCAACCAGCGCACAGCGAACCCCTTTCATGCCTCCGGCAGGGGCGCTCCGACTCTGGGATGATCGCCGCGCCTCGCTTCAGAACCGTAAGTGGCTGAGGTGGAAGCCTGATCATCCCGCCCGCCATCGACCCTGGCAAAGCCGAGCAGACCAGGGCCACGGGCACCAGATCGTTCGTCCAGTTAGGCGCCCAATTTGGTGCCCGTGGCCTGGGCCCGCTTCATCCTCGGGCGGGTCGACGGCAGAAGGGAGAGCAGGCGGGGCGAGGTGTCGCTGGACGCGCAGGTCAGGGCCTACTCGTCCTCTTCGTAGCGCCACTCCTCAAGCACCCACGCGTCTTCTTTCGAGGCTCTGCGGGCGGCATATCCACACGGAACAGACGCGGTTTCCGCCACGCGCGGATCGAGATCGATGATGTGCGCCACATGGCAGATTGCGGAAGCATCCGGATCGCTGGCGTCGGTGATGTCATCGCCGATCAGCCAGTCGTTCTCATCGTCGTGAATCACGATGAGCGCCGGCAGCCCTCCGATGATCACCGTTCGCTGCACGACGGCTACGAGGCCGGGCGGAAACTTGCCGCCGGGAAACGGGAAGGGGACGTGCCGAACGACCTCGCTCATATCGCTCAGTCTGCCAACCGAGCTAAGGACCATCACGGCCGGGTGGGAACACGCCGACTCGTGGCCGAGGTACGCAGGGGCGCACAAGTACGCCGAGGTCGCGTGGCGGTTTCTGGGAGCCACCTTGGGAGCCACCCGAACGAACGATCATTGAATGGCCACGGGCTGATCCGGACGGTCCCGGGTGACCTGCCGGGCGAACGATCCCGGACGGTTGTGACGATCGTTTGGGCCTACGGATCTCAATGTTAGAGGTGCGAGTCCTCCCGGCCGCGCAGCAGCTCAAAAGGCCCATCCTGATCAGTGGATTGGGCCTTTGGGACCTTCGCGTCGCAGTGAAATACAGAAACGCGGGCAGTCTTCAGCGGACGTCCCTGATCTGATAGGTCAGGTGCCGAAACCGTCGTCTGGATGCCCGGGTGGGAGAGGCCGGCAGTCATGTGTGTCGAGCCACGCGCCGGCGTTCTCCAGAAGCGGTTCGGGTCCGTCATCGGTGCGGAAGGTGAAGGCGACGCCCGCAGGGTGGGTACGCAGTTCGGCGCTTCCGGGTGATCGTCCGGGGACCGGCTGCCAGTGGCAGCCGGCCGTCTCCAGGGCGGCGGTGAGCTGCTGGTAGGTCAGGCGCGCGGGGAAGGACGTGATCGCGCTCGTCTCGGCATCGGGCAGTTCGACAGTGGCGTGCCGCGTCTGGACGCTGAGCATCGTGACGGTCCGGCAGCGGCAGACGCCCAGTTCGACGTGGCCATAGGAGAACAGGTGGGGCCATCGGGTGCGTTTGCTGACGCGGCCGATATCCCATGGTGGGCCGAGGAGTGCGGAGATATCGGTCAGCGACGCACCGCACCACAGTGGCCCGATCCGTCCGGTCGAGCCGAACCCGGTCAACACATCCAGCGCGGTCACACGTCGGAGCGTACCGGCGGTTGCCGGGCAGGTGATCAACCGTGAGTTGCAGTCCCCGTTGCAGTTCAAGCCTGTTTGCGATCGCCACGGTGCGGCTGGCCACCGTACGTGCTTGGGGGCGCGTTCGACGATCCAGAGTTCGTTCGTCATCCTGGCTTGCTGCGGGGTTGCAGACCACGAAGGCCACCTCTGGGGGTTCGCCTAACGCCTCTGCTGGACCCGAGCCCGGATCGCGGGCGGGAGATACCGATCATTCGGGGATGCCGTCCTCGGTGTACGGGGTACCGACCCCGGTGTAGCCCAAGTGCATGATCATGCCCTGTGAGCCGTGCTCGAAGTTGTGGCAGTGGTCCATCCAGACGCCCGGGTTGTCGGCGGTGAAGTCGATTTCGAAGATCTCGCCGGGGACGACGTTGAGCGTGTCAGTCCACCAGGTGCTGCCGGCGGCGGGCACGCCGTTGCGCGACAGCACGCGGACGCGGTGGCCGTGCAGGTGCATCGGGTGGTCGATGAGGCTCCGGTTGACGATGCGCATCTTGACCCGGTCCCCTTCGGTGACCATGAGCATGGGCACTGCGGGGTAGAGGCGGCCGTTGATGGAGCTGCTCACATAGGTGAATGAGCCGAGCGCGAATCCGAAGCCGTCGTCCAACCTGATGTCGAAGGTGCGGTCGTAGGTCTCCTCCGGGATGGGCGTCTCCGTTCCGTGCGTCAGGGGGTCGAAGAGCGGGCCGGTCGCTGAGGGCTCGGGTGGCGCGGTGCCGTCGGGGCTGAAAGCCAGGGCGGCGGTGTTGGGGATCTCGTTGACGTCGATGGACAGGCTGACGGTGCCGGGCGGCATGGTGAAGGCGACGTCGAAGCGCCCGCCCGCGGCCAGCAGCAGGTCGGTGCCTCGGGGCAGCGGCGTCGCCCCCTGGACCTGGTTCCCGTCGATGGCGGTCACGGTGTACGGCGTGCCGCCGATGTGCAGGCGGTGCGGCTCCTTCGAGCTGTTGATCAAGCGCAGCAGCACCGGCTCGCCCGCCTCAACGGCCTGCCTCAGCGGCTGGTCGGCGGTGTCGAAGGCGGCGACCGGGTCGTCGGCGCCCGGCCACAGGTGGGTGAAGATGGTCTTCTCCACGCCCTGCTGGCCGTCCTCGACGATCAGCGAGCCGAACAGTCCGCGCTCGACCGTCAGGGACGAGTCGCGATGGGTGTGGTACCAGAACGTGCCGGTCCGGTCGGGCGCGAATCGGTAGACGTGCTTCTCGCCGGGCATGACGGCTTCCTGGGTGACGCCGGGCACGCCGTCTTCGGCGTTGGGCACGTCCACGCCATGCCAGTGCAGCGTCACGCCCTCCTCGACGTCGGTGTTGAGAAGGGTGACCTCGATCAGCCGGCCCTTCTTCACCCGGATCTGCGGACCGGGGGCCTGGCCGTTGAAGGTCAGCGCGTCGATCTCGCGGCCGGAGGTCAGCTTGACCTTGCCGTGTGCGGCGGTCAGGGTGACCCGCACGTCGGGCGTCCTGTCTCTGGGGCCGGTCAGGGTGGCGACGCTCGTGCCCATGTGGTGGTGGTGTCCGGCCATCGTGCCCGACGCGGCCACGTTGCCCTGGTAGACCAGGGTGAGGACGACGGCGGGCGCGACCAGGAAGCCGAGCGTGGCCCAGGGGCCGCGCCGGCGGCTCAACAGGTACGTCAGTCCCATCGCCACCAGGGAGGCGACCAGCGTGATGTTCGTCTCCTGCTGGGCGTACGGGAAGAACAGCCATAGAGCGGACAGTCCCACACCCACTGCGGCGGGACGCTGGGCCTCCGGCCGGAAGAAGGCCAGGACCAGGGGGACCGCCGCGAGGGGGACCTGGATGAGGAACCGGCTGCCGGCCAGCGGCAGCCCGCCGGTCAGCAGCAGGCCCGCCACGATGAGCCGGGCCAGGACGAGGGCCGCCGTGCCGTAGAGGATCCAGCGGGGCCGCCGGGCCCTGCGGCCAAGGGCAGCCGCGGCGGCCATGACCGCCAGGGCCAGCAGCATGTCGGTGAGGAAGAGAGGCTCGGACATCGCGGGCGTCAGTCCCACAGGGCGATCGCCGCGAGCATGGCGCCTGCGGGGAGCAACAGCCACGGCTCGGCCAGCACGAGTACGGCCGTGAAGAGCAGCGCGAACCACGCCAGCCCTTTGGCCATGCGCCGCTTGGTCTTGCTCTTCTTCTTCTTGTTCTTCTTCTCGGACGTGCCGTTCTCGGGGGTGTAGTTCTCGGGCTCCTCGGCGGGGACCGTGTACGGGGTTTCGTCGATCGTTGTCATGACGCTCACTCTGGAGGGCGGGCCTGTCGCCTCGCGTCGGTGAAACCTGCCTACGCCTGAGACGTAGGTAGTCATCGCCGACGCCGCCACGATCCCCTCGGCGGCACTGTGAGCCCATGGAGAATCTCGCGAAGACGGAGGAGATCGTGATGCGCGTGCGGCACGCGGACGGAACGTGGTCGGCCAGACCGATCTGGGTGGTGGTGATCGACGGCGCTGCGTATGTCCGCTCCGCCTTCGGTCATCGGAGCGGGTGGTACCGCGGGGTGCTGGCGCATGCAGCGACGGAAATCGAGCTGGCCGGGGCGGCCGTGCCCGTGCGACTGGTGCCCGTGGACGAGCCCGCGCTGGTCGACCGGGTCTCTGAGGGCTACTGGGCGAAGTACGCGCTGAGCTGGCCCGGCCCCGTGCAGACGATCACGGGGCCGGAGGCCGCGGAGACCACCATGCGGCTAGAAGGCTTAGCCGCCCGGAGGCGGTCATGGTGAGCCGGAGTTTGTTCGAATGAGCTCGAACGGGCTGGTTTAGGCGGGGTTTAGGCGGCGAGGCCTGCCTGTTGGGCGAGGTCGTCGATCG
>NZ_JBQQBQ010000144.1:0-6815 GCF_052245915.1 Nonomuraea sp. 10N515B
ACTACGGTGAGCATCGGGTGTGCCTTCCCGACCGACGTTGGCGCGTCGGCCATGCGTGAGAGACCTCAAACGATCACCGGGAAGGTACACCCCTTCCCGGCTGATCCACAGGTCTCAAGCATTGCTCTACCAGGACTTGAACCTGGGACCTCTTCCTTATCAGCGCCCATCTTGACCGTCGCCGCACCCCTGGCCAATCGCTCCGGAGAGCGTAAAATTGCAGGTAGACGGCATGATCACAGTGCCCAGGAGTGACCAACCGTCCCCAGCCGTGACAGCCACTCTCACGGTCAAATGACGGTCAGATGATCAAGGCGGTGATCAATTCGTGGGCTTCTCCCGAAAGCGGCTCGGCAAGGACGGCAAGCCCCGATACACCGCCTACTACTTGGACATCAAAGGCAAGGAGCGCTCGGCCGGCACCTACTCCAGCAAGAAGGAGTCCGACAAGGCCTGGCAGAAGGCGGAGACCAAGGTCGCTGAAGGACGCGTAGGCGATCCCAAGCGCGGCAGGCAGACCTTCGAGGCCTACGTTCTTGAGACGTGGCTGCCGAACCACGAGATGGAAGTCACCACTCGACAGAAGTACACCTACGCCATCCACGCGCACCTGATCAGCGAGTTCGGTGAACTCCGGATGGTCGACATCCTCCCCGAGCATGTTCGCCAGTGGGTCGCGACGCTGAAGAGGAACGACGTCAAGCCGGTGACGATCAAGACCTTGATGGTGATCCTCAGCGCGATCTTCACAACTGCGTTCAACGATCAGGTGACCTTCCTGCACCCGTGCAAGGGCGTGAAGACTCCCCCGGTTCCGCCTCAGCCTCTCACCATCATCAACCCGGAGCAGTTCAACCAGCTCTACGAAACCCTCCCCGATGATGACGCGAAACTGCTCGTCGAGACCGCCATCGAAACCGGTCTGCGCTGGGGCGAGCTGACCGAGCTTCGGGTGAAGGACCTCGACGTCAACTCCCGGATCCTCACCGTGAGCCGGGCCGTGGTGGAGGTGAACCCGAAGTTTCACCCGAAGGGCGAGCGGTTCCTGGTCAAGCCGTATCCGAAGGACAAGGAGTGGCGCCGGTTCAAGCTCACCGCCCAACTCGTCCTCAAGCTCCAATCCCACGCCAAGGCCGAGGGGCTGAGCCGCGAATCCCTCTTCTTCAGCTGGAAGCACGACCCAACTCCCAAGCCGCTCCTCCGAGTGCTGGCTAACCCCGACACTCTCGGGTTCACCGAGCCGAACGATGCAGGCCGTTGCTACAAGCACGGGACACGGACCGCTTACACGACCGGCAAATGCCGCTGCGAGCACTGCCGCGCCGCGTTCGCGGCTTACCGAGCGGAGAGGCGCGCCGAGGGGAAGGACAACCCGCGGAAACCACGAACCCGCGACACGGATGGGCACATCCCCGCCGACTGGTTCCGTAAGCAGGTATGGCACCCGGCGCTGGAAGAGGCTGACCTGGAAATCGCCGTTCGTATCCACGATCTTCGCCACGCGCACGCCTCATGGCTCCTGTCAGGAGGCGCCGACCTTCAGGTGGTGAAGGAGCGCCTGGGGCACGCTTCG
Organism: Nonomuraea sp. 10N515B; assembly: GCF_052245915.1. Taxonomy (NCBI): domain Bacteria; kingdom Bacillati; phylum Actinomycetota; class Actinomycetes; order Streptosporangiales; family Streptosporangiaceae; genus Nonomuraea; species Nonomuraea sp. 10N515B. Next base: position 1,574 of record NZ_JBQQBQ010000144.1, read on the forward strand.
ATCAAGACCACCGAGAAGTATCTGCACACCCTCGACGACGCTGACGAGACCGCTCTCGACGCGTTCAACAAGATCAGGCACCGAAAGACACGACGAAGCTCATAACGCAAGAAGACGGGCTCGCCCGTGTGCGGGAACACCCGGACGAGCCCTTGATCCACAACCCCTGTATGGGAAGGGTCGAGGCTCTATGGAGGACACTACGCCCTGCGTGTGCAGTCGAAACCGCACCCGCCTGGATCGCATCATTCGCTGGACGACCACGCTCACCGTGGCAATCCTCGCGGCTATAGCTGCCGTCATCAGTTATCGCCACCTGCACATCCTCGCGGTACGTCACGGGGAATCCCCGCTGTCCGCCGCCCTGCTTCCTCTGTCGGTGGATGGGATGATCCTCGCTTCCTCGATGGCGTTGCTGGCAGATTCCCGCCGCGGCGGAAGAGGCGGTCCCCTCCCTTGGCTTCTGTTGATCGTGGGCAGCCTCGCCAGCGTCGCAGCGAATATCGCGGTGGCAGAGCCTTCGCTGATCGGCAGGGCTGTGGCAGCGTGGCCGGCTCTCGCCCTGATTGGCGGCATGGAAATGGCGTTTCGCCTAGTGCGCCAGCGCGTCGCTCCACGGTCCGTCGCGCCTGACGAGGTCCAGGCCACGGCAGGAACAGAACCCGCTGGGCGTGCCCTGCAGCGCGAAGCGTGGAAGTGGGCCCTGAGTAACCGCGATACCGATGGATCGCTACCAGCGTCCGTAACGCTGGCGCAGAGGTTCAGCCGCAGCACTCGATGGGCTCGCTTGGTCAAAGCGGCGGGGACCAGAGGAGCCTTGAACTAGTAGGCGACCAGCCTGGGTCACGCCCTACCTGATGGCGAAAGGCGTTTACCCCACGCCAGGCATGCCTTCGGGTCAGCCGAATCCTCCCGCCGCAGATTGTCCGCGATCCGCGCCATCAGGCACGAGTTGTCGCCACGGGTGATCGGCGCGCGATCCGCGGATGCGCCGGACGTCTAATCCGTCGCGCGCAAACGTTCCAGGATTCTCACGATCTCAGGAAGCGCTGCTTCGGCCTGATTTCGATCAACCTTTCCCGCGATAGCCTGCCGAAGCTCCCAGACTTCAACACCGAGGACGGGACGCTCGTTGAACAATCCGCCTTCGAACTCATGAATTAGAGCAAGAGTCGTCGGGCATGCAACGATCGTCCGCTGACTATCCGATAGAGAAGACGGTAACGGGCCCCCGATCACCATGCGTCCCCAGTATCCATCGTCCGAGGCTAGCACTCCATCAATTCGTGCCGCAATGACGTCTCCCGCTATTGAGATATCTTGCGGATGCCCCGGAGCCCAGATCCGACTATCGTTACTCGCGAGAGAGAGATGTAATTATGCAGGCAAGCCTGCGCCGTTAGCGCCATCGCTTTGCCCTTCTTGCTCCAGAAAGGCGCCCTCAACCCCTCGCGGAGCGCATCCATTGCCGCCTCAGCGCCCTGCTCATGGAACGTTCGAATTGCCTTTCGCAAGGTCGAGTCCGTGGATGGCCCACCACCGGACCTCTTGGGCAGACGATACCGTGGATTCGTAACCGCCTCACGCAGCTGACTGGCCGATATTCTCACGACTATGCCCCTTGAAGAATGGAGCGCGAATACGGGTGGTTTTCAGCTACCTCTAAGCACTGCATCGCCCACCGCTTATGCATATCGACACTTTGTTGCACCGATAGGCCCGGCCCAGCGTCCAAAAGCTCTGGTTGATCAAGCATAAGATCGTCCTCATCGGCCGAGTCGATTGCTACAGCCTGCATGAGCAGATGAAATAGATTATCTTTGGCAGTTGACGCCCAGGAAGCACCGTTTGGGATCATATCTAGCGGCCTTGCTAAATAGTTGCGATCAACCATGTGCGCATATTCGTGACTGATCTGTCTAATTAGACAGGGGACACACCGGCCGCAATGTTCAGGATTTCTCCCAATCTGCCAACAGCTCACGGTATGGGCAAGCAGCGGGCCGATCCCTAAAGTGCCAGCTAGTGCTGTGACTTCCGGCTTGGTGAAGGTGACTAGCCGGTTCGATATTTTAATTTCTCTACCAAGAGCAGCGGATGCCAGGCGCGAAAACTCAGTAAGAACCCTGGGGCTCGCGGTACGTGTACTGAGCGAACCTGCCCGCGCAGCAGTAAGAGGCACATGTACGGCCATTACGCCATTCTCGTTCAGCCAAACATCGTTTAGACCCATGCCATCCGCCACAAGGCAGGCCAATCCCATATACAACAGCGAACGCGCACGCTGGCTACTTTCCCCTTCGCGATCCTTTTCCACATTGCGGGCTGTCATAGAAATCGGCCGTGCTGGCGCACCAAGCTTCTTAAGGGTCGGAGTAATCGCATTAATGGCAGCACTGGCGGACGAGCTATTCATATGCGAAACAAGCATCGGCTTTAGCCCGGCGTCAAGCAACGATGCTGCACCCACAAAGCTATCAACGCCCCCCGATAGAAGCGCCACACCGTCTGCATTCAGAAAGGACTTCTTCGATTGACGCGGAGGATCAGCCATTTCTGTTCCTGCAACGAATATCGGGCTCAACCTATCGTAGGTAAGCGCAGCGAAAACATCTTACAACCTGAGGCGCCAAGCTATTCCAGAGGTCGGGATCGCGAACCGGAATCCACGCTTCGATATTCCTATGCCAATCTACGTCCTCGCCTCGCCTGCACCGCAGGTCTATCGCATACAGCGCACCAAGGATGTCCGCCCAATCCTGCTGTCGAGCCGTTATTCGATCTGAGAATCCGTCAACAAGTCGATCGTACTTATACTCATGCGTGATGCCTGGGCCGATTCCATAACGCACTTGAGTTAGATCGGTAAACGGAGGTGCTGCGCATGAGTTAACCACCACCTTATAATCAGGCATTGCCGAACCCATCGCCCGACGGGCGGATAGCTGCAGATAATGAGGCTCTCACCGCTTGAGTCCATGCCGTTGAACCTTGTTCCAGAATCAGGTCCTTTCCTACGGCGGCTGATGCTGCAGCAGCGGCTCCAACATTATTGGTGAGTTCGTTGGCATAACGTGCGGACATGCGAACGCTACCCTGAGCCAGCGCAATAGCCGGTAGGTCTCTGGTGACCAGATACTGTGCGACCTGTCGAAGGGCTTCGGCGAGAAAGTCTGCGACCATCGACTCAGCCGAATTTGAGCGGACCGCATTCCAGCCAGATACCGCATCAACGTCCTCCGAAATCGCTCGTGCCGCTGCAAAGAGCACTCGCGAAAGCGCTCTTTCCGCTAGAGGCAGGACAACTCCACCGCCACCGGCTTCTAACCCGTCCTTTCGAACTCGATCGACATACACTCTTACGGCTTGAGCGGGCCCAGGCTCTTCCAAGAGGACTTCGCCCATGTCCGACCATGCACGCTGAGCCGCCAAAGCGTAAGACATAAGCGCAGGACTGGTTAACATCGAAAGCCAGTCGCTATCGCCTCGCGCGGCCTGAAACAACTCGGTCAGAATGCGTTCTGGCGGTGCACCAGAAGCAAGCACCGCACGAGAGACTCCCCATCGAATGCTGCCAGTCGGTGACCCACGGCTGGTTGATGTTCCCATCAGCTACTCCCGCTATTCAGTGGTAGCTGTGAAGCGCTGGCTTCAAGTAGGGCAGCGATTAGGGTTTCTCGTTTAACTAGCCCTTCGCCGAGCACTCCTGTCCAGTCAACTTGGGGAACAATGGAAGTGTCATCCCAAGCCTGATCCGGCAACAGACGGATCGCATCGACTAAATCGCCCGCGCAAATGTACGCTAGGTTGGAACCCGCCTCGATAAATTTCGCTCTTCTGGCATGGAAAGGATGCCTATGACCTGCTCCAGGAAATTCGCTACTTACTATTACGACGCAGCCGACCGGCAGACGCTGCCCCTTCCACTCGTATGCAGATTTCGCATATTCGAGCAGCCGACGCTCGTCATCCACATCCATGGCGTATCCCGCACTAGCAGCTTTGCAGTCGGTTAGGATAAGGCGGCTTGATTTGGTCTGCACAAGAAGTGCATCACATACACGACGACCTCTGCTATTTGTCCCAAAACGCCTGCCCTGGAATCCTAGACATGTCGTAGCCAGACGAAAGAAGTATCTTTCAAATAGATCATCTGCTTTCCCCATACCTTCCAGTTCAGGAGGGAGACGGTTCTTGGCTAGTGTGGGTAACCACATAAGACCAACTCGATCGAGGAGGAACGCATCGGAGCGCTGTTTGGCATGCTTATAGCCAGTCCGGTCCACCGTTGGCTGTCCATGATCGTTAGGCACGACCAAGGCTGATCTGGTGAGTAGAGCGGCGAGGCGCGCACCCGACAAGACCCGTTCGTCATCAGCAAGCGCTCTATCCGCCAGCTGAGCTGCCACCAAGATCGCGTCAGCGTAACCTTCCCGCCGTGCAGTGTCGTAGGCGGACTTCAGATGGCTCCGTTGAGCCGGGATGAACAGCAGACGGATCAGGATCTCACGGTCATCCAGAAAGACGCGCTTGGTGAACACCAGATCCTCATGGTCACCCTTTGGGACAGCACTCTTAAAGGACAGACCGAAATCGGCGGCGACGACGAGCAATAGTCTTCGTAGCATTGCCGCAGGCAATGACGTTATTGCCTGTGGCTCCACGCCAACGGTCCGCAGGTCAGCCACTGGGGCCTCCTTCAAGCACGCTAGGCCGAAGGTAACCCAGCATCACTATTCGATCAAGGAATGACTTGATGCCGCCAATCCATTTCCATCTATTCACCGATAGATCCGCACTCAGAAGTTCATGCTGATGTCATCACGTGGAGATCGTCTGGTGTTACACCGCCCAGCATGACAGTCATCCCTGGCACCTCAAGTTCAATGATCATTCGGGCATCGACCTGCTGGCAGGGCTCGACGATCGTTCGCGCGAGTACGTCTACAGTCGTCCCGCTACGACGAAGTCACCCAGCTCTCCGGTGATGACCGGGCTCTTCGTACCAGTGGCGGGTGCGGCGCTTGAGGACGCAGACACTGTCTCACGTGCAATTGGGCCGGCGTGGGATTCCGAGCTAGCTGCCGCGGAAGGCATCACCCACCGTTGCAGCTAGCCTCGATGACTCAGGGGACGGTCGTCCCGGTTGAGTTGTGAGGGCAGACGGAGGTTTCCGCCTGATCGTCTGATTCCTTCGTGCGCCGGGGTGTGGGTGGCCGCCCGAAGCGCTCGGTGGGCGGCG
>NZ_JBQQBQ010000145.1:0-6625 GCF_052245915.1 Nonomuraea sp. 10N515B
GTTCCGATAGTGGTGCACCAGGTCCAGCGCCGCCGACCCCACGCCCCGCCGTCCGAGACCGGGCGTGCTGGCGGGCGCCGCCGCCTGCTGCTCCAGTTGATCCATCCGCCGCTCCAGCGCGGCCAGACGCTCCTCCACTGCACACCTCTGAATTTTTCCGGAATTACGGAAAAGCGTACGTATGTGAGGAGCGGAACGTCAATGGGCCATCTCGGCGCGATGCTCGGCTTCACCATGCCCGAGGCCCTCGACCTGCACCTGCTTCCGCGCGCTGATCAGCGGCGAGCCGGTGGACCGCGAGCTGACCCGGCGCCTCGTGGACCACGTGATCATCCCGCTGGGGATCCCGGCCCACCCCGCACGCGAGCCTGATTCCGGCGCACGATAGAAGAAGGGCCATGCCGTTCGACCCCTACCTCGCCGACAAGCTGGCTTTGGTGCGTGGCCTGTCCCGGGAGGACCTTGCGACCGACCCGGCGGCCCAGCGGAAGCTGACCGACTACCTGCGGGATCCGGCGGAGTGGACCCTGCCCCCGGACGTGGTGGTCGAGGATCTCTTGATCGCCGGCCCGCACGGCGACATCCCCATCCGTACGTACCGGCCGCGTGACACGTCTGCGACCCTCGCCCTGCTATGGGCGCACGGCGGCGGCTTTTCCGGCGGCGACCTGGAGATGCCCGAGGCCCACGTCGTGAGCGCCGAACTGGCCGCCCGGGCCGGCGCCTTCGTCGCCTCGGTCGGCTACCGGCTGGCCCAGAACGGGGTGCGCTACCCCGTACCGCTGGACGACGTCGACGCGGCCTGGCGCTGGCTCACGGCGGAGGCCATGCCAGGCGGGCGCGCCGCGCTGGGCGGCGCCAGCGCGGGAGCGGCCCTCGCCCTCGCGACCGCCCTGCGCGCCCGCGACCGGAGGTCGGCGGACCTGCTCCTCCTGGCCTATCCCTTCGCGCACTACCCCAACCCTGCCCTCGACGACGCGACCACCGCCGAGATGGCCACGTTGCCCCCGTTCATGCGTTTCCCCACGGCGGCGATCGAAGGCATGGTCCGCACCTACGTGGGCCGGATCAGCGACCTGCCGCCCGACGCGCTCCCCGGCGCCGCCCGCCTCGACGGTCTGCCGGCCACCCACATCCTGCTGTCCGAGTACGACGACCTTCGAGCGTCCGGCGAACTCCTCCAACGCCAGCTCTGCGAAGCCGGCGTCCCGGTGAGCACGTTCCTGGCACGCGGAATGCCACACGGGCACCTCAACCGCACCCCGTCCCTCCGCGAGGTGGACGCCTCGCTCGACTACTTCGCCGCCGCCCTCGGCACGCTCTGACCCCCGCCTGGCGCGGCGCCGGCCATGGTCGACGGCTCGTGCTTACCGTGCGTCGGTTGGGGTCGCAGTTGCCGCTCACCCGCCGTGGTGAGGGTCACCATGTTGCGCCTTCGGTCATCCGGGTCCGGCGTGCGCTCGGATCGGTCCGGCTCCCTACCTGGACACTGTCACTTCGATGCGAGCCGAAGTGACAGTGCCCGCGTCATCGAAGTTTGGCAGTCCCCAACCGAAGTTCAGGTGTCGGAACGCGCGTCGGCTGGGAACTAGGGCTTCAGAGGTTTGACGCATTGCCCAGTGATCCGGTTGTTCGGAAGGAAGCAGATGAGCGACACCCAGGACAACGCCCCCGCCAGCGCGCAGGGCGTGGATCGGAAGGCGGCGGCCGGCTTTCCGGTCGCGCATGACTCCGTGACCGCGCATGGCAGTGAGAGCGAGAACCCGGCCATCGGCTCGCCGACTCCGAAGACCGGCGGTCGTCCGCGCACGAACCGGGACTGGTGGCCCAACCAGCTCGACCTGTCGGTGTTGCGCGCGCACTCGTCCAAGGGCAACCCACTGGCAGAGGGCTTCAGCTACGCCAAGGAGTTCGAGAAGCTCGACGTCGAGGCCCTCAAGCAGGACATCATCGAGGTGCTCACCACCTCGCAGGACTGGTGGCCGGCCGACTTCGGCCACTACGGCGGTCTCATGATCCGGATGAGCTGGCACGCCGCGGGCACCTACCGCATCCAGGACGGTCGCGGCGGGGCCGGCGACGGCGCTCAGCGTTTCGCCCCGCTCAACAGCTGGCCCGACAACGCCAACCTCGACAAGGCCCGCCGGCTGCTGTGGCCGGTCAAGCAGAAGTACGGCCAGAAGATCTCGTGGGCCGACCTGCTCGTGCTCGCCGGCAACGTCGCCCTGGAGTCGATGGGCTTCAAGACCTTCGGCTTCGGCTTCGGCCGCGAGGACGTCTGGGAGCCGGAGGAGATCTTCTGGGGTCCGGAGGACGCCTGGCTCGGTGACGAGCGCTACGTCACCGACACCGAGATGGTGCCGCACTTCGGCGCGACCGAGATGGGTCTCATCTACGTCAACCCGGAGGGTCCCCGCGGCAACGCCGACCCGGCTGCGGCGGCGCACTTCATCCGCGAGACCTTCGGGCGGATGGCGATGAACGACGAGGAGACGGTCGCTCTCATCGCCGGCGGCCACACGTTCGGCAAGACCCACGGCGCCGGCGTCGCGGACGACCACGTGGGGCCGGAGCCCGAGGCCGCGCCGCTGGAGGCGCAGGGCCTGGGCTGGCTGAGCAGCCACGGCACCGGCAAGGGCGGTGACACGATCACCAGCGGTCTCGAGGTGACGTGGACCGACCGGCCGACGCAGTGGAGCAACCGCTTCTTCGAGATCCTCTTCGGCTACGAGTGGGAGCTCACCACGAGCCCCGGCGGCGCGAAGCAGTGGGTCGCGAAGGACGCCGAGGCGATCATCCCGGACGCCCACGACCCGTCGAAGAAGCACAAGCCGACGATGCTCACGACCGACCTGTCGCTGCGCGTCGATCCGACGTACCAGAAGATCTCCCTCCACTTCATGGAGAACCTCGACGAGTTCGCGGTGGCCTTCGCCAAGGCCTGGTACAAGCTGCTGCACCGCGACATGGGTCCGGTCAGCCGCTTCCTCGGACCGTGGGTCGCCGAGCCCCAGCTGTGGCAGGACCCGGTGCCGGCCGTCGACCACGAACTCGTGGGTGACGCCGACGTCGCTTCCCTCAAGACGAAGGTCCTGGAGTCCGGCCTCACGACCGCTCAACTGGTCTCCACCGCCTGGGCTTCCGCCGCGAGCTTCCGGTCCACCGACAAGCGCGGCGGCGCCAACGGCGCCCGGCTCCGTCTCCAGCCGCAGCGCAGCTGGGAAGTCAACCAGCCCGAGCGACTCGCGACGGTCCTGGGCACTCTCGAGGACATCCAGCGCGCGTTCAACCAGGCCGGCGGCGCGAAGATCTCGTTCGCGGACCTGATCGTGCTGGCCGGCTCGGCCGCCGTCGAGAAGGCGGCACGCGAGGCCGGCGTGGAGGTGACGGTGCCGTTCCGCCCGGGCCGCACCGACGCTACCCAGGAGCAGACCGACGTCGAGTCCTTCCGGGTCCTCGAGCCGCGGGCCGACGGGTTCCGCAACTACCTGCGTTCCGGGGAGAAGACCCAGCCGGAGGTGCTGCTCGTCGACCGTGCCTACATGCTGAACCTGACCCCGCCTGAGATGACCGTCCTTATCGGCGGCCTGCGTTCCCTCGGAGCCAACTTCGGCGGTACCCAGCACGGCGTCCTCACCGACCGGCCCGGCGTGCTCACCAACGACTTCTTCACCAACCTGCTCTCCCCGGGCGCCCGCTGGAAGGCATCAGACTCCGAGGAGTATGTGTACGAGATCCGCGACGTGGCCACCGATGAGGTGAAGTGGATCGCCACCGCGGTCGACCTCATCTTCGGCTCCAACTCCCAGCTACGAGCCCTCGCGGAGGTCTACGCCAGCCAGGACGCCCGCGACTTCGTGGCCGACTTCGTCGCAGCCTGGACCAAGGTCATGGAACTCGACCGGTTCGACCTCGCCTGACGCCACTGTGGCGGTTGGGGGGCGACGTTGCCGTCGCCCCGAACCGGCGTGGAACGTGGAGCACTTCCTGGAGCGGCCGGCGGCGGCACCAGGGCCGGCCGCCGGGGCCTTCTTGGTGCGGCGCCGAGCAGCAGCTCGCCGACTGTCCGACAGCCGGCGGCGCTTCGTCGCCAACGCCTCGCACGAGCTCAAGACGCCGCTGGCGATCGACCGGGCGCTGTTGCAGGTGGCGTTCGCCGACTCGACGCTCCCCGAAGAGCTGCGGCACGTGCGCGACTCGCTGCTCGAATCCAACCGCCGCCAGGATGTGGAGCTCCGGACATGTCAGCCTCTCCACAAGGTAAGCATTAGATGCCGCCCGCGCCGGAGATCCTGTTCACCAGTGAAAGAGCAGAAGTGGGGGCCGCATGGGCGAGGTGCCGTACTCGATCCCCACCGCACCTGGCCGCCTGCCCTTGGTCGGCCACCTGCCGGGTCTCTCACGCGACCCTCTCGGGTTCATCACCGCGTTGCGCGAGAGCGCCGGACACGGCCTGGTCCGCGTGTACGTGGGCACGACCCCGATGTACGTCGTCACCGCGTACGAACCGGCCGACGACATCCTGGTGGCCCGGGCGCACACGCTCGGCGTGGGACGCATGTTCAAACAGCTTGGCTCCCTCATCGGGGACAGCCTGGCCACCTTGGAAGGCTCCGCCCACCTGCGGCGCCGACGCCTGATCCACCGGCCGTTCCGCGTCGGCGAGATCTCCGGCTACTCCGATGTCATGACGCGGCTGGCCCGGGATCTGAGCGGCTCGTTGCGGGCGGGCGTACCCGTACGCCTTGACCGCGCGCTCTACCGGCTGACCCTCTCCGCCACGGCCGAGACCCTCTTCTCGGTGGACCTGGCGGGGCCGGTCGTGGCGGAGGTCGATCGGTCGTTGCCGGTCGTCACCAACGGCGTGGCGCTGCGCGCCTTCCTGCCGCGCGCGTTCGAGCGGCTCCCGTTACCCCTCAACCGCCGCTACGACCTGGCCGTACGACGCCTGCGCCATGTCATACAGTCCGCCATCGACCAGCACAGGACCACCTCGCCCTCAGGCCGGAACCTGCTGTCCGCGCTGCAGGAGAACCGCGATCCCGACAGCGGCGAGGGCTTGACCGACGGGCAGATCCGCGACGAGATCATCACCATCATGCTGGCCGGCACGGACACCCCCGCCAACGTCCTCTCCTGGACCCTGCACGAGCTCGCCCGCCACCCCGAGGTCGAACACCGCCTGCACGCCGAACTCGACACCGTCCTGGCCGGACGGCCGGCCGAGATGTCCGACGTGGCCCGCCTCCCGTACACCGCCCAGGTCCTCACCGAGGCCAACCGCCTGTACTCGGCCTTGCTCCTCATGCGCGCGACCGTAACCCCGACGACGCTGGGCGGCGCCCGCCTTCCGCCCGGCACGGACATACTGATCAGCCCGTACGTGATCCATCGCGACCCGCGCTTCTTCGACGACCGCTTCGACCCCGGCCGCTGGGAGCCCGGCCGCGCCCACCGCATCCCGCGCAAGGCGTTTCTGCCGTTCGGCGCAGGCCCGCACAAGTGCATCGGCGACGCTCTGGCCTGGGCCGAGCTGGTCATCGTGCTGGCCACTGTCTGCTCCCGCTGGCGGCTGCGCCTGGCGCCGGGGCACACGGTGACCGCCGTCCCCAGCGTCGTCCCCCGGCCGGACAGCCTGCTCATGGTCCCCGAACGGCGCCCGTGACCGGCCGTCTTCTGGCCGAAGAGGGCGGCTCAGCCTGAGCGAGTGCCGGCCGCCAGTTCTGTCAGCCGGCGTTCGAGGAAGCGCCGCTCGGCGCCGTCGTCGGTGAGTTCCCCCGCACGTCGATAGGCGTCACGCGCTTCGTCGGTCCGCCCGAGGCGCCGCAAGAGTTCGGCCCTGGTCGAGTGCAGGTAGCGGAAGTCGTCGAGGCCGAGGTGGGCGACGAGGCGCAGGCCGGCCTCGGCGATCGCGAAGGCCTCCTGCGCGGCTTCCTCGGCGAGGTCGAAGTCGCCGAGGAAGCCGATCAGAGTGGCCAGCACGCGACCCCATTGCTCGCGGAAGACCTGATCGAGTGTCATCACCAATAGGTCTGCGCAGGGCGAATCTCGATGGCGCCGCCCAGGCGGGCCGCCGGGACGCGGGCGGCCACCTCGATGGCCGCGTCGAGGTCGTCGGCCTCGAGGACGAACCAACCGCCGACGGCTTCCTTCATTCCGACGAACGGACCGTCGGCTGTCAGGGTCTTGCCGCCCTCCACGCGCACCGTGGTCGCGTTCTCGGGGAGACCCATGGGAAGGCCAGGGGTGACGCCCGGCGTTTTGTTGATCGCCCCGTAGTCGGCATAGACCTGCTTCTGCTCCTCCTCGGAGAGCACGTCCCACTCCTCGGAGCTGGTGCCCTGGTAGATCAGCATGACGTACTGCAACGCTCGGCCTCCTCATCCGGATGGTTACACAAGGAGGCGAATGGCGAGCCGCGAAATCGACAGGTCGACACCGGAAATCTTGAGCGACTCGCAGCGCGCATGGGCCCAAGACAAAGTCGTTGTCTGGCGAGAGGAATGATCGAAACCTGTGGATCTGCCGGGAAGGGGTGTACCTTCCCGGATCATCCGATGTGGTTTCGAGATAAGGCCGACGCGCCAACGTCGGTCGGGAAGGCACACCCGTGCCGCTTACCGTA
>NZ_JBQQBQ010000146.1:0-5391 GCF_052245915.1 Nonomuraea sp. 10N515B
CGCCGCCAGCGCCATCGAGCACGTCCTGGCCTGGTCAGCATTCCGCCGCCTCCACCAGGCCCGCGCCCGGCTCAGCCACTACCGCCGACGCGGAGATCCACTACCTCAAGATCTCTGAATGTAGTACCGGGCGCTGAAGGCCGTCCTGGCTTCCGGGCAGGGGGTGCACTTCACCGAGACGGCCACGCTCCTGGATGGCACTGACGAGAGGGCAGAACGCCGACGCACGGGTGTCTTCGAAACTCGCGAGAAGGGCGGCGTCAAGGCCCTGGACGTCACCACCACCGGGAGCGAGCACGGCCGCGAGCGCGCCATCGGCTTCAACCATGACATCGGTGGCACCAGCTACCGATCCGGTGGCCTGGTCGGGAAATGGCTGCCGAAGGGCAAGACCTGGTGGAAGAACAGCCACCAGCTACATCTCGGGCACACTGAACTGCTCGGCAACGACGAGCAGCTCATCAATCCGACAGAGCTCCCGACCCTAGCCGCCCTGCTGAAGGACGGGCAGGTGAGCGGGGATGCCGTGACCGGCGCGATCACATTCAAGGAACTCGAGAAAGTCTCTCCCTGGTTGGACCACTCGACCCACAGCAGCTGGGAGGACAACACAAAGCTCTCCTACACCCTCACTCTTACCCCGGCGGGCCTGGTCAGCAGGGTGCAGAGCACCTACACGGCTACCGACGGTCCCGGTGAGCTGGCGGGCAGGACCCTCCACGTCGACACCCACTACACCCAATGGGGCGGCAAGGTCTCGATCAAGGTGCCGGACCCCAGCAAAACGACCACCGAGTTGTGCGCCCAGAAGATCTGCAAACTGCGCCTTCCAAGCTGACAACGCGAGGACGAGTGAGGATTGCTCGTGCGACCTGGGCGCGGCGTTCGCGTGCTGGTCATCGCGGAATCATGCCCGGTTGAAATCTGGCGCCGCTGACATCGGCAATGTCCAGGTTGAATTTGAGGAGGATGTCCCGCCCAGGTCGAGGCAAATGCAGGGCCCAGGGATTGGGCCCCGCTGATCGGCACCTCGCTCATATCGCGAATTCTACAACTCGGCTGATTGGCGGTCTGGGCTTCTGCCAGCGGGGCGTTGCCGTATTCAGGCGCCTAGCTGCGGATGCTGCGGCTTCGACTGGCCGTACAGTTCGCGATAGACCTCGCGTAGTTCGACGGCTTCTGCCAGGCCGTGTTCCTCGACGCCCGCGATGACCTCTTTGGCCCGCCAGTAGTTCGAGGGCACGAGCAGGCCGCTCTCCACTGCTTGGAGGGCGACATGACCGGCCTCGCCCGGCTCATCGGTCTCGAGAAGCGCCAGGGCCAGATCGAGGCGCGCGGAGGCGGCCCTGCGGGGGCGTGGCCCGCCGTCCTCGGTGGACTCTAGCCGTGCAAGTACCTGCCGCGCGTAGCCGACGGCAGCGGGATCACCCAGCCATGAGAGTGTCGTCGCGGTGTAGGCGTCGCTCTTGGCGGGGTCGTACCGGAAGTGGTGCTCTGGCCGGTCCGGCATGGGGAGCGGAGAGACCATCCGCTGAATGCGGGTGAGCGCCGCCCGCGTCTCTGCGCCCTTGCCCATGCGGGCCCAGGCCCGGCCTTCCTGCCCGGTCGCCTGGATGTACGCCGAGCTCTTGCGGGGGGCGACGTCTTGCGCGGCTTGGGCGAGGATCATCGCGTGCTGGAACTCGCCCTCGGTGAGGGCCTGCCACGCCTCGGTCTCTAGGCACCACGCCCTGATCTCAGGGTGCTCGGCGTAGTCGGCCAACTGGCCCGCGGTCCGTAGCCGGGCCGCGGCGGCCGGGTGCTGCCGGAGGTCGATATGGCAGGTGGCCGCAAGCAGCGAGAGCCATCCGCCGGCCACGAGCAGGCGGCGATGCTCGGTGAGGGTCTTCTTGCCGTCGAGGAGTCGCGCGACGTACTCTAGGTGCCGCCGTACTCTCCCGAGCAGCTCGCTCGGGGGTGTGCGGGGGTAGGCCGACGCGAGATCATCCACCGCGAGCTCAAGCCGTTCCAACGTCTCTTGGCCGACGTCGCTCGCTCCTGCGCGGCGGGCGAGTTCGATCGCGTCGATCTCGTCGCCGAGGTACGTCTCGTCGTCCTCGTCGTTGAAGAGGGCGTGTTCGCTCGACCCGTACAGGCGGCAGTACAGCTCGGCGTACTCGTCGTCAGGCCGGTGCCTGCCGCACTCGTGGTCCCGGATCCGGCGCACCATGCTCTCGGCCTCGGGCATGGCACTGTCGGCCACCTTGGACAACTGTACGGCGAGATCCCGTTGAGACCAGCCTCGCCTGGTCCGCTCGGCGCGTAGCCGACCTGCCCAGGCCGGAACCTTGCTCATCGCCTGCACACCTCCGGGGGATGGGCGGACACGGGCGGACGTCCGGGTGCGCCTCCAGTGTCCTCTCCCGCAGTCGTACCACGCGCGACTGTGATGGAACCGTGCACTTGGACACGGACGACTACGACGCGACGACCGACACCGAGCAGCTACAAGAGCTCATGCAAGCCGCCGAGCACAACGCTCGGCAGGCCGTGGCACAGGCGGCCCTCCTGCAGGATGTGGCGGGCCGTCAGCTCTCGGTGCTCCGCAACACCTACCCGGTATGGGACATCGAGCGCGAGCGGGACTCGAGCGGGAACGTGTGGTGGACGGCCAGGCTCCTTCCCGATCTAACTCCCGCCATGGTGGCGGCCGGTGTCCTGCAGATCGTGCGGCGGGTGGACGCCATCGCGCTCGCGTCCACCCTGGCCTGGCAATCGGCGCTTCTCCATCACGGAGGACGATCCCGCACTGGGTCGATATGAGCAGCCTTGGCCCGCCGAGTGCCGGTGCCGCAGGCGGCGGGCTGAGGTCCAACCCCCCAGGCGCAACACCGCGCTTTGGGAAGTCGCCCCGATCCGGGGCGAGGCGAGAGGAGATCCCATGAGGGGTCTATACGGCCAACCGCTCGGTGAGGTGCCGTTCACCAAGCTGTGCGGCGGCAACCAGCAGGAGGAGGACATGGAGTCCTGTGTCCTGATCGCCCAGATTCCAGGCGTCGAGGACGCCTACGCGGTGCGTGACTCGAAGAACCCGGACGCCGGGACCCTCCGGTTCACCGGTGCCGAGCTCCGTGCCGCCGGCGTGACCACCATCTAGCACGGCCGGAAGGGGCGGCCCCTGCCTGATCACAGCAAGCAGGGGCCGCCCTCAGCACTCTACGGGAGCATCCTGATCATGCACTGGCACGCCTACCAGTGGACCGGCAACGGCGCCGACCGCGCCAACGAGGCCGAGCGCCGCACCAGCTCGCCCGACTTCGCCGCCTCAGCGTTGCCGCCCATGCGGACCGGTGACTGGCTGGCCAAACCGGCCTCCCGGGTCGCGGCTACATTCCACGACGTCGGCGAGACGGCCGACTGGCTGGCGGCCGAGTACAGCAAGGTCCGTGGAGCGTTGCTCTTGCCGGAGCGCATCCTCTTGGGCGACCGGCTGGAGTACGCGTGCGACGCGCTGATGCGAGGCGTGGACGTGCAATGGGGCGAGTGGCTCCAGGGCGGCCGATTCGCCACGATCGGCATGATCTGCTGCCCGAACCGGCACGTCTCCCATTCCTGCCCGATCGGGCGGCGCGCCGAGGTGGGCAGCCGATGAGCGGGCGGAAGTGATCCACATGCACCGATGGGAGCCCTTCATCCCGCGCGCCCCGCGACTGCGGATCTCTCGCACGTCCTGCTGTGGCGAGTATGAGCTGGCCGCCGAGGGCGGTCAGTACTTCGTCCTGCACCCGACCGGCGATGGCGGATACGAGGAGACCGCCAGAGGCGTGTACGCCCATGCCCTCGAGGCATGGGCGAGGCTCGCTTCCCTTCACCGCTGCAGCAGGAAAGCCTCGTGATCCTCCGCCGTCATGCACGTCTGCGCAGTGATCCAATCGTCGATGTGTCTGGTCAGGTAGAAGCAATCAAGTGCACTGAAAGGCTTCGGTGGGGCGGTGCAGACTGCGGGCGAGCTATGGACGCCCCGTTCTGATCAGGTACAACTGCTTACCAATGTGACCTTAGTCACAGGGGTGAGGCATGTGCGCTCTGCAAGCTGCGCCTATATCAAGTCGCGTTTGTTCCGTTCCAGCCAGTAGGGATCGGCGTTCGCTACGGGATCTATGCGGCGATTGACTGCTCGGCTATACAAGAGGTGATCTTCTTTATGTCGATCTTACGGTGGGCATCGGAGCGCGTTCGCCTCTTGTTTCGGGTGCGCCCCTTCACGGCAGGAGCAGTGACGCATGACGTTTTGGCGTGCGCGAAATCGGTCGAGTGCCGTGATGGGGCGCAGTGGTTTCGGGCTGAAGCCGAAGGGCCGCCTGCGAGCCAGGATCACCGTGGTCTTGGCTGCCGCACTCATTCCGAGCCTGATCCAGTTACAGATAGAGCCTGCGGCGGCCGATCCGCTCCGTACGCGCCTCGATATTCCGCAGTCGCCCACCAACGGCGCGTCAAGCAGCGTGCCGGTCCAGCAGACGGGCACCGCCAAGAACCTGCCCCACCTGGTCGGCCCCGAGGTCACCCAAACCAGCATTGACACCGCCACCGTGAAAGCCGGCAAGCGACCCAAGGGCGCGTTACCGCTCGACGAGCCACACGAACTCGCCGATTCGTCCATCGAGGGCCTGAAGACCCCGCCATCCCTCCCTGAGGAGTCCGAGCCGGACGCCGCCGCCCCTCCCACCGGGAACGCGCCAGCCGCTGTCCCTCCCGCCCCGAACGCATCGGCCGCCGCTCCGCTGCCACGCCCGGCCGTGGCCCGGTCCGCTGTCAAAGCAGGAGCCCGAGATGGACTAGTGGCGGCTACCTTAGCGGAGCCGACGGTGTCGGCGTTGAGGACGAATGGGCAGTTGGTGTCGGGGTTGTGGACGACGCCGACGGTGACGCCGTCGTTTACCGCGACGGTGACGGATCCGGAGTGCCGCGGGATGGCGGTGGTTGTTGAGGTGGAGCATGATCCGTCGGCGGCGGGTCAGGGTAGTGGGTTGATCTGGTCGGGCCAGAGCGGGTTTCAGACGGGGTATTGCGAGGCTCCGAGGGAGAGCCCGGCTGTGGTGGCTGGGAGGTTGCAGGACGGTTGGTTGATCCGTTGGCGGGTGCGGGGTCTGGCTGGATCGGCTACGTCGTCGGTGGCTGGCCCGTGGTCGGAGTGGCAAACGAGCAAGATTGAGGTAAACAAACCAGCAGGTTCGGGCTTAGGATCAATCCCCGCAACCTATAGTCCGACTCTCTGGACGTTTTCGGAGGAATGATCGAAACCTGTGGATCTGCCGGGAAGGGGTGTACCTTCCCGGATCATCCGATGTGGTTTCGAGATAAGGCCGACGCGCCAACGTCGGTCGGGAAGGCACACCCGTGCCGCTTACCGTA
>NZ_JBQQBQ010000147.1:0-5492 GCF_052245915.1 Nonomuraea sp. 10N515B
TACGGTAAGCGGCACGGGTGTGCCTTCCCGACCGACGTTGGCGCGTCGGCCTATCTCGAAACCATGATCAGATGATTCGGGAAGGTACACCCTTCCCGTCAGATCCACAGGTTTCGATCATTGCTCCTCTCATACTGTGGCAGGCCCAACTCTCGTGTGTGCGTGAAGGATGTCACCCCTCCTCTGTAGTCTCTAGAGGATAAGGAAGGGAGCGGGCATGACCGCACAACCGCAGGACTTCATCTCCGTCGGTGCGCCTCTGCCTGAGAAGAACCTGCGGGCCATTCGTGCCGCGCTGGTCGTCCCGGAAGATCGCGAAGCTTTCGATGCCGGGCTAAAGGCCGTGCTCGACGAGGTCAGGGTGAGCCTGGATCTTGGAGCGCTGAACGCTTTCGTGCACCGCTGGTGGATCTCCGCGTGTGACACCGCAAAGGATCCCGAGGGGCGCCGTCAGATGCACGTCCGCGCCCAGCAGGCTCTTGCCGGCGAACCCGTTCCTCAGGGGAGGCCATGGCGGGAGATCCTTGCTGCTCGTGGGATCGATGTCTAGGTGTTCAAGCTCATCATCGATCCCGTAGCCGAGGAACAGATCGCCGCGCTACCCGATCACGCACTGCATCCGCTCGCGGATCTGTTCGCGCTGCTAGAGACCGCTCCTTGGAGTGGAGCTCCGTACAACTCCAAGAACCCCAGGGCGAACATGCTTACGCATCCGTTCGGAGAACGTGGTCTCGCCACCTATGTGGTCCTGGACCGGCAGCGCGAGGTCTATCTTGTTCGCATCGAATGGCCATAGGTTCGCGCCCGTCGCGTGCCCGTTCGCGGAGCGATCAGGGGGAGTCACGGGAACTCATGGTCACTCCACCCGCAGATGCCCAGATCAACGTTTTCCCTGCTCAGAGGCCATGGCCTTGAAAGAGTTCCCAAGCTGACAGCCCGGGTTCAATATCTCGGAGCCGCGGAGATGCTGAGATTGCCAGCATTGATCATCCTGGTGCGCGTCCTGCGGCATGATGAGCTCGATGCCGCTTACCCTTGGAGATTTCTATGCTGCGAGACACACAAATCCAAGCCCCGTGGGGCGTGAGCGCCTACGGAGCCGCCAGTGTCAAGGCGGCGCCTGACCTGGTGCGTGTTCGACTGGCTGTGGAACGGATCAAGCCTTCTCCAAAGGAAGTTTTCGAGGCTGGCCAAGCCAATGTGGCCGATCTGCGAAGCGTGTTGCGCCGTCACGACATCCCCGATGGAGCGGTATCCGCCTCCCGGCGCTGTTAGACGTCACTGCTCCTGAGCCCGTGAGAGCCCTCTCTCGTCGTTCGGGCGTGAGCATCGCCCGTCGGATGTCTGAAGAGTTCGTGGACATGGTGTCGCGACAGAGTGGTGAGTATGAGGGGCGTACGACCTGGTAGGGGGCCCTGTGAGTGCTCGAAGTCATGGACATGCTGTCGGTCTTGCTCGTTCCGGCCAGGCAATCATGAGCGGTGGGCAGGGTCGGGCCGACCGCAACACCGCTTCCGCCTGTCGCCCGGCCGAGTCTGATCGGATGAGGACGACCCGCCGCTGTGATCGTGGTTCTGGACGCCGAGGCCGCGCGTGCCGCGCTGGCCGCCGGTCGGCTGGACTGCCCCTCCTGCCGGTCGGCGCCCCTGCGCCGGTGGGGGTATGCGCACGTTCGGACCGTCCGCCAGTCGGCCGGTGGACGTATCGGCTGGGCCGCCGCTGCGCCGCCGACTTCATCGCGCTGCTGGAGCAGATCCGCCTGGCCGTCCCGGACGCTCCGGCGATCGTGGTGATCTGTGACAACGACAATATCCATCACGCCAAAACCGTCACCGCCTACCTGGCCGAGCACCCACCATGGGGTGCTGTTTGGAGCGCGCTACAGCCCGCACGACCACTCGGTGGAGCGCATCTGGGTCGCGCCTGGCTGCCTGCTGGTTACAAGCGGAATTTCTGGAATGCCGCTTAGCGGTTGAATCCGGTCCACGTTGACGCCCTCGACTGGTCCCTGCATACGATCCGCAAAAGTACCTGCATCATGTTCCCATCGGACTGCCTAGACAGGGTCCGAGTGTAGGGGTATTCACGACACTGTCGAGGCGCGTAACTGTTGGTTATCCAATCCTTGTGGAAAGTGCCGCTGCTGTTCGTGATGGCCGGGGCGATCAGCACACTCCTGTCGGCGGCATTCGTGTAGCACACTTTGATCTTGGTAAGCGTTACCCTCGTCGAAGTGTGGCTTCTGAAGTAGCCCACCACCCGCACGACTGCCGGGTGTCGGTACGCAAATGTGTTGAAGCTTTCATAGAATCCGGTACTAGCACCGACTTCAGTTTGGCTCAGAATCCGGACCACCGCGACGTCGGAGGGTATGGCCAACGCGGGTCCGGAGCCACCGACAACGATGCCCGCCGAAACGCCGAGAACGGACACGACGCGTGCGATCCTCTTCCGCTTACTGGTCATTGCAATTCCCTTCCTTCCAGGCGTTTTTCGAGTTTTGCGCCGACCGAACTGTATAGGACCTCGGTATATTCACGGAATACGGCCGGTATACGGGCGCTAGATCCCGCCGGTCCTGCGCACCAGGTGATGACGGCGCGGACTTCTTGGCCGGGAAATGACGGCGGCCCTAGGCGCGGGCCGAGGAATGCACGAACACTCTGCGCACTTCCAGGAGCGGGTCTTTCTTGCGCGGCCCGGCGCCCCACTGCGCACGCTGTCTCACGAGCCCAATGTCATACCGGGACAAGCATTTCTTCGCCGGTCGACACGCTCGGCCGATGCGGATGGGCCGGCCACTGGGGGTGCGGGCGGGTCGATCGCATCACGCCAGTAGCCGGGGTGGGCGCCGCCCATGACGACCTCGTCGCCAAGGTCTTCGTAGCGGCTCACCACGAAGCGGGTCACTTGGCGGCGAAGACCTGGGTCCAGTAGATCGCGTCATCGGAGTCCTCGACCGCGCCGACCCCGATGAAGGTGAACTTGCAGTTCATGATGGTGGCCTTGGTTCCGGAGTAGCCCATCCGGGACTGCACGACCGCGGCCGGGGTGCGCTGGCCCTTGGCGATGTTCTCCGCCAGGCTGGTGCCGCCGGTAAAGCCGGCCTCCTTGATGCGGTCCGTGAAGGATCGGCCGTCGCGGGAGGTGTGCGAGAAGTAGGTGTACTCCGCCATGTCGGCCGAGTGCCCGCGGGCGGCCCGGTGGAGTTGCGGATGGTGCTTGAGCGCCCGGCATCCCTTCTTCGCCCGCCGGGCATTGACCAGCCGCACGACCATGTTCTCCCGCGCCGTTCCCACTCTGGCGGCGCCGGATACGGACCCCGTGGTGGCCGACCCGAACAGGCTGAGCGAGCCGGACCGGCCGACACCGGAAGCCGGGGACGCCGGGGACGCTGTGACAGCCTGCGCCGTGCTCACGGGCGCGGCGATCGTGGCCAGGGCAGCGGCTGCGGCGAGTAACCCAAGGGGTCGGCGCATAGGAAAGTCCTCCAGTTGCGGTAGACGCTGGACGGCTCCGCATTCTGGCGCGACCCATATCGATTTGTCATTTTATGTCTCGGCGGTCTACGGTGCCGCCAAGGCAGGCCTGCTGTCCTTTTCCCGCGGGCTGACCTATGAGCTGAAGGACCGGGGCATCCGGGTCAACGGGCTGAGCCCGGGGCCGACCGAGAGTGCTCCATCGAGACGTCGGCCGCACCTCCACCACCACCTCGGGTTCAACGGGGATGGAGGTGATGGGCTCACGCCGGCCGTAAGGGCTGCTCGCCCAGCCGGACGGCAATTGACGAGGCCAGGGGTGACCCCGACCAGCATTGATCGACATGTCGCCCTCGTGCGGGCCTTCACCAAGCGCCGTGGCGCCCCTCTGTCCAGGAGTGCCGTGGCCTCGAGCGTTCCTGAACGTCAGCCGCAGACCGGCGAGTTCTGGGTCTTGTCGGCGTACCAGTAGTAGCGCGAATGGGCATTAAGGTTGGAGCAGCCGCCGGAAGGGCCGTCCATCTTTACGGCGAGGCACCACCGCGTGCTCTGCTTGGGCATTCCGGAGGCCGCGCATGTGCTGGGGTTGATCCCAACTCCCCCAAAATTTAGCACCGTTTCGGTTTTCGGAAGGTAGCGGTCACCGCTGCTGCTGTTCATGACCATGGCGTAGGCCTGCACCTTGCCGCCGCCGTACATGATGCAGGTGAAGATCCTGTGGTTGGAGTCGGTCAGGTTGGCCCCGCTCGAACACTTGGCGGTGCCCCAGGTCGGCTGGGTCGAGGTCCACGAGGCGGCGGCGGCCGGGGACTGCAGGGCGCCCGTCAGCGCGAGGGCTGCGCCGAGCGTGCCGGCGAATTTGAGGGACTTCTTCATGGGGGGCCTCAATTCTTGCGGGTCTGAACGACCGGATGTGAACGCCGCAAAGGGTACACAGCGGGATGGTCGCCCGCAGGAAGAGATCTTTCCGGGAGCTTTCCGGAGTCTGTCCGCCCGATTTCGGCACCCAAAGCCCTTTTGTCACCAAGACCGATCGGTGATTGTTCCGGAGGCTGGTCGTCCATGGCCAGGCCTGTGCGCCAGCTGGGTTGTTCAGACGGAGGCCGTAGTGGAGCGCCTTGGCGCGGGAGACGGGACGTCCTGCGGCGGCGGCGCGTCTGGAGGGCATGGGGAGCGGGGCGCCTAGTGTGGCGGCGTAGACGGGAGCCGTTCACAGAAACGATCAGGACGGCACCGTCCTGCGCGTCGATCGTATGAGTCTGCGATGTCTCGATGCGCCGACGATGGTCGCGTTCCTGTGTGAGGCCGGCTTCGCGATCGAGGCGCAGTACGGAGACTGGCACCACGGGCCTGTCTGCGAGGCTAGCCGATCGATCGTTACGATGCCGCGCGTAGCGCACCGCCGGGTGCGGATGCCTGGGCCGGTAGGCTCCGCCGCTTCGGACTGCGCTGCCGACAAAACCGGCTCTACCTCACTCTCGGCGGAGATGTCACACTTCCTATGTGCGTGAAAAGACACCGGAGTCTCAGCGATCGAAGATCGGATTCATTCGGTCGATTCCACGCAGGTGGGGTGACGACCAACTCATGCTTTCCAGCCCTGCCTGGCTGAACTACGTCTTGTTTATCGTCGGCCTCTCACTGTTCGCCGGACAGGTCTGGTCGGTGATGCTTGGCCCAATGGGGCTTCATTGGGCATTCGACATATCTTGGGGGGTTCAGCGCGTACTGGCACTCGCCGTCTTTGGTTTTGTGGCATACGCCGAGGCGCGGGGATCATGCGAGCACGGCGACGGGCTACCGGATCACCCTCCGATTAGCGTTAGCTGACTGCAGGGTTTGAGGCACGGATGATCGACCAGAAGCCGCGTGCAATGAACCTTTTCCAACCTCCCCGACGGGTGCCCTGGTCACAGCATGATCGCGATGCCGGTGTTCAGCCGGTGACATGAAGAAGCTCCTGGTAGACGGGTTGATCACCACAACCCACACCGTCGCAACCAGGAGCTTCCG
>NZ_JBQQBQ010000148.1:0-5469 GCF_052245915.1 Nonomuraea sp. 10N515B
ACTACGGTGAGCATCGGGTGTGCCTTCCCGACCGACGTTGGCGCGTCGGCCATGCGTGAGAGACCTCAAACGATCACCGGGAAGGTACACCCCTTCCCGGCTGATCCACAGGTCTCAAGCATTGCTCACCGGCGCCCATCTGCAGCCAACAACGGTTCAAAGCAAGGGTGACCGCGTGCACCACTGAGGACCGCGCCGGGCCTGGATTCGATCTCCGTCCGCATGGATCGTAGGTATGGCCACATCCATGTGACGATCCCGAAGTTCGCCATGCTGAGGACGTTGGTTGCTGCGCAGCAGCTCACCGATGCGGCGCTCAGAGTGCCCGATGCCGTAGTGCGGCGAGGTGTCGAAGTAGCGGCCCTTCGGCGATGTCGCCGTGGAACCACACCGGGTACCCCGCCCAGCTCGAGTCGAGGGCCGCCTGCCACACCTCGGCGGCCGGCCCGACGTCGAGGTGATCCTCCAGTGCGGCCAGGCACCGGCGGGTCTCCTCGTCGTAATGGGTCAGCGAGGCACCCCGGTAGAAGCTGTGCGCGCCCGCCGGCGGTCCGCCTGTGGCGTCGCATCGCTGCAACGCCAGGATGAACTCGGCCACCTGCACGGCGAATGACGGCATATCGTCGATTCGCGCCGGATGAGCGGTCTCGCCCTCCAGCCAGCCGCGCACCGACCAGGGGTAGGGATAGCCCTCGCCGGGCTCGCCGGTGGCCAGGATCGGCGGGATGGCGACGGGCAAGTGCGGCGCCAGCCGCGGTAGCCAGACGCTCTCCTTCTCCACCGCCGGCACGTAGCCCTCGGCCGTCGGCAGACGGACCGTCATGCTCTCGCCCAGCCGATAGGTCCGGTTGTCGTGGCCGTCCACGGGTACCGGGGCGATCGGAAGGTCCTCCCACTGGGGGAACTGGGCCGCGATCAACTGGCGTACCAGGTCCGCGGTGATACCCGCGCGCCCGTCGGGAGGAGCGGAGATGACAGGTGCGTTCGCTTGCTGCATGAGGAATCCCGTTTCTGTGTGAGAAGTTCGGAGGAACGAGTCCGGGTGCCGCTCGCTGCCGGGCCGATGGCTGGAGGTCGAGGCGGCTACCGCTGACGGAGGGCGGATGACGGCGTCCGCGCAGGGGTTCCGAACCTGGATCCGATCTGATCCGCTTCGGCGCCCGGTGTGATGCGGGCGGGCGGAGCCCCGATCAGATGCCACGCTGCGGCCGAGCGTCCGGCGCTGACCAGGTCCAGCGCTGGATCGGCCGCGCCGAAGCCGCCGTCGAGGACTCCGGTGAGACGGCCGTCCGTATGCAAGGCGACGTCCTCGGTCTCGAAACGCGCCCGTCAGAAGGCAGGGAAGGCCCAGCCCGAGGGGTGGAAGGGCTCGCGCTCGCCACGAAAGGCGAGCGAGGCGGCAGTGACCGCGCCGAGGCGCAGTTCCTCGACCCGGCCCCCGGCTGCCAGGGACGACAGGGTGGTGCCACCCAGATAGGCCGCACCCAGCTCGGCGGAGGTCAGCCGCAGGTCCGGCGGGGCCTGTGTGCGTTCGCAGGTGACGGACTCCCCGTTGGCACGCAGGTGGTAGCGTCCCGCGTTCCACGGGCAGAACGTGTCCTGAACCTCCAGGACCAGGTCCAGCGAGGCCGAGTAACGGCGTGCCTCCAGCGCCCGCTCTACGTCCACCAGGCGGACCCAGAGGTTGTCGATCACGGTGGTGCGAGCCGCGCGCGGGTCGGCTAGCAGGTGCTTCAGTGGTTCGTCGACGGCGCCGTCGTAGGTGAGTTCGGCGTGAGCGTCGAGATCGATGAGGTAGCGCCACAGCGCGGCGTACGACTGCCTGGTGGTGGCCGCGACCTCGATAATCTGCACCAACCGCGACTTGGAGCGGTAGAGGGCGTAGCCGGTGACCTCGCCGCCGGGCTCGGTGTGGAAGCCGAAGCGCAGTGCCGTCCCGCCCTCACGCACGCGCTCGCCGTCAGCCAGCCGGGCCTCCCAGAACTTCTCCGTACGGTCGACCCACCCGACCCCACTTCGGCGGGCGGTGTCGTAGACCTTCTCCAGCAGCGGCCGGGCCTCCTGGCGGCCGAGCAGGCGGATCGTCCCGTCGCCCAGGTCTGTGCCGGGCCTCAGGGCCATGAACCGCTTGTCTCCCTGGATTTCGGCGACCTGGCTGGCGATGCCGTACCCGAAGCGGCCGTAGATCGTGGCCTCGGCGGCATTGAGCGCGGCGATCGGTTCGCCGCCCGATTCGTACAGGTCGGTGAGCTGTTTGCGCATCATCGCGGTGAGGATGCCGCGGCGCCGGTGCGTGGGCAGGACCGCGACGAGCGTGATCCCGGCGACGGGTACGGCCACGGGCGCCGCCGAGCCGGGGACCGTCATGACGCGGCCGTAGATCGATGCGCCGCCGACGATCTCCTCGCCGTCGTAGGCGGCGATCGTGCGTTCGGGCTCGATGGAGGAGGCGGCGTTCCTGAGGCCGCCCTCGGACCAGTCCTGGCCGTACGTCGTGGTGATCATGCGAGCCCATGCGTCGAGCTCGTGGGCGCCGATGGTCCGCAGCGGGTAGGTGGCTGTCATGCTTCGAGCGTGGCCGGGTAAACAGGCACCGCACATCAGGTGATTTATGTATTTATATGCTGGCGCCGTGACGGCGGAGCGCGTGGTCAGTCCGGTGTTCATCGGCCGGGGCGAGGAGTTGTCGGCGCTGGCGGCGGCTCTGGACACGGCTGTCGAGCAGGGGCCGGTAGTGGCGCTGGTGGCCGGGCAGGCCGGGATCGGCAAGTCGCGGCTGCTCGCGGAGTTCACCCGGTCGCTGGGTTCGGGGGTCCGGGTGGTCGAGGGCGCCTGCACGGAGCTGGGCAGTGACGGCCTGCCGTACGCACCGTTCGTGACGGTGCTGCGCAGGCTGATCCGGGTCGAAGGGGTGCTGCCCGGGCCCTACCGCCAGCTGGCCCGCTGGTTCCCTGAGCTCGGAGAGGCAGGCGACGCGGAAGGCGGCAAGCACCAGCTGTATGAGGAAGTCCTGACGCTGGTCGAGCGGGTGGCCACGGACCGGCCGGTCGTCTCGATCGAGGATCTGCACTGGGCCGACGCCGCCACCCGCGAGCTGCTCAGCTTCCTGGCCAGGAACCTGACCCAGGCGGGCGTGCTCCTGACGATCACCTACCGGCCGCCGGAAACCGGCGACGGGCTGCCCGGGCCGCTGCTTTCCGAGCTGTCCCGCCGCCCGCGCACCACCACGCTGCGGCTGGAGCGCCTGGATCGGCAGGGCGTGGGCCGCCAGCTGGCCGCGATCCTCGGCACCGAGCCTGACGCGGCCACCGTACGCCGTGTCCACGAACGCAGCGACGGCAACCCGCTGTTCGTCGAGGCACTCGCCCGTGCCGGCGAGCGGACTCCGGACAGCCTGCGCGCCCTGCTGCTGTACGGCCCGCGGTCGCTGCCGGACTCGGCGCGGGAGCTGCTGCGCATCGCTTCGGTGGCGGGCGGCCGGGTCGGCCACCGGCTGCTGGCGGAGGTGGCCGGGCAGGACGGGGCCGGGTTGGACGCCCTGCTGCGCGAGCTCGTCGATCGCAGCCTGCTCGTCACGGCAGGGGACGGCTACGACTTTCGCCACGCCCTGATCCGGCACGTGGTGTACGAGGACCTGCTGCCAGGCGCGCGGGCGCGCTTGCACGCGCGCTATGCCGGGGCCCTGCGCGATTCCGGCGCACACGCGGAGCTGGCCGCGCACGCCTACGCCGCCGGAGATTGCGGGCTGGCCCTGTCCGCCGCATACTTGGCCGCAGGCCAGGCGCGCAGCTCGTACGCCTACGAGGAGCAGGTCCGCATGCTGGACCAAGTCCTCGAACTCTGGGACCCAGACGTATGGCTGGGCGGCGACAGGATCGACATCCTGACCGACGCGGCGGAGGCCTGCATGCTCAGCGGCGACTACGCTCGCGGCGTCGACTACGCCACCGCCGGGCTGGCCGCCGTGGACGAGCGGCGCGAGCCCGAGCGGGCCGCCCAGCTTCTGGAGCACCGAGGCAGGCTGCTGCACCGGCTGAACGCGACCGGCGTCTCCGACTGGGAACGAGCCCTGGAACTCTTGCCCGCCGCCCCCGACAGCGTTCAGCGGGGACGGTTGCTCGGGGTGCTGGCCATGGGCCTGCTGCCGGAGGTGGACAGGGCTCGCGAGCTGTTCGAGGAGGCGCTCGCCGTCGGCCGGCGCATCAGCGATGCCACGGTCACGGTCCGCGGGCTGCTGGGCGTCGGGTCCATGACGCGCGACCTCGGGATGCTGGCGCAGGCCCGCGCGCTCGCCGAGCGTCTCGACACCCCTGACCTGCTCATGACCGTCCCCATGTACGAGGCCACGCTGCACACCAAGGCCGGCGACCAGCACCGCGCCATCGAAGCGGCCCGCGACGGCATCCGCCATGCCCGCCGGTACGGGCTGGGCCGCAGCCGCGGCGCCGAACTCGCGCGCTACGCCTCCGCAGCCTGATCCTGGCCGGGGAATGGGACGAGGCGGCCGCCGTTCTGCGAGAGAGCCTCCAGGAGGACCCGCCACCGCTGTCGCGGCAGGCCCTGCTCGTACTCGCCGGCAACCTGTCGCTGCTGCGCGGGGACGTGGCCGCGGCGGCCGACGCCGCGGCGGCCGTGGAGCACGCCGACAGCGGAAGCCTGTTCCCCCGCTATCAGTTGCTCTGCCTGCTCGCCGTCGCCCAGGGCGACCCGGAGCGAGCCGACCTGCTCCTGGACCGGGCGCTGGCAGATCCGGCCCTGCTGGGGCGGCCCCGGTCAGCCAAGGACGGGCTCACGGAGCGTGAGCATGACGTGCTCAGGTTGATCGCGAAGGGCCTGAGCAACCGGCAGATCGCCGCCCGGCTACACATCTCGCCGAGTACGGCGGGCGTGCACGTCTCTCATATCCTGACGAAACTGGGCGCGGCGACCCGCACCGAGGCGACAGCCATCGCCTTCCGCGAGGGGCTGGCGGGGCCCTCCCCCGCCTAGCTTGACGTTTACCTTTCTGGCGTGCGGAGCTCTCCGAAACCATCACCGGTCGAAGTGCACCGTGCCCAGACGGTCGGCGCCTGGGTTCAGCGGTGCCGCCGGGCGCTGATGCCTGCCGGTCCGTTTGATCCGCTCGGCACGCCGGCAGATCCACGATGACGACTACCGCCGCACCGTCTGGGAGCGGAAGCTGTGCCCCAGCTCGGCCTGAGACCGTGGTAATGACGAAAGTTACATATCAACGGGCTCAATGCGGACGGATCGATGTGATCGGTGCCGGGCACCACGATCCCGCAAGCCGCGTGCACCCGCAGAACGTGACTCTCGACGATCAGGAAACGACCGGTCACATCCGCCCGAGGTGTGTCAGAGAAAATGCACCAGATCGGGTCTTAAATACCCATCAGTCGCGGGAGGGGTTATAGGGGATCCTGGCGTAGTTCTCGCCGGGCTGCAACCCGGGCCTCGTGCGCGTCCTTC
>NZ_JBQQBQ010000149.1:0-5363 GCF_052245915.1 Nonomuraea sp. 10N515B
CACTCATTCTGTGGTAATATTCCGCCGAGGGAGTACGAGGACGCCTTCTATAAGGCGCAGGGATCTACTACGTCATTCGCAAGTTCGCAGGAATCGTAGCCTCCAAGATCCCCGGGGCGGTCCACTCCTTGATCACCACTTGAGCGAACTGAGTCACAGACATGAAGACATGGTGCCGCACACCTGAACGATCTTGAAATTCGCTATTGGTGGGTGACAGCAGTGCTGACAGCAACGTCCCCGCACGCGGGCTCACCGCGGCCACCGGCCACACGTTCCTCACCACGGTCTCGATCAGCCGAACAGGGCGATCGGTCCGCCTGGAAAGCAGGAGGTCATAGCATTCTGGCAGGGCAGGCTTCGTCGTCAGCCTGAATTTGGACGCTTCACGAGGTCACCAGCAAGGTCGAGCTGGTGGGGTAGATGCAGGGTTCGGCCGCCGCTTCCGGGGAGCGGAATGTGTAACGGCTCGGTCCAGTCGGTTGGAATTGCTGTCGGTCCGTACACGGCTCCGGCCAGGCCGCCGGTGACCGCGGCGACGGTGTCGGTGTCGCCGCCCAGGTCGATCGCGGCGCGGATTGCCTCCTCATAGCTGCGGGTGGTGCGCAGGGCCCAGACGGCTGAGCCGAGGCAGGGCCAGACGGCGCCGTTGAACTCGGTGGCCTGGTCGGGATGCCAGCCGGGGGCGAGGACGGCGGCGTAGCGCTCACGATGGTGGGGATGGACAGCGGCGAGGGTCTGGGAGAGGTGGTCTAAGGGGTCCGCGCCGTCCAGGGCGACGCGTATCAGGTCGTGAAAGATCGCGGTGCCTTCCCACGCCGCCGGGTCGCCGTGGGTGAGGGCGGCGATGGTCCGAGCGGCGTCCATGGTCGCCTGCCGCCCGTCGCGGGCGAAGTACACCGCTGACGGGGTGGCCCGCATGAGCGCGCCGTTGCCTGCGGCGCGGTGGCTGCTCCGGTAGTAGGCGGCGGCGGCCTGATCCCAGGGCAGGCCGCGGGTCAGTACGTCCTCGGTCTGCAGTCCGATGTCTTTGGGCTCGTCGGCCGCCCATCGCTGGAAGCGGGCGAAGATGTCCGGAGGTCCAGACCGCCGCGCTCCAGCAGCGACTCGGCTACATGAACGGCCATCTGCGTATCGTCGGTGGCCTCGCCGGCGTCCCAGCCGCCGCCTCCGCTCATCTCGCCGCCGGCGCCTGGTGCGGGAAAGCGGGAGGAGAGCGCGCCTGCCGGGCCGAACTCGAAAGGAGCGCCCAGCGCATCGCCCACGGCCGAGCCGACGACCGCGCCAACGGCACGCTGCACAAGATTCACGTCCACAGGCTACTTAGCTTTGCGGTGTCGGCCTGCTGGGCTCTTCGCGCTGGGGTGATCGTGCAAGAGCTGATTCAGGGAGGTCGCCGGACGCCGAGATGCTTCTTGCACAGCTTTTAGGGCACAGTGGTCGCCACGCCTGAAAAGCGGCCAGTCATTCTCGACGTGAGCGCTGGTTACTCCGTTCTGGTCTATGCGCATTCGAGGTGGATCAGGCAGTTATCGGGCTCGGGGAGGGGCGGCCATGGGACGCACCAGTCCGCTGGCGGGAGTCGACGGCGAGCGGATTTGATGGCTTCCTCTCCGCACATCCGAGACCACGGGGAGAACAAGCGCGCGCTCGTCGGCTTGCCTATGAAGGCTGCGCTGCCAAGCGGACACAGGCCGGGCATGCCCGAGTCGCCCTGGGCGAGAACGGCATCGACCAGTCGCAGATCGGCAGTGGATGGACTGGTTTCCCGCAGAGGCTCGTCCTGCTGCCAGCTTGTACGGCATGCTGCACGGCGTTCCGTTTGAGGCTGGATAGTCCCAGTCGGTAGCCGTCTTCGAGGTTCACTGGCCCGGCGTCCACTGTGTACACCAGCAGATCATCCCAGTGGATGGGCCAGCGTCGTGATCCGCCGAGCAGTTCGCTTGGCTCGCCGTCGAGTTCCACGAGTGCCAGCGTGCCATTACGTAGGATGCTCACCACCTTGCCGCGTTGTCCAATGAGCCAAGAGGCGAAAGCCCGTGTCCTGGCCGGGCTATGGAGCATGTCCACGATCTTGACGCGACTGCCGGTGGTGCTGCCAGCCGTTGTCATGGGAGGTTTCCTGCTGGTGAAGCGCTGGCGGCGAATGCCATGTCGCTGATCGTCGGGGAGAGCGGGTGGTTGGCGCGGAGATCGGCGTATCGGAAGACGACGCGACGGGCGGCTCGTCCAGGTTCGATGGCCGGATGCCAGGCGTAGACAGCGCGTTTGCGCTCGGGGTCCCAGCCGGTACGCCACCAGAAGCGGTAGCCGTCGCACCACACCACCAGCCCCACCCAGACCGACACCAACGCGAGCCCGTAGCCGTCGTGTACGTCTGCGGCGATGCCCTGCTGTGCGAGAGCCTGTCGCAGCAACTCGGCATGGAGACGTTGCGTGGTTTCCTCCGCTGGATCGGTGCGCGTCGAAACTTGTGAAGGATTCATCACGTCAAGCAAAGCGACACCCGCTTGAGCGGGCACGATGACAATAGGAGACAGCCGAGGACACTCCGTATCCGCGAATATCCGGAGGTGAACGATGGGCACCCCAGGAACACCGCCCCCGTGGGCCGTACGGCTCCGGGCTGAGCGCAAGGCCGAGGTCGGCACCGTCGCGGACATGGCCAGACGGCTCAAGGCGGTGGCGGACGGCCCGCTGCCCACCGTGGGGGATCTGACACGGATGATCCGAGGGTGGGAGCGAGGCGATCACTACCCCAGCGAGCGCTACCGTCTCTTGTACGCTCGCGCGCTGAACGCGACAGAGGCCGACCTGTTCGACCTGGATGAGCGGCCCAGTGTTCCTGTTCCCGCGTTGCCTCTGGAGAGCGTCGCCCCTGACCTGGATCTCTATGAGCGCATTACCCGTACGCTCCAAGATCCTCGCCGTGTTGACCAGGGCACCGTGGACTGGCTTGCCACCTGCCTGGCCGAACATCGCAAGGTCGAGGACACCATCGGCTCGCGTCCCCTCCTGGGCGTCGTTCGGCAACAACTCGGCATCGTGGTCGAGCTGGCGCAGAACGCGCGAGGCGGCATCGCCGACACCGTGGTGGACCTGGCCGCGCAGTACGCCCAGTTCGTCGCTTGGATGTCACTCGACACCGACGACCAGGCCGCCGCACTCGCCTGGTACGACCGCGCCCACGACTGGGCGCTGGAGATCGGTGACGTCAACATGGCCACCACCACGCTCAGCATGAAGGCCCACCAGGCGTGGAGCGCCGGCAACGCCCGCAGGACTGTCCGACTGGCTGAAGCCGCGCGCTGGCACGACGGACGGGTGACTCCCGGGGTGCGCGGTATGGCCACCCAGATGGCCGCGCGAGGGCACGCTTTGGCAGGGGAGGCCCGTCCGGCTCGCACGCTGCTGGACGAGGCCGAAGCCCTCATCCGTCGAGCCGCCGAGCACGCCGACGACGAACCGGCGTGGATGTACTTCTACGACGAGACGTGGTTCCGGCTCCAGCGCGGCATGACGGAGCTGCATCTTTCGAACTGGCCCAAGGCCGCCGACTTGCTGACGGCCGGGCTGGCGAGCCTACCTGCCTCCTACAAGCGCGACCGCGCGTGGTATGGATCATGCCTGGCCAAGGCACACGCGGAGACGGGGGACGCGCGGGCATCCCTCGATGTAGGGCTCCCGATCGTGGGAGATGCGGTCAAGCTGAACCGCCATGCCCTCAAGGAACTCGTCAACGTTCAGGTACTCCTCCGGGAGCGCCGCTCGCCGCACACGGAGACTCTGGCGGAGGCACTCACGGCCGCGCGCCAAACGGCAGGCTGAGCAGCCAGATCGTCCTTTCCGCTGAGTGACCAACTGAGTGACAACGACGATGGATCGAGCCGTACGCCGGTGGACGCGAGCGGACTGTTAGCCCAGGTCGGGGCGGGAATCATCCATGATCCCGCCCCTCCGTGATGTGCCTGGGGGGTCAAGGGGTCGCAGGTTCAAATCCTGTCGTCCCGACTTGCGTAATCGCAGGTCACAGGCCGTGTCCGAGAAGATCGGGTACGGCCTCATTGACTTCGGGGACCAAGATCCCTTGCACGCGTCGCCAGTACGGCGCATACCTCTCCTTGACCAGCGGTCAAGATGGGCAAGGTGAATCCTTCGATACTTACGCGGGCGCCCATCCTGGCCGGGCGCGCCGACCTCCTGACGGACCCGGCCCGAGCGGTACCACCATGCGATGGCGGCCGTGCTCCTCTACCGCACGCTGCTCAAGACGTACGGCTACCATGACCTGTCGGGCACCCTCGGCCGGCTGCTGCTCACGGTGGGTGAGGTGGCCGCGCAGATGGGCAGCCTGATCGGACATACTGGTCTCAGTCGACAAGTGCGCCGGCGGTCAGATTGGCGATTGTCCCGGTCATGGCTCCAGCTCGATCTGAAGCCAGGAACGCAGCCGTCTCGGCGATTTCAGTGAGCGTAGGCAGCCTCTTGAGAAGCGTCCCCTGCGCCATCCCCTCTTCGAGGAATTCCTGGACCGACTGCCCGGTCGCTGCCGCGGTTTGCATGAAGAGGTCCTTGGTGTAGGAACCCGCTGCCGGCGCATCGACGACGGCGTGTGGACGGATGCCGATGACCCGGATGTTGCTGGGTGCGAGCTCCGCGGCCAGAACCCGCGAGAAGGCCTCCTTGCCGGCAGCGCTGACGCTGTGCCCCAAGATGCCGCCTACAGCCAGTTTGGAACCCGGCTCGGACAAAGTCAGGATGACGCCAGGACGCTCGCGACCCATGTGCCGTGCCACAGCCTTGCTTGTGATGAACAGCGTCCGCAGGAAGCCATCGATCGGCCGCATGAACTCCTCCAGCGAGAGGTCCGCCAGCAAAGTCCCCTGGTCGTGCATGACACTCACGGCGTTGATGGCGATGTCGATGCTGCCGGCCGTCGCGGCGATCGCATCGGCGTGCTTTTCGACCGCCTGTTGATCGAGAACGTCCACTTGCGCGGTCTCGACTGTTCCGCCCGTGGCGGCGACATCACGCGCCACAGCGTCGAGCTTCGCCTGCGTCCTACCGGCGATGAAGACCCTCGCGCCTTCCCGGGCGAATACCCGTGCGATTGCGCCGCCGATAGCGCCCCCGCCTCCATAGATCACAGCGTTCTTATCGCCAAGCAGCAATTCACTCATAGGTGTTCTCCAAGGTGATTGATTCTTCCGAATGGTTACGCAGGCTCGACGGTCACACTGGACCGCCCCGGGGATCTTGGAGGCTACGATTCCTGCGAACTTGCGAATGACGTAGTAGATCCCTGCGCCTTATAGAAGGCGTCCTCGTACTCCCTCGGCGGAATATTACCACAGAATGAGTGA
>NZ_JBQQBQ010000150.1:0-5097 GCF_052245915.1 Nonomuraea sp. 10N515B
CACTCATTCTGTGGTAATATTCCGCCGAGGGAGTACGAGGACGCCTTCTATAAGGCGCAGGGATCTACTACGTCATTCGCAAGTTCGCAGGAATCGTAGCCTCCAAGATCCCCGGGGCGGTCCAAGGAGTACTGGCGCCGCATCGAGCCAGCGATTCCCGAAGGCGGCGAGATTAGCCTGCGCGGCCTTCCGCGTCTCGTAGTTGCTCAGGTGCTATTTGGTCTCCAACAGCGATGCCGCAAGGGCTCCAAGACCCTCGTCACCGACTTGCGTCGAGTCTGCGATCACCTGCGGAAACAACAGGTCAGCTCAATCGAGGAACTGGATATCGCCAGCATGCGGCGCACGGCCGCCGCGACCTGGAAGTCGATGACCCGATTCGTTCTGCTCGCCAGGAAGAGCCCGGAAACTGAACGGAAGAAGCTGGTCTGGGACGCGAGTGTCTTCGGTCATCGCGGCAATCTCGACTTCACCGCGATCAGCCAGCCCTGGTTGCGCGAAGCGGTCATGCGCTGGGCCCTGGAGGAGCTGCCTCGCCGGCGCGGCAACGCGGTCACCAATGTCGTCCAGCACCACATCAACTCCATGGCCAAGCTCTCCGAGAGTCTGCGCGCCCACCGCAAGGACCAAGGCATCGTGCTCGTCGCACTCGGACGCCGCGATATCGAGGGCTTCCTTAACCGGCTCGCCTTTCTGGAGTCGACCGATGCGATCAGCTCAGACCTGCGGCTAAAGACCTGCCGGGCCGTGAGAAGCATGCTGGTGCGCACACGGGCCCTCGGGCTGACACGCCCCGGCGAGCCCATGGCCGGACTACCGGAGGACTTCACCATCTTTCCGCACGACATTCCAGCCGAGCCCGAGCGAGGCGAACCGGGCCGAGACATCCCGCCGGAGCTCCTACGACAGCTATGCGAGGCACTACCCCGCATCGAGGAATCCAGCGTCCGCGAGACCCGCATCGCCATCGAGCTGATGATCGACACAGGGCGCCGCCCCGACGAGGTCTGCGACCTGGACTGGGATTGTCTCCAACGTGACAGCGAGGGCAGGCCCGTGCTGATCTACGACAACGACAAGTCGCAGCGACTTCGCCGAGAACTGCCCATCGCCGAGGCCACCGCGCAGATCATTATCGAGCAGAAGAAGCATGTCCAGACGCGCTTCCCCGAGACACCGTTGTCGGAGCTGAAACTGCTCCCATCGCCGGTGGCCAACCCCGAGGGACGCAAAGCGATCACTGAGAGCAGCGTCAGCGAACGTCACCGCGACTGGGTCCGATCGCTGCCACCACTGATCCAGCCCGACGGCACCATCTTCGACAAATCCAAGATCGTGCCTTATTGCTACCGGCACAGTTATGCGCAACGACATTCCGACGCCGGAGTCGCGATCGACGTGCCAGCAAGCTCATGGACCACGACTCCCTGAGCACCACTCAGGTTTACTACCGGGTCGGCGAGGAGCGCCGCAGACAGGCCGTCGAGAAGGTCACCGCCATGCAGTTCGACCGGCACGGGCAGCGCGTTTGGCGTCAGGCGAAGGCCTTCCAAGACGCCGAGCGATTGCGCCACGGCGTTGGGGAAGTGGCGGTCGCCTATGGACGATGCACCGAGCCAAGCAACGTCCAGGCTGCTGGAACCAGTTGCCCACTGCGGTTTCGCTGCGTGGGCTGTGACCACTTCAGCACCGACGTGTCCTATCTGCCTGATCTCGAGGCGTATCTCGCCGACCTGCTGCGCAGCCGCGAGCGCATCTTGGCCACCTCTAAAGCCGACGACTGGGCCAAGGCCGAGGCGCTGCCTTCTCAAGAAGAGATCACGCGAGTCCGGCGTCTGATCCACCGCGTCAGGCAAGATCTCGACGACTTGTCCGATGACGAGCGAGAGCAGATCAACCAAGCGATCGCTGTTGTCCGCAAGACCCGCCAGGTCATGCTCGGCATGCCCCGAGTCCGCCAACCCTTCGTCGATCTTCGTCCGGAGCGTCCCACATGAATGCCGAAGAAGTATCGCCATCCGCGCTGGCTGCTGGCCGTCGCGCCGACTCGGCCCGCCGTCGCCAACGCGTCGTCAAGGCCATCAACACCTTCGCAGCCAGAGGCGAGGAGATCAGCGTCTCCGCCATCGCCCGTCGGGCGAACGTCGACCGCAGCTTTCTCTATCGCCACCGCGATCTGCTGGCCCAGATCCACGTGCTGGCGGCCGAGCCCTCCAACACCTCGCAAGGAGGCCCCGTCAGCCGGGCCTCCCTGAAGGCCGATCTGGCCAACAGCCGAGAGCAATGCGCCCGCCTGGCCCGCAAGGTCCAAGATCTGGAGCACCGCCTGTCGCAAGCGCTCGGCGAACAGGTTTGGCGCGAGGTCGGCATCGGCGGACCCGACGGTTTCCAGGAGTTGCAGCAACGAGTCGTTGCCTTGGAGGAGCAGAACGCCGACCTCCGGCTTCGCCTGGAGGAGCGCGACCAGGAACTGCAGGCGGCGCGCGATTCCAACCGAGAGTTGATGTCCGCGCTCAACAGTCGGCGGTGAGCTGAGAGGAGGTTGCCGTCGACCCAATCCTCGGCGGGCACCCCATAGGGGGGATGGCGATGGTTCCCGCCAGCGTCGCTAGACGACCGGTCTACTCGGCTGCTATGGTCATTGACATGCCGGTCACCACGCGCAGCACAGACACCCGTCGGAGCATCCTCGACGCCGCCCAGCGGATCATGGCCCACAAGGGTTACTCCGCGGTCGGCCTCAAGGAGGTGCTCGCGGAGGCCGGCGTGCCGAAGGGCTCCTTCTATCACTTCTTCGACTCGAAGGACGCCTTCGGTGAGGCGATGCTGAAGAGCTATTTCGCGGACTACATCGCCGACATGGACCGCATCCTCGCGCGGTCCGACGGGTCGGCCGCCGAGCGTTTGATGGCCTACTGGCAGCAATGGCGGCAGACGCAGAGCGTGGATGAGTGTCAGGGCAAGTGCCTCGCCGTGAAGCTCGGCGCCGAGGTGGCCGACCTGTCGGAGTCGATGCGACTGGCTCTGAAAGAGGGCACGGACGCGGTCGTCGACCGCATCGAGCGGACGATCGCCGCTGGCCTTGAGGACGGCTCGCTCTCGATCGACGGGGACCCCCGCGCCCTGGCCCAGGTCCTGTACGACATGTGGCTCGGCGCGAGCGTCATGGCCAAGATCCACCGCAATCTCGCACCAATGGACACCACCATGGCGGCGACCCGCCGGCTCCTGCACCTGTAGGGCCCCGAATTTCACGCCCGGCCGGGGGCGTGGGGCACTCTTTTGCCAATCTCTAGACGACCGGTCTACTACTCGAAAGGGAAGTCATGAAGGTTCTCATCGTTCTCACCTCGCACGACAAGCTGGGGGACACCGGCCGTAAGACCGGGTTCTGGCTGGAGGAACTGGCGGCGCCGTACTACCGCTTCAAGGAGGCCGGCTGGCAGATCGTGCTCGCCTCGCCCCAGGGCGGCCGGCCGCCGCTGGACCCGAAAAGCAACGAACCCAGCTTCCAGACCGACCAGACCCGGCGCTTCGAGGCCGACCCGGAGGCCACCGCGGCGCTGGCGGACACCGTGCGCCTGGACTCGGTCTCGGCCGACGACTTCGACACGGTCTTCTACCCCGGCGGCCACGGCCCGCTCTGGGATCTGGCCGAGGACACCGACTCCGCGCGCCTGATCGAGACGATGTTGCGCTCGGGCAAGCCACTCGCTCTGGTGTGCCACGCGCCCGGCGTCCTGCGCCACACGGTCAACGAAGACGGCACGCCGCTGGTGCGGGGCAAGCAGGTCACCGGGTTCGCCAACTCCGAGGAGGAGGCGGTCCAGCTCACCAAGGTCGTCCCCTTCCTGGTCGAGGACGAGCTCAAAGACCTGGGAGGCCTCTACTCCAAGGCCGGCGACTGGGAACCCCACGTCGTGCAGGACGGTCTGCTGATCACCGGGCAGAACCCGGCCTCCTCGGCCCCGGCGGCCGACGCCCTCATCAAGCTGGTCACCACGGCCAGCGCGTAAAACGCGAACGTGATCATTCTCCGTGAGCGCCTGATCGCCCCGGCCGAGTCACCCGGGGCGATCAGGTGGGCCGCCCAGTGACACCGGTCGCCGGACACCGGGCGATCGAGCCCCTGAAAGACGCGGCTTTCGACCGAGTACTGATCCATCGCTTCCCGACATTCCGGACCGCGCGGGCGTGACACGACAGCCTGGCGGTAGTCCGCACCGCCAGGCCGGCGCGGACCTCCGCGTGTTCATCGTCGAAGGCGTCGAGTACTCCCAGAGCCGCTGAGGCCACCCAGCCGGCGGCCCGCAGAAAAACAACATCAAGCCCAAGCACACCGTGAACGAATTTCAGGTGCCACCGCGATCTCAGGTGCCACCGCGGACCTGGCCTCGAGGACACTGCCACCCGACCCGGCCGCAACCTGCCCAGACCCTCTTGAAAGGTAGGACTTTCCGTGACTCTCGCCCTTGGACGGCCTGTCACTCTCGAACAGGCCGGTGAGCGCCCATCCCCCGGGCCCGCACCGTGGGCGGTAGCCGTCCAGGGCGCTACAGCGCTTGCCGCAAGCACAGGCATCGGCCGCTTCGTCTACACCCGATCCTGCCGCTGATGCAGGACCAGGCCGGTCTCTCGGCCTCCGGCGGTGCGAACCTGGCGACAGTGAACTACGTCGGCTATCTCGTCGGTGCGCTGGCCGGTATGGTCGCGCCTCGGCTGGTCCGCTCGCGCCCGAGGATGCGGGTATCGATGATCGTGCTGACTGCGGCTCTTGCCCTGATGCCGCTGACCCGGGACGCCGCAGTCTGGTCGGGGCTGCGCTTCGTCGCGGGGGTCGCCAGTGCGATCATCTTCGTGTATGCGGTCGGGGCGCTGCTGTCGGGGCTGCGCCGGTCGGCCCCGCACCTTGCCGGCTGGGGGTTCGGCGGGATCGGCGCGGGGATCGTACTCTCGGGACTGCTCGTCCTGTAAGAAATAACCCCTGAGTTCCAAGCCGTCTCTACCGCCCCGGTTGCCGCTGTTGTGGCCTGGGAACTGGGAATTTCCGCCTTCCCGAGTTCGATCACAGTGAGTTGAAGTAGCTTCACTCTTTGT
>NZ_JBQQBQ010000151.1:0-5055 GCF_052245915.1 Nonomuraea sp. 10N515B
ACGCGTCCGTTTCTTGAGAACTCAACAGTGTGTTAAAAGCCAGTGCATGTGCATCACACATGTATGACCCCGTCATTTTTGACGGTTATTGCTTGGATGATTCATCCGAACATGATCATTGTTTGGAGAGTTTGATCCTGGCTCAGGACGAACGCTGGCGGCGTGCTTAACACATGCAAGTCGAGCGGAAAGGCCCTTCGGGGTACTCGAGCGGCGAACGGGTGAGTAACACGTGAGCAACCTGCCCCTGACTCTGGGATAAGCCCGGGAAACTGGGTCTAATACCGGATACGACCGCCTCCGGCATCGGGTGGTGGTGGAAAGTCTTTTCGGTTGGGGATGGGCTCGCGGCCTATCAGCTTGTTGGTGGGGTAGTGGCCTACCAAGGCGACGACGGGTAGCCGGCCTGAGAGGGCGACCGGCCACACTGGGACTGAGACACGGCCCAGACTCCTACGGGAGGCAGCAGTGGGGAATATTGCGCAATGGGCGGAAGCCTGACGCAGCGACGCCGCGTGGGGGATGACGGCCTTCGGGTTGTAAACCTCTTTCAGCAGGGACGAAGTTGACGTGTACCTGCAGAAGAAGCGCCGGCTAACTACGTGCCAGCAGCCGCGGTAATACGTAGGGCGCAAGCGTTGTCCGGAATTATTGGGCGTAAAGAGCTCGTAGGTGGCTGGTCGCGTCTGCCGTGAAAGCCCGCAGCTTAACTGCGGGTCTGCGGTGGATACGGGCCGGCTAGAGGTAGGCAGGGGCAAGTGGAATTCCTGGTGTAGCGGTGAAATGCGCAGATATCAGGAGGAACACCGGTGGCGAAGGCGGCTTGCTGGGCCTTACCTGACGCTGAGGAGCGAAAGCGTGGGGAGCGAACAGGATTAGATACCCTGGTAGTCCACGCTGTAAACGTTGGGCGCTAGGTGTGGGGGTCTTCCACGATCTCCGTGCCGGAGCTAACGCATTAAGCGCCCCGCCTGGGGAGTACGGCCGCAAGGCTAAAACTCAAAGGAATTGACGGGGGCCCGCACAAGCGGCGGAGCATGTTGCTTAATTCGACGCAACGCGAAGAACCTTACCAAGGTTTGACATCACCCGGAAAGCTCCAGAGATGGGGCCCTCTTCGGACTGGGTGACAGGTGGTGCATGGCTGTCGTCAGCTCGTGTCGTGAGATGTTGGGTTAAGTCCCGCAACGAGCGCAACCCTTGCTCCATGTTGCCAGCACGCCTCTTCGGGGGTGGTGGGGACTCATGGGGGACTGCCGGGGTCAACTCGGAGGAAGGTGGGGATGACGTCAAGTCATCATGCCCCTTATGTCTTGGGCTGCAAACATGCTACAATGGCCGGTACAGAGGGTTGCGATACCGCGAGGTGGAGCGAATCCCTAAAAGCCGGTCTCAGTTCGGATTGGGGTCTGCAACTCGACCCCATGAAGTCGGAGTCGCTAGTAATCGCAGATCAGCAACGCTGCGGTGAATACGTTCCCGGGCCTTGTACACACCGCCCGTCACGTCACGAAAGTCGGCAACACCCGAAGCCCGTGGCCCAACCAGCTTGCTGGGGGGAGCGGTCGAAGGTGGGGCTGGCGATTGGGACGAAGTCGTAACAAGGTAGCCGTACCGGAAGGTGCGGCTGGATCACCTCCTTTCTAAGGAGCATCTTCACCCATCGCCACCGAACGTGTGGTGGGGTGACAGCTCACTAGTGGAGCACTGGCTACTCAGCAGGGACGCATTGTCCGTCCGTTAGTACCGTCGCTGGTGACAGCGGAGTGGGAACGGGGATCGTGGGGGTGCGTGCCGGCTGGACACACTGTTGGGTCCTGAAGGAACGGGCATTGCGCTCGGCTTCTTCGGACACAGGACCGGTGAACAGCTCGCGATTGCGGGTTGGGATCCGGTTGCTGTTTGTTGTTTGAGATTTGCATAGTGGACGCGAGCATCTTTGTGGCCAAGTTTTTTAGGGCACACGGTGGATGCCTTGGCATCAGGAGCCGATGAAGGACGTGGGAGGCTGCGTTAAGCCTCGGGGAGTCGCCAACCAGACGTTGATCCGGGGATGTCCGAATGGGGAAACCTAGCACCAGTCATGTGGTGTTGCCTCCGCCTGAATGTATAGGGCGGTTGGTGGTAACGCGGGGAAGTGAAACATCTCAGTACCCGTAGGAAGAGAAAACAAGAGTGATTCCGTGAGTAGTGGTGAGCGAAAGCGGATGAGGCTAAACCGGGCGTGTGTGATAGCCGGCAGGCGTTGCACGTCCGGGGTCGTGGGACCCTCTGGCAGTCTCTGCCGAGTCTGCAAGAAGTGATAAACCTTCGAGGTAGTTGAAAGCTCTGGGAAGGGCTGCCGTAGACCGTGAGAGCCGGGTAGGCGAAATCTTGAAGGCTTCTTGAGGGGATCCCAAGTAGCACGGGGCCCGAGAAATCCTGTGTGAATCTGCCAGGACCACCTGGTAAGCCTAAATACTCCCTGGTGACCGATAGTGCACGAGTACCGTGAGGGAAAGGTGAAAAGTGCCCCGGTGAGGGGTCGTGAAAGAGTACCTGAAACCGTGTGCCTACAAGCCGTAGGAGCTTACATGAGGTTCGCCTTGTGTGTGATGTGACTGCGTGCCTTTTGAAGAATGAGCCTGCGAGTTATGGTGTGTGGCGAGGTTAACCCGTGTGGGGGAGCCGTAGCGAAAGCGAGTCTGAAGAGGGCGTTTGAGTCGCATGCTGTAGACCCGAAGCGGAGTGATCTACGCATGGGCAGGTTGAAGCTCAGGTAAGACTGGGTGGAGGACCGAACCCACCAGGGTTGAAAACCTGGGGGATGATCTGTGTGTAGGGGTGAAAGGCCAATCAAACTCCGTGATAGCTGGTTCTCCCCGAAATGCATTTAGGTGCAGCGTCACGTGTTTCTTGCCGGAGGTAGAGCACTGGATGGCTAATGGGCCCGACAAGGTTACTGACGTCAGCCAAACTCCGAATGCCGGTAAGTGAGAGCGTGGCAGTGAGACTGCGGGCGATAAGGTTCGTAGTCGAGAGGGAAACAGCCCAGATCACCGACTAAGGCCCCTAAGCGTGTGCTAAGTGGGAAAGGATGTGGAGTCGCAGAGACAACCAGGAGGTTGGCTTAGAAGCAGCCACCCTTGAAAGAGTGCGTAATAGCTCACTGGTCAAGTGATTCTGCGCCGACAATGTAGCGGGGCTCAAGCACACCGCCGAAGTCGTGGCACTGACAGCTATGCGCTGTTGGTGGGTAGGGGAGCGTCGTGCAGCCGGTGAAGCAGCAGAGTGATCTAGTTGTGGAGGCTGTGCGAGTGAGAATGCAGGCATGAGTAGCGAATCGAGGGTGAGAAACCCTCGCGCCGGATGACCAAGGGTTCCTGGGGCAGGCTAATCCGCCCAGGGTAAGTCGGGACCTAAGGCGAGGCCGACAGGCGTAGTCGATGGACAACGGGTTGATATTCCCGTACCCGCTTCAATGCGCCCATATCGAACCCCTTGATACTAAGAGTCCTTAAGTCCGCTGGTCCTTCGGGACTGGTGTGAGGCTGAACGCTCGGCCTGATTGGGTAGTAGGTAAGCGATGGGGTGACGCAGGAAGGTAGTCCAGCCCAGGCGATGGTTGACCTGGGGTAAGCATGTAGGGAGTGAGGTAGGTAAATCCGCCTCGCGTATATCCTGAGATGTGATGCCGAGCCGATTGTGGTGAAGTGGATGATCCTATGCTGCCGAGAAAAGCCTCTAGTGAGTGTTGTGGCGGCCCGTACCCTAAACCGACTCAGGTGGTCAGGTAGAGAATACTAAGGCGATCGGGTGAACTGTGGTTAAGGAACTCGGCAAATTGCCCCCGTAACTTCGGGAGAAGGGGGACCTCTGCTGGTGATCGGACTAGCTCTGTGAGCTGGTGGGGGTCGCAGTGGCCAGGGGGAAGCGACTGTTTACTAAAAACACAGGTCCGTGCGAAGTCGTAAGACGATGTATACGGACTGACGCCTGCCCGGTGCCGGAACGTTAAGGGGACCGCTTAGTCAGCGCAAGCTGGCGAAGGTGAGAACTTAAGCGCCGGTAAACGGCGGTGGTAACTATAACCATCCTAAGGTAGCGAAATTCCTTGTCGGGTAAGTTCCGACCTGCACGAATGGCGTAACGACTTCCCCGCTGTCTCAACCGCAGACCCGGCGAAATTGCACTACGAGTAAAGATGCTCGTTACGCGCAGCAGGACGGAAAGACCCCGGGACCTTCACTACAGCTTGACATTGGCGTTTGGAGCGTCTTGTGTAGGATAGGTGGGAGACTGGGAAGCTCGGACGCTAGTTCGGGTGGAGTCATTGGTGAAATACCACTCTGGTCGTTTTGAACGTCTAACCCTGGTCCGTGATCCGGATCGGGGACAGTGTCTGGTGGGTAGTTTAACTGGGGCGGTTGCCTCCTAAAGAGTAACGGAGGCGCCCAAAGGTTCCCTCAGCCTGGTTGGCAATCAGGTGTCGAGTGTAAGTGCACAAGGGAGCTTGACTGTGAGACTGACGGGTCGAGCAGGAGCGAAAGCTGGGACTAGTGATCCGGCATCGGCATGTGGAAGCGGTGTCGCTCAACGGCTAAAAGGTACCCCGGGGATAACAGGCTGATCTTCCCCAAGAGTCCATATCGACGGGATGGTTTGGCACCTCGATGTCGGCTCGTCGCATCCTGGGGCTGGAGTAGGTCCCAAGGGTTGGGCTGTTCGCCCATTAAAGCGGTACGCGAGCTGGGTTTAGAACGTCGCGAGACAGTTCGGTCCCTATCCGCTGCGCGCGCAGGAGACTTGAAAGGGGCTGTCCCTAGTACGAGAGGACCGGGACGGACGAACCTCTGGTGTGCCAGTTGTACCGCCAGGTGCACGGCTGGTTGGCTACGTTCGGAAGGGATAACCGCTGAAAGCATCTAAGCGGGAAGCTCGCCTTGAGATGAGGTCTCCCACCATGAGAGTGGGTAAGGCCCCCGGTAGACGACCGGGTTGATAGGCCGGAGGTGGAAGCGCGGTAACGCGTGGAGCTGACCGGTACTAATAGGCCGAGGACTTGACCACAAAGCA
>NZ_JBQQBQ010000152.1:0-4959 GCF_052245915.1 Nonomuraea sp. 10N515B
TACTGGTGGAAAGGTGTTATTCCGACCGTGCGCTATTCCTCTGCTCTGGCTTGCTGGGCTGTTATTGAAATGGCCTGAATAGGTGTCACGAGTGATGGGTCGTGCAACCGGACCGCGCGTTGTCCGTGGCATGAGCGGGCGGACACAACATTGAACGCGTGGAACGGACTGGCGATTTCAATGACAT
This sequence comes from Nonomuraea sp. 10N515B, assembly GCF_052245915.1. Taxonomy (NCBI): domain Bacteria; kingdom Bacillati; phylum Actinomycetota; class Actinomycetes; order Streptosporangiales; family Streptosporangiaceae; genus Nonomuraea; species Nonomuraea sp. 10N515B. The sequence goes on from NZ_JBQQBQ010000152.1 coordinate 188, forward strand.
GACAGATACCCACGTCCGGGCAGCCGGTCGTTGGCGTGGGCGCTCGTGTCCGGGCCGGAGTCTAGGGTGACATCATGTTCGTGTTGCGCATCGAGGTGTCCGGCGACCTACTTGACCGGTGGCTCGAGTGGTTCGCACCGAGGGTGCAGCCATTTGTGATCCCGCTGGATCTCGCGGGCTCACTCGGTCTCGATGATGATCGGAACCGGCTCACGCCCGAAGTCAGGGACACCTTCTGCCTCTACGGCTTGGATTCGTCAGCGCTCGTGTGGCTGTCGGAGGTCGACGCGCGTCGACTACCGGCCTCGGTCAGGCGAAGTCAACCCGCGCCGCACCGTTGGCCCACCTTGATCGCCGGGCGTGAGGTCGAGACGGTCATCAAGTACATCGAGAAGGGACGCCGCCCCAGCCAACATGGCAAGGTTACCCCTGCTACGTGGGGCGCCATCGCCTCCACGCTGCCGGGAGCGCGTCGCCTTGCCGGAACCTTCCCCAGGCGGAGCGGCCCGAACTGCTTTGGCACAGTGATGGCGGCGTGCGGTGTCGAGGGCGCGGAGGACGTGTGGATGCTCCGCGAGCTGTTCGAAGACTGGCTCGCACAGCACACCGCGAAGGGAGGGCACGACGACGAGCCGGGGACCGTCCTGGTCTGGCGGAGTGCCGATGGAGCCGTGCAGCACGCCGCAGTCACCCTCGGCGACGGCTGGGCGCTTCACAAACCCTCGCAGGGCTGGATGAGCCCGACGAAGGTCCTCGCACTGCGAGACCTGAAGTACAGCGCCCGAGCGAGAGGCCAGCGCCTTCACCGGCATCACCTTCGGTGACTTCGCGCTACCCCTCGGCGGCTCTGAGGGCGAGGTAGTCGCCCCAGTCTCGGCGGACGAAGGTGACCCAGCGGACTGCCGTGTTGACGTGGAGGCCGAGGAGGTCGGCGAGAATCGCAGCCGGGAGGTCGGCGGCGAGCGCGGCGAGGGCTCCGTTGCGGGCGGGCCGGGCGCTGATGCCGTGCCGGTTGAGCAGATTGGTGAGACTGTGCCCGTCGATGGGCTGTCCAGGAACGCGGCCGGGGAACAGCCATCTGGGCGTGTTCGGGCCATGACGGATCATGAGTGGGGTCGGCGGTCGGGAGACCAGGTCACACAGCAGGGCGCCGAGGCGCGGCGGCAGCAGGATCGGATGGCGGCCTGCCATCAGATAGGTGTCGTCGCCTTTCTCGGTGAGCTGGTCGGCGGTGAGGTGCCGGATCCGCTGGGCTTGGAGGGCGAACAGGAGGGTGAGCGCGCCGGCCGCGCGAGCCTCGATGGGGAGGGTCTCGTCGGTCAGGCAGCGGTGCAGGAGCTGCCAGCGTTCATCGTCGTCGAGGAGATCGGCGGGTTCCTGCCGAGGGATGGACGGGATGCTGAGTCGGCGGCTGAGGCCTCGGTCAGCGGTCCAGCCGAGGAAGTAACGGACGCGGTTGCGGCGCTGGGTGGTCTCCTCGTCGAGCCACCGGTCGAGATCGTCCTGGCGGAGTTTCGCGAGGCTGGTTCCTTGGGTATCGATCCAGGCCAGGAGGTCCAGGGCGACCTGGATACGGCGGCGTAGGTCTCGACCGACAGTGGTGGGGTAGGCGCGTTTGCTCGCCCGGGTACGGGCGCGGCGCAGCAGGTGCCAGTGGAGGAACGGGCGGACGAGGTTGGCATGCTCGACCGGCTTGTCGGCCAGGTGGTGCTCGAGCCAGGCCGGAACGCGCTCGAGGTCTTCGTGCCGTTCGGGTAGCACCCCGGTCTGCACCATCATCTGCCGCAGATGCTGGAGGGCGGCGCTGGGAGGCAGTTCATCCAGGAGGTCGTGGCTGATCGGGCGGCCTTCGGTGACAAGCGCGGTCAGGAGTTGGGCGTTTGGGTGCTCGTGAACCCACTGGATGGCTTTGAACGGCGTATGCGTGCTGGTGAGGCCATCGGCAAGCGGCTGGAGCTGAGCCGGGATGGTTCCGTCTGGGCCGGCGAGCAGGTCGTTGACCTTGTCGGCGAGGACGCAGTAGGCGCAGCGGCCGTGGCCGTAGGGGTTCCCGGACCGGCCGCACTGGCGGCAGGTGTAGTCGACGTCGTGCCCGGCGCAGGGACCGCAGAGTCCGGTGCCGTCCTCGTCGCGGGCGATGAGTGGGTGCAACTCATGGCAGCCGCCGCATTCGGCCGGGGCCCGGACGATGGCGGTGTAACAGCTCTGGCAGACCGGCCCGATCGGCCAGTAGGTCATGACGGGCTTGTCGCGCTCGCAGCGTGCGCAGGTTAGGCGGGGCCGCTCGTCGCGGGCGTAGCAGGTGTGGCAGATCGGCGCGCCGGAAGTGATCCGCTGGCAGGGCCGTAGGCGTCCGCACCGTGAGCAGGTCCGTTCTGGCCCTCGGTAGCAGCTGTCGCAGAGGTCGGGCTGGTCACCATGCGAGTTCCGGGCGATCTTCCCGAGCTTGCCGCACTTTCCGCACGGACGTCTGGGTCGTCGGTGCCGGTTGTAGCACAGGTGGCAGTAGGCGCCCTCGTCGTCGATGAGGGCTGCGGCGGCCGTCTTGCCGCAGGACACGCACGTGTGCATGGGGCGTTTCCAGCAGGCCCGGCAGAGCGATCCCCCGTCGGGCAGCCGCTGTGCTGGGCAGCGTAGTCTGCCGCACTGGCGGCACTCCTCTACGACCTCTGGGTCGACGCGATAGCAGGGGTTGCAGATGCCGCCCTCAGGGCGTTTGGCGACGATCTTCGTCTCCAGGGCGCCGCAGCGCGCGCACGTTCCCTTCCTCGAGCGGCCATCGCAGGTCCCGCATATCCGGCCCTCGGGCCGAAGCTGCCGTAGATCAGCCCGGATCTTGCCGCAGTGGGCGCAGCCGGGCCGGACGACGGGCTTCCCGGTGTCGTGCAGCATCTGCGCCAGGCGGAGCAGTACCGGCGGGCACTGCGAACTCCCCGAGGTGAGCGCGTCGGGATGAGCGGCCATGTGGTCGGCCAACTCCTCTAGGAATCGTGCCGCGCCCCGGGCCGTGGTCGGCACCGCAGCGTCCAACGCCGCCGCAGCGGCCTCAGCACTCATCCCGGGCAGGGCCGCGGTGATCTGGCCGGTCGCCGCGACCATAGCGGCCTGCATTCTGGCCGCTTGCTGGGCGAGCCGGGCGGCGACGGAGGGAGCGGTCATAGCCCTTCTGGTTTCCGAATCGAGGTGCGGCGCACCGCCGGAGCCGGTCCCGACGTCTCCCCGGCGGTCTTGCGGACCTCGGTGTTAACAGGCTCGATCTCGATGAGGTCGTTCGGGGTGCAGTCGAGGATGTCGCAGAGTGCGGCGAGGGTGTCCATGGACAAGCGTTGCGGTGGCTGGGTGACCAGCCGGAAGACCTGTTCGCGGGACAAATGGATGCCGCGCTCGGCCAGCGGCGGCCCCAGGTCGGTGGTCTGGAACATGTCTTGGGCGGCCATGAGCTTGCGCAGGTTCCAGCGGATCCCCATCTTCTTGTTCACGGCTTCTCCCAGAGTCCGGCGTGGCGGGTGGTGAGCTTGCTCTTCAGCAGCCGGTTACGGTACTCGTCCGACACGCCCGTGTAGATCGCCGTCGTCGCGGCGACCTTGTGACCTGCCTGATCTTGAACGAATCGCTCCGGGTAGTCGAACTCGACGAGATGCGTGATCATGGAATGGCGGAGACTGTGCAGGTCGAGCTCCTCCGGCAGTCCGGCGGCCTGGCGGGCGTTCTCGAACGCCTCGTTGGCGCTGCGTTTGGAGAGCCGACCTCTCCGTTCGGTCACCCAGAATGCAGGGTGCTGGCCGACGTCGAAGCGCGGCCGGACCTCGTTGAGGTAGTGGTCCAGCACGTCGACGATCCAGTCGAACTCCGGGACGGTGAACACGGTACGGCGCTTGGGCGGGCTGCCGTTCGAGGACTTGCCGAACCGGACGAACAACGCGCCGAATCGGCCGAAGTCCGGTGTCTTGGGATTGCGCCGAAGGTCGGCCAGGTCCAGGCCGCACATCTCCTGGCGGCGCAGTCCGTAGGCGTAGAACGCTTTGAGCAGCGCCGAGTCCCGCATCGCCGTCAACGCGCCCTTGCGTCCCTGCATCCGCTTGTCTTCGATGCGTCCGTCGGCCGCGTCGAACAGCGCCTGGACCTCGTCGTAGGTCAGCGGACGCCGTCCTGGCTGCCCCTCGAACTCGGCCACATGAGTCACCGAGTTCCACTCGTGCAGGATCTGCGCCGGGGCCCGGCCGAACCGATCGACGCAGGTCGCAAGCCATCCATAGCGGGCGTCGGTGATGAAGTCCATGAACATCCGCAACCCGTTCTGATACTGCCTGCCTGTCGACTCCGTCAGGTTCGGGTTCTTCGCCCGAAGGTGGTCGAAGAACGCCTCGACCTCAGAGGGCTCCCATTCCCACGGGTACTGATTGGTGAACTCGGCGAACCGGCGGACCAGCGACAACCGCGGCTTGATCGTGCCCTCCCATTTGAGGAACCGTGTCCGCTGCTGCCGCGTCCACCCCTCCAGCATCGCCTCGAACACCGCTGGCGCCGGCTCCAGATGTAAGACGTTGTCTGCCAGCACCAGATGTGCCGCACCGGGGAGGTCAACTGCTCGACCCACTCCAACCTCCATTGCATCAGATGCAACATTGTTGAGTTTGGGCCGTCCAGGCGCAAGAGGTCCTGGCAGATCTGCCAATCAAGCGACAAGCTGTCTCTGCTTAGTCCTCTGAGCTGTGGCTTCGTCAGTATTCGAGCGCGCTGAATGGTTCATCAGATGCAACTCCGCCCGTTTT
>NZ_JBQQBQ010000153.1:0-4552 GCF_052245915.1 Nonomuraea sp. 10N515B
GGCCCGGCGGGGGGCACCTCCCGCCGGGCCGCCGCTCGTCCAGTCAGGTCAGCCGCTCGAGAGCGTGAAGCCCTGCTCGGTGCCGAAGGCGGTGATGCGGTCCTGCCACGTCTTCAGCGCGGTGGACAGGTCGCCGCTGCCGTCGAGGGCCTGGCCCACGGTGTCCTTGAAGATGCTGTTGGCGTACACCTGGAACGGGAGGTACTGCCAGTCGGCCTTCACAGCGGCCGAGGCGTCGCCGAGGACCTGGTTGATCTTCTGCCCGCCGAAGAACTCCTGCGGCGCGTCACGGAAGGCCGGGTCGTCGAGCAGCGTCTTGGTCGCGGGGAACAGCCCCGCCTCCTCGTTCAGCGACTTGACCGCCTCCGGGTCGGAGTTGAGCCACTGCGCGAAGGCCACGGCGGCCGGGATGTTCTTGCTCTGCGGGATGACCGCCACCGACGAGCCGCCGTTCTCGGCGTTGATCGGCTTGGCCGCGTCGTGCTGCGGCATCGGGGCGACCGCCCACTTGCCCTTCGTCTGCGGGATGGAGTTGATGATGCCGTTCGGGGCCCACGCGCCGGTCATCCAGACCGCGTACTTGCCGGAGCCCATGCCCTTCCACCACTCGTCGGTCCAGCCGGGCTGCGGGTCGACCAGCTTCTCGCCGAGCAGGGTGCCGAAGGTGCCGACGAACTGCTTGACGCCGGGGTCGGTGGCGAGCGTGACGCTGACCTGGTTCTCGCCCGAGGTCTTGAACGGCGTGCCGCCCGCCTGCCAGATCAGGCTGTCCACGCCGCCGGCGTCGCCGGGGTCGATGGAGGTGATGAAGTTGTCCGGGTTGTCGGCCTTGATCTTCTTGGCCGCCTCGATGAACTCCGCCCACGTCTTCGGCGGCTCGATCTTCAGCTTCTCGAAGATGTCGGTGCGGTAGAACATCGCCATCGGGCCGGTGTCCTGCGGGATGCCGTAGACGCCGCCGTTGATCGCCACCTGGCCCCACGCCGCGGGCGCGAACTTGTCCTTGAGCGCGTCGGAGCCGTGCTCGGCGAGGTTGACGACCTGCTTGGAGAGCGCGAACTGGGGCAGCGCGAAATACTCGATCTGCGCCACGTCGGGCGCGCCGGAGCCGGCCTTGATCGCGGTCTGCAGCTTGGTGTACTGGTCAGCGGACTGCCCGGCGTTCACCACGTTGACCTTGATGTTCGGATATTTCGCCTGGAAGCGGGCGACGGTCTTCTCGATCCCCGTGACCCACGTCCAGAAGGTCAGCTCGGCCGGCTTGCTCAGCGCGTCCTGGACGGCGGCCGACGCGCTCGGAGCGGCGGCCGGGGCGGTGGTGGCGCCCCCGCCGCTGCCGCCGCCGCACGCGGCAAGTGCCAGTGACAGAGCGGTGGCGACCCCGGCGGTCATCACACCGCGCCGCGATGGAAGAGTTCTCATGGGCGTTTCCTTATTCACGGGGGTTATTGCTTGACGCTGCCGGTGGCCAGACCCGACTGCCAGAACCGCTGCAGCACCAGGAAGGCGATGATCAGCGGCACGATGGACAGCAGGCTGCCGGTCAGGATGAGGCTGTAGGTGGCGTCGACGGCGCCGGAGGTGCCGCTGTTGGCCTGGGCGTTCCACTGGTTGAGCCCGACGGTGAGGGGGAACCAGTCCGGCGTGTTCAGCACGATCAGCGGCAGGAAGTAGTTGTTCCACGTCGCGACCAGTGAGAAGAGCAGGACCGTGACGAATCCGGGGGCGAGCAGCCGCAGCGCGATGGTGCGGAAGATCCTGAACTCGCCCGCCCCGTCGATGCGGGCCGACTCCAGGATCGAGTCGGGGACCGCGTCGGCCGCGTAGACGCGCATCAGGTAGAGGCCGAACGGGCTGCAGAGCGACGGGATGAGCACCGCCCATGGGGTGTCGACGAGGCCGATCTGGCTGAACAGCAAGTACGTCGGCACCGCGAGGGCCGTGCCCGGGATGGAGATCGCGCCGAGCACCACCGCGAACAGCAGCTTGCGGCCGGGGAAGTCATACTTCGCCAGGGCGTATCCGCCGATGGTGGCCAGCAGGGCCGCCCCGCCCGCGCCCACCACGGAGTAGAGCACGGTGTTGCCGAACCAGCGCAGGAAGATGCCGTTGTTGTAGCTCAGGGTTTCGGCGATGTTGGCGAACAGGTGGAAGTCCCCGCCGAACCAGAGCCCGAAGGTCGAGAACAGGTCTGCGCTGGTCTTGCTGGAGTTGGCCAGCAGCCAGAACAGCGGCAGGACCGCGTACCCGAACATGACCAGCATGATCAGGGTGAGGGTGGGGCTCTTGCCCCGGCGCGTGGCCTTGGTGGATCGGTGCGCGCCCCGCTGGGCGGTGGTGGCGGCGGGCGCGCCGGCGACGGCCGTCACAGCGTCTGCTCCCTTCTCGCCGTGATGAGCTGCACCACGTACGCCACCACGACGGTGACCAGGCCCAGCACGACGGCGACGGCGGCCGAGTAGTTGATCTGCTGGCCGTTGAACGCCAGGTTGTAGGCGTACATGTTGGGCGTGTAGCTCGTTGTGATCACCGAGGGCGCGAGCTTCTGGAGGATGTTCGGCTCGTTGAAGAGCTGGAAGCTGCCGATGATCGAGAAGACGGTGGCCACGAGCAATGCGGGCCGCAGGGCGGGCAGTTTGATGCTCCAGGCGATGCGGATGGCCCCCGCACCGTCCATTTCGGCGGCCTCGTAGAGCTCATCCGGGATGGCCCGCAGCGCGGCGTACAGGATGATCATGTTGTAGCCGACGTACTCCCAGGTCACCATGTTGCCGATGGAGCCCAGCATCCAGGAGCGCGACATCAGGTCGGGGAGTGTGACGCCGAAGACGTCGCCGATCTGGCCCACCAGGCCGAACTCGTCGCCGTACATGTAGCCCCACATGAGGGCCGCCACGACGGCCGGCACCGCGTACGGCATGAAGATCGTGATGCGGAACAGGGACGGCCAGCGCAGCCGGCCGCTGTCGATCGCGAGCGCGCATCCCAGGGCGATGAGCAGCATGATCGGCACCTGCACGACCAGGAAGAGCGCCACGCGGAGCAGGCCGGCGCCGAACAACGCGTCGCCGACGGCGCGGGTGTAGTTGGCCAGGCCGGCGAAGACCGTGCCACCGATCAGGCGGTCCTGGAAGAAGCTCAGGTAGATCGCGTACAGCAGCGGCGCGACCACCGTGATCAGGAAGACCACGAAGAACGGCAGGAAGAAGGCGTAGCCGGCGACGCGCAGGCGCACGAACGGCCGGGCGAGGCCGGCCTGCCGGAGCCCGGTGGCCGGCGCGGTCATTCCGTGCTCCAGTGTGATGTTCGCGTTGCCATGGGGACTGGCACTGAACTCTCCTTGTCGGGGCGTCTACGGCCTGGCAACCGCAGCGCTACCTGCGCCACCGTGTCCTGCCTCCAGTGGCAGTCGCGATGATCGTGTGTTTGCGCAAACATGATGAAGATGATCCGTAGTCTGGACTTGCCGCCGGAATCATGTCAATAGGTAACCGTCAGTTAACACAACTGCCTATTTTCGCTACATTTGTTGCCGGCTGAAGCCGTCGTTGACGGACCGGCCATGTTTGCGTAAACATCATGCGAGACTTCGTACGGAGGTGTGAGTGGACGGCGCCACCCAGGAAACGGCGGCAGGACGACGCACGCGCAGGCGGCCGTCCATGGCCGATGTCGCCGCGATGGCCGGGGTCTCCAGCCAGACGGTCTCCCGGGTGGCCAACAACCGCACCAACGTGGAGGACGAGACCCGCCAGCGGGTCCTGTCCGCCATGCGGGTGCTCGGCTACCGGCCCAACACGGCCGCGCGTGCCCTGGTCACCGGCCAGTTCCGCACCCTGGGGCTGATCAGCTTCGGGCTCGGCAGCTTCGGCAACGCCCGCACGGTCGACGCCATCACGCGCGCGGCGCAGCGCGCCGGCTACACGGTGAACATGATCGCCATCGAGTCGCAGACCGAGCAGGCCGTGCACGAGGCGTTCGACCAGCTCACGATGCAGGCGGTCGACGGCATCGTGCTCATCGAGGCGCAGATCCTCGACACACCGGCGCTGCGCCTGCCGCCGGGCGTGCCGGTCGTGATGGCCGACGGCGACGTCAGCCACCGCCATCCCATGGTCGACACCGACCAGGCGCTCGGCGCCCGGCTCATCACCCGTCACCTGCTCGACCTCGGCCACGAGACGGTCTGGCATGTCGCCGGGCCCGAGGACTCCTACGCCGCGCGGCGGCGGGCCGAGTCGTGGCACGCGACGCTCAAGGAGGCGGGCGCCGCGGTCCCGCAGCTGCTGTACGGGGACTGGAGCGCGGGCAGCGGCTACTCGGCCGGCCGCGTCCTGGCCCGGCGGCCCGGCGTCACGGCCGTCTTCGCCGCCAACGACCAGATGGCGCTCGGCGTGATGCGCGCGATGATCCAGGCGGGCCGGCGCGTCCCCGAGGACGTCAGCATCGCCGGGTTCGACGACCTCGATGAGTCGGCTTACCTGTCCCCGCCGCTCACCACCGTCCGCCAAGACTTCGACGTGGTGGCGGATCGGATCGTGTCGCTGATGAT
>NZ_JBQQBQ010000154.1:0-4483 GCF_052245915.1 Nonomuraea sp. 10N515B
CTCCTCACGCAGGTCGAACACCATCTTGACGGCGCGATCACGCAACTCTTGCGGGTACTTCCTCGGTGCGGGCACGACTCCCAGCCTTCCAGTCTTGGGAGCCTCCAACCAACCCGGGGCAGCTCAGAGTTCGGCCAGGCCGACCTTGATCTCTGGGATAACAAAAGCCATGCGGGAAGCGTAGATCGGCATGGTCAAGACTTCCGTGGTGACAGCGCGTCCTGCGGAATCTATGCCCGTAGATTGTTCGACACGGGGGTGACGGGCCCGCCGGTGTCATGCCGCCGGTGGTGAGGAAGATCCGGCCGGGTCGTGTGAGGTGAGATCCGGGAGGACTGGGCGAGACGAATAGGGCTTTCACCATTCCCGGCTCAGGGGTGACGCCGAAGGCCCGGTTGAATGGTGCGTCGTTCGCGAAACCCCACCGGGCGCCAATGGCGTTGAGTGGGATGTGGCCGAGCCGCGGATTGGCCAGGACGCGGTGGCAACGGTCCAGCCGCCGCAGGAGCGCCTTGGCGTCCCGAACGCGGTGTTTATCCCTTGCAGCGTCCGCGTGGTCCGCCCCACACGGACGGCGGCTTCTAATCCGACGGTCGCAGGTTCGAATCCTGCAGGGCGCGCTTTGCAGGGCGCGCTTCTCCACCTGCGGAAACTTCGGCCGCGGTCGCGCCCGGCGGCGGCATGGGGCAAATATGAGGCAAAGCTCAGTCAACCGCCGAGCTGCCGCCCCAGCGCGGAGGCGGCGTTCAGCACCAGCCGGATCGTTTCTCGGGCGGCTTGGTGGGCCACCTCCGGCAGCACGCGATGCTGGCATGCCCCAGCATGGCCTGCACCACCTTCAGATCGGTGCGCGCGGCCAGCGCCAGCGTCGCGGCGCCGTGCCGCAGATCGTGCAGCCGGATCGGCGGCTGTCCGGAGGCCGCCACCAGCCGGCGTAACCGGCCGGTCAGGTAATCCGGCCTCAGCGGCGCACCGTCCACGGTGGTGAACACGTAGCCCGAGTCCCGCCAGCGTGCCCCTGCCGTCGCGCTCAGCTCCTCCTGCCGCTCGCAGTGCCGTATCAGCACCCGCACCGTCTCCGTGTCCAAAGCCACCGCTCGGCAGCTGGCGGCGCTCTTCGGCGGCCCGACCACAGCCTGGCCGTCGGCGTGAACCCGCTGCTGTGCCACCGTCAGCTCCGCAGCCTTGAGGTCGACGTCCGTCCAGCGCAGTCCGGCCAATTCACCGCGGCGCAGGCCGCGTAGCGCGGCCAGCCACCAGGCGGGGACCAGATTGATGACTCTGTTGGCGGCCTGGACCACGTGGAACGGGTCGACGGCCAAGCGCCGCGAGATCGTTGACGTCGCGGGAGGTCAGCTGGTGCAGCCGGATCCGTCCCAGGCGGGGGATGAGGTAGAGGCGGATGTGTGTGGGGTATCCCTGCCGGGTCGACGGCCGCAGAGCATCCTTGGTGGTCAGCCACCGTGTCAGCCACTGCTAGAGGGTGCATCCGGCCCCTGCGCCGTCGCGGTCAGCGCTGACCAGCGCCTTGTCGGCGGGCTCGGCTTCCTCGCGGTCGGTGTAACCGCCCTGGCGGGATGCGCTGCCGCTGCCCGTCCAGGCTGCGTAGCTGCACCGCGAAATGCCAGCTGCCGTGCTCGTCATCCACCGACAGGTGCGAACACTGCGTCCTTCGCTGACGTCCAGTCTCGGGATCGACGCAACCGCATCTCCTGTCGACCTGCACATGAGCCATTGCCGTCTGCGCCACCTCCACATCCCACCGTCAAAGACGGCAGGAGCAGGCGCGAGAGCTTCTCAAGCTCAGCATTCAGCCTTGTCTTGTCGGATCCGTGTCGTCGCGTTCTTGGATGGCTGCCGCTGGGGAAAAGATATCCCCAGCATTAGGGATATAGGCGCTGTCGGTCTCGCGCCCCGAGGCTGGCCTGATCGGCTGCGGTACGGCCGGCCGCCCAGCCCTCCCGGTCCCAGGACGTGCGGACCGCGTGCGAGACCAGGTTCGGGAACATGCGCTCGACCGCCTGCTCCACCTCCTGTTCACGGGCCGCCAGCACCGGCACCAGGTCGGTGCCGCGGCTGGCGCTCTCCTGCGAGACCGCACCCGCCGTGGCCTCGGCGAGCCGCTCCCCGATCCTGGAGGCGAACGCCGACAGGAACGACTGGCGGAACGTCTTATTCCTCGACCGGCCGGTGCCGTGCTTCTTGGTGCCCGAGTTCACCAGCGCGGTCTGCGCCTGCACCAGCAGCGAGGTGAACAGGACCTCCACCCAGGACAGGTCCGCCCAGAACCCCAGCACGGTGGCGAACCCCAGCTCCTTCGACCAGATCACCCGGCACCTGTTGGCCTCGGCGATGAGGTCGAGCAGCACGGCCTTGGGCTGCTCGTACGGCGCGTCGATGCCGACCCGGATGCCCGCCGGGGCCTCACCTCCTCCTGGCTGCGCGTCCAGCATCGCCGCGTCGATGCTGTACTTCGCCATCAAGCTCTGCGCCGCCGACGTGAACGTCTCCGCCTCCGCCTCGTACGTCGTCGACTCCGCCTTGGCAAGCAGCGCCCGCACCCGCGCGAACGTCTTCTCGCTGACCGCGTGCGGGCGCGCCTGGACCGTACAGCGAGCGGCTCCGGGCCGCGGGCTCAACGACTCCAGCCGCGGCAGCCCGGTCAGCAACCCCAGCAGCTCCAGCCCGCCGGAGACGGTCACCAGTCGGCTGGCCCCGTCGCGTGCCTGCCGCGCCGCCAGGTAGCCGCCCTTCCACCACACCGCGGCCTCCAGGCCGGCGAGTTGGTCGCGCCAGCGCTCATCCACCGTGGCCGGCGCGTAGGCCCGCATCTCCCAGGCGATGAGGTCAGCCGCCGTCCGCCCGTGCCAGTCGGTCAGCCGCCTGGCCGCGATCCTGACCACGTCGGCGGGCTGCCAGCCGTTCCGCCACAACCCCGAGATCGCATGGGTCACGACCTCCACCAGCACGCGATCGGCGTCGTCCCGGTCGGCCAGGAAGGCGGCGGCGGAGTCGAAGGCTGCCTCATCCTTGCGGGCAAGGGCCTCCATCGCCGCGTCGATCAGCTCATTAGCCTTACTCACACGTGCCGTCCACCTTAGAGAAAGTCCGCCAGAACCCTACCGCGACGGAGCCTCGTCCCCTGCTCACCGGCGCGGTGGAAGGCGGCGAGGTCCTGGCCGACCCCGGCTGACCCGCCTACCATGACGATCAGGGCCGAGCATATTGGGCGTCCCATGGCAAGCGACCCGTGCGCGCAGGTGTACCGCTCGAAACCGGCTGTGTGCAGGATCTCCCACACCGTGGAGGCTGCGATAGGGTAGCCCAGGCGAGCCAGCTCGCCCTGGATGCTCCGGTGCCCCCAGGTTGGGTTCTCCCGCGCCATCCCAACAATCAGTGCCTGACGGGCTGGCGGGTACAGAGCCGTCCCGGGCGCCGCCTGTCGGTGAAGGTCCACTTACGCGCTACGAGATGACGACGCCAACGCAAGATCGTCGCCGGGGTAACCAGGAACACCTCCGCGCACAGGCGGCGGTGGATCAGCCGCGACAACAGCGTGAGCCAGAGCCGGTCGGCGTGACCCCACCGTGGCCGGCCACCGAGTTGACGGCGGAGCACCTGGTTCTCGTGACGGAGCACCAGCAGCTCAACGTCCTTGGACAGATCAGCGCGGATCAGCACCGTCAGCTGGCCGAACAGGCACCTCACCAACCGGTAGACCAGGGGTAACAACACCTTGCGATGGTCGCAGCCGCCGCTCTGATCGCGCAGCGAAACCCCAGTTCAGAGTACGAAACCGTGTTTCGAGCGGGACAGGATCGGCGGCATTCCCACGCACCTCCACCTCGCCCTGGGCAAACGCCCGAACAACGTCTATCCAGGCGTCAACCGCTACGACCAACATCGAGACCGTGCTGATGGTGCGGTTCTTTCCGGACGGAAGCGCGCCGTCGGGTGCCTTGAGTTCCAAGGCGCCAACGCGCACAAAAGTCACATACGGGACAGCAGCTCAGCCTTCCGCCGCGACCTGTTCGATCATGGGACCTTGTACGGCGGCCAGCACGGCGGCGGCGAAGGGCAGGGAGTGATGCGTGGCTCCCCTGCCAATGCCGAACACCACGGAGGCGGGATCGTTGTTGGGATTGGAGAGGGCATGGTGCCCACGGATGCGCAGCCGCAACGACCCGCGAGCGTCCTCCAGTGCATGCCAATCGACGCCCTCGATCTCGGTGATCGGGTAACGCTGGTCACCTGCCGTGTACTTGGCCGGGGAAGCTCCGGACGAGAACCAGGTGAAGGTGACAGCCTGCCCGTCGAAGGCGGCCTCACCGTCCCATGCCTTGAAACTACGCGGTACCCCATCCGCGTCAGAGCTAATGAACCAGTCCCGGTCCGAAACACCTATCAGCCGCGGGTAGTTTGATCACCCGTTGGAAGAGGTTGGAGCAGGTGGCAGGACCACAGCAGGACCCCAAGCAGTCCC
>NZ_JBQQBQ010000155.1:0-4482 GCF_052245915.1 Nonomuraea sp. 10N515B
CTGGTCCGCGCCGGGGCGAAGTTCCGCAAGGGCAAGCTCATCGAGCGGCCCGAGGAATCACCGGCTATCGAAGAGCAGTCGGCAGCCGCCTGAAAGATCTTGATCCACAGGTATTGACGATTCCTCTCTGGCCGACGCCAACCCTGACAGCGGCGCGTATCGCTGAACAGGGCACAGTCATTGAGAGCGATGTCTAATCAGCTTGGCCGAACGCCATTCAAAGTGACAGTGCCAATCCGAGCGCGACGGTCAGATGACGTTGACGGCGTCCAGGAGGCCGGCGGCGAGTTCGGCATCGCCAGTGATCGTCACATTGCTGTCGCGCCAGGACGACCGCTGTGTGCCCCAGTCGGGGAAGGTCAGTGCGGGGGCGGTGACGTGCGCGGCGACCGGGCCGTGGGACGGGGTCAGGACGCCCGCCTCGTCGATCCACCACGTTCCGCCGCCGGGGCCGGTGAGGGTCAGGGCGACGCGAGTGTCGAGTCCGGTGACCGGCGCCTGCGCGACCTGGTTGCTCAGCACGGCGATCATCCAGGTAAGGACCGCCCGCATTCGATCGGCGTCGGTGGGCGGCACGGGTCGGCCGAGCGCCGGGGCGATGTCGTGGCGCAGGTGGGTGTGGTGGTCGAAGACGAGGGCTCCGCCGATCATCAGGCCTAGGGCCTGTTTCGGAAGTCGATCAGTGCTCAGAGTCTCGTGTGGGACTGCTTTGTCGTACCTGCCTGGCATGATCGCTTGCCGTCAGAGACCAACGTGGCCTGATCCGATGGGAGTTATAGGTAATGAGCAGCGATGATGTCCGGAAGCGTGCTGAGCAGCCAGAAGATCTCAGCCGGTTCGTCGTGGAGCGGCTTAATGCGGGCGACGTCGAAGGTCTGGTGGCTCTGTATGAACCGGACGCGGTGCTCGCATTGCCGAACGGCCAGGTCGCCACGGGCAGCAGGGAGATCCGTCAGGCGTATGAACATCTGGTCGCAGACAAGCCCACCTTTACTCCTGGGCAGCAGCAGCCCACGCTGCAGAACGGCGACCTGGCCCTCACGTCGGTACGCCTGGCCGATGGCGGTGTCACCGTTGAGGTGGCTCGCCGCCAATGCGACGGCACGTGGTTGTGGATGATCGACCAGCCCAGCCTTCTGGGGTAGGTCAGAGCCATTCGTTGATGCAGGCGATGTGTACGGTCGCTTCGTAGCGGACGGCGAGCTTGTCATAGCGAGTGGCCACGGCCCGGTGGCGCTTGAGCCGGTTGATCGCGCACTCCACGGCGTGGCGCTCGCGATAGTCGGCCATATCGAACTTGGGCGGCCGTCCGCCGTGCGATCCACGCTTGAGCCGGTGGGCCGCCTGGTCCTTCTTCTCCGGAATGGTGCACTTGATCCCGCGTCGGCGCAGGTAGGAGCGATTGGCGCGGGAGGAGTACGCCTTGTCGGCGCGAACTCGGGCCGGGCGGGTGCGCGGATGGCCGCCTCCCAGCCGGGGCACCCGGATCCCTTCCAGCACGGGCCGGAACTGGGGCGAGTCGCCGCGCTGCCCGCCGGTGATAACCAGCGAGAGCGGCTTTTGGCCCTGCTCGACGGCCAGATGCAGCTTGGTGGTCAGTCCGCCGCGCGAGCGGCCGAGCCCGTGGTCGTCCGGCTCGTGCCGGACTCCACCCGGCGGTTCTTTCTGTTCATCCCCCTTTTTCCCGCACCAGCGGCGTGCTGGTGCGCCCGGGCGATGGTGGAGTCGACCGAGACATCCCAGGTGATCAAGCCCTTGGCGTCGGCCTGGGCCTGTAACGCGACGAGGATGCGCGCCCAGGTCCCGTCCCGCTGCCAGCGGCGAAACAGCCCGTACACCGTCTGCCACGACCCGTACCGGGCGGGTACGTCCCGCCACGGCGCGCCCGTCCGCGTCCGCCACCGGATACCGTCAATGAGCTGCCGCTTCGTCCACGTTGGCGGACGTCCAGGCTTCTTACCCACCGGAAGCAACGGCTCCAGCACCGCCCACTGCGCGGCGGTCAAATCCCCTCGACCCACACAAAGATCATCTCAGAAGTGGATCACTCGATTGATCCACTTCTGAAACGCGCCCTAGGGGGTACCGACCGAGTTCGGCGAGCGGTACACGCACACGGGTGATGGGCGTGCGCCGCACGACCTCGAGGAGCGTGGTGGCTCGCCGGCCCGCGAGCTGGTACTCGGCCATGACCCGCGCCCGGCTCCAGTCGCGTCGCCGAGCGACCGGGTCTTCGTTGAACTGTTCGAGACTCGGGGCAAAGGCCGCGCGCAGCCCGCCGGGCGTGCAGAAGCCACGCGCTGTGGCGCCGATGTGGGCGACGACGTCGGCGATGCGCCATCCCGCCGCGCCACTGGGTGCCGTCCATTCGTCGTCGCTGAGGCTGGTCGTGAAGTCGAGCATCTCGGTGCGTTCCGCGCGCAGGGCGGCGACCATGTTCCGCAGGTCCGCTGCGGGAAGGCGCTCGGTCATGTCTTCTCTTGGGGTCTGGAATCTGTGGCGTGATGTTGCGGTAGCTACTGCTCTTCGTCTCCGCAACAGTTCTCAGTGGGTGTTGCTCTTGTGGCTGTTGTTGCAGTTGTAGGCTTCACAGCCGTTGATCAAGGAGCAATGGATGCAAGTGTTTCCGGTCACGCTGCCATCGGGCGTCCGGTACTGGACGGTGCTGGACGAGTCGATGGCGATGGTGCCCGCGGCGGACGAATACCTTCGACACCTGCGGTTCGGGAGAGACGCCGCCGAGCTGACAACGAGGACGTACGCCTCGGGGATCTGCTTGTACCTGCGCTGGTGTCAGCGCACCGGACGTGCCTGGCAGTCCGCCGCCGGCTTCATCGGGTTGTTCATGACCTGGCTACAACACGCGCCGACGACCGCGACGCAGGCGGAGTGGGACCCGCGCGGCAGCGAGGTTCGTGTCGGGCCAGGCGTCGAACCCGCGCGCGGAGCTCGGCGAGTCAACGTGGTGCTGTCCGCGGTTCGCGGTTTCCTGCTCCACGCGGCCTCCTATGGCGAGGTGCCGCAGGAGGTACTGGCCCAGCTCTATGAGGTGGCGGACGCACGCGACCTACCCATCGAGGCTCGCGGGATCGACGCCCGGTTTCGACTGCGTGCTCGGCACCGCATGCGCGAGGCGAAGCCGGACATCGATCGCGCCACGAACGAGGAGATCGTGGCACTGTTTCAGGCCTGCCGCTCGGCCCGCGATCGACTGATCATCGGGCTGATGGCTCGTGTCGGCCTGCGTCGTGGTCAGCTAACCGGGCTGCGGCGGGAGGACATCCACTTCCTGCCGGATTCCACTACCTTGGGTTGCCGCGTACCTGGCTCCCACCTCCATGTGGTGCGACGCGACAACGTCAACGGAGCCTGGTCCAAGTCGAGGCCGAGCCGTTGTTTGCCCGCCGACTTCCTCGTCGTCCAGGCTCACGATCAGTATGTTCTTGAACGCGCCGCCTGCCCGCAGGCCGAGGACAGCGACTTTGTGCTAGTCAACCTCTTTCGACAACCGCTGGGCGCTCCCATGCCCCCAGATGCGATCAACCGCCTGGTCACCGACCTGAGCCGCCGCGCTGGTTTAGACCGGCACCTTCATCCCCACATGCTTCGCCATGCCTTCGGAAGCAATCTCGGCGATGCCGGTGCCGCCCTGGATGAGATCCAGGAACTGATGGGGCATGCCTCGCCTACCTCCTCTGAGCCCTATCTCCACCCCGATGCCCAGAGATTGCGCGCCGCGATCGACCGAGTCCCCAGCCCGCGTCTCCTGGGCGAGGGCTGACCGATGCCCCTCAGCCTGCTCGAAACTCACCCCCGCTCTGACGGCACCGCCAGCGACCTCATCGACTTCTACACGTCCCTGACGACCTCACAGTTCCTGACCGAGATTGGATGGGACGCCGACCGGACGGCTCTGACCATCTCGCAGGAGCACCCGCTGCTGGGCTGGCGCGCCTGCCGCAGCGAAGGCTGCACTGTCGGCACCCGCGCCAAGCTGGGGTTGTGCTCCTCATGCGCCAACCGGTTCCACGCCAGCGGGCTGAGCGAGGAGGACTTTCTCGCCCGCGGCCGGACATCGAGGAAGAGCGGTCTGGGGAGGTGCGCCGTCGCCGGGTGCGGCCGTCCTTGGAAAACCGCCAGGGCCAAGTTGTGTCACGCGCACGCCCACCAGCAGCAACAGATTTTGCGGCTACCCCTCCAGGAGTTCGTCGCGCATCCGAGCGTGACACCGCTGCTCAGCTACGGCCCCTGCGCGGTCGTCGCCTGCCTGCGCGACCGCGACGGCACACGGTCGGTCTACTGCCACGCCCACTACGAACGCTGGAAGCTCCGCCAGAAAGCCGGTGTCGCTGACGAGGTGAGCTGCCCCGGGTTGGTTGGAGGCTCCCAAGACTGGAAGGCTGGGAGTCGTGCCCGCACCGAGGAAGTACCCGCAAGAGTTGCGTGATCGCGCCGTCAAGATGGTGTTCGACCTGCGTGAGG
>NZ_JBQQBQ010000156.1:0-4050 GCF_052245915.1 Nonomuraea sp. 10N515B
TCAGGCCCCTGGTGGTGAAGGTTGATCTTGGTCGACAACCCTTCTACCAGGGGCTATCTGCGTTGCGGATCAAGGATGATGATCTGCAACGGACCCGTGACCTGCAGCGTCACGGTGGAATGGGCTCAGTGTGGGGGCCAGTCCGAGGGGGTTCCCAAAAGGTCTTTAAGGGGCCTGGTCTGGCTTCTTGCAGCCGAGTGGGCAGGGTGCTGTTCCGATGGATGTGGCGCGTTCGTCGCCGCCGCCGAGTTGGATGACTTCTCCGGTGCCTAGGCAGTAGCCACAGAGTCCTGTGCCTTGCAGGGTGGGGTGTTGCCAGGCTGGCGGGGGTGTTGGTGGGGGATGGTCGCCGCGTTCGGCTGGTTCGTGTTCTCCGCCGACCCATCCGCGTCCTTGGCAGAAGCGGCAGCGTAGGAAGAGGCCGCCGCTGAAGCGGGTTCCTCGGCGGCCTTGGCATTCGGGGCATGTGATGGGGTCGGTCATTTACGTCCGGTTCCGTTGCATGCGGTGCATTTCTTCCATACCCGCTGCTTCTTGGTGTCTCCATTCTGGTCGATCCATTCGCCGCCTGCACCTAGGCAGGTATCGCAGATCGGCGGGGGTTCTTGGTCGTCTTTGGGCATGTCGTCGCTCCTCCGGGTTGTCCCGCCTCGTGTGTATCCCATAACGCTCCAGGCGGCATGCTTGTGGCAAACGGGTGTAGTGCTACACACGGCGGTGGTAAATCCAGGCACAAGAAAAGGACCCGCCGTGATGTCTGACGGGTCCCTCCTTGCGGGGAGCTTAGACCTCGAACTCCATGTTCTGTACTCCCTTGGTGAACGCCCGCCACTCACTGTAGGAGTACACGTGTGGGGCTGCGTCGGGGTTCTTGGTGTCCTTGACGGCAACGTAGCCGTTGCCCAGGTCCTTGAACGCTACGCAGTCGCCGTTGTCCCCGGAGAACGAGGAGGTACGGTACCCGTCCCCGTTCACTGCTTCGTCCATTGCGCTGCCAACCTCTCCTTGATCATCTCCAGGGAGCGTCTCTTGGGCTCCGCCTCTTGTCGGCACTTCTGATACCTCAACCTAAGAGTCTCCACCTCTGCGGCGGTGTCCCACATTTTCCCAGTTACAGGCCCATCCACGAAAGCGGCGTCTGGCCTCTCGGGAGAGTGTGCGATCGTGAAGCCTCCAAGCAGCCCGGTGGTTGACATGGCATCCAACGGGAGGATCTGGACGGATACGTTCGCACTCTCACCCAACTCCAGGAGGTGGGAGAACTGGGCTCGGGTGATCTCCTGACTTCCTACCACGCGGTAGAGGATGGTCTCATCCAGCACGGCCCACACCATGGGAGCGTCTGGAGAGTTTAGGATCTCCTGCCGCTGCATCCTCGCCCTCACGCGCTCGTCTATCTGTGCCGGGTCGGGCCTAGGCGCACCGAGCATCACCGCGCGGGCGTAGTCCTCCGTCTGTAGGAGGCCGGGCACGATGGTTGGGGTAAAGATCCATAGTTCGGTGGCTCCCGCCTCGAACTCCAGCCAGGACGGAGGGAGCATGCTCTTGTAGACCCACGGTCGTCTGTCGTCCGGTAGGTGCCGAGACAGGCTCCCGGGCTCCAGCCCCAGGGCCTCCTCTGCCTTGGTTGCTAGGTCCTCAAACGGCCTCCGCTCTGCCCTCTCCACGGCCCCGATGGTATTCGCGTGGAAACCAGTTTTGGCCCCCATCTGTCCGAGTGTCAGCTTCGCCGCGTTTCGGGCTTTTCGCAACTCATATCCGAATCGGGCGTCTTCGCCTGCGTCCGGATCCAGGTCTTTCGGGGGGCGCATCGCTTCTCCTGATGCATCATTCCGGGGGAGTGTTATTTACCACAGAACCACGAGCATCTGTGTGCCACAAGTAATGGTGTTAATGGCTTGAGGCGTGTCACTGGTGCGAGCCTGGCAAGTAGCTCGGGGAATCATCGTCCCTCAACACACACAAGGGATGAAGATCACGTAGGTAAGGCCAGCGAAGAAAGGTGAGAATCCTCATGCGAGCAGCCGTGTCAGATCCCGCGTACACAGGCATTCGTGTTTGGCTGGTCAGTGAGCTAGAGGACCCTGCGCTACTTCCCAGGCTGGCCCGGAGGGAGCTGGTGAAGTGGATGGGGCCGGAGCATCCGGCCCTGGCGGATCTCCAGCTCATCGCGTCGGAGTTGGTGAGTAACGCCGTGCTTCACGCGGCTGCCGCGTGGGTCCGGATGAGCCTGGTTCCGTCCGCGTATTACTGGGAGCTGAAGGTTACGGATCCGGGGCTGTCGGCGTCGGTGCCGATGCCTCGCTGCCCTGGGATGGACGACGAGCGTGGACGCGGCCTGTGGGTCGTTGACGACCTGACTCTCGGCTACTGGGACACAAGCCGTTCCCCAGCAGGTGACCGTATCGTGCGCGCTTGTCTACCTCGTTGAGCCATGCCCAAGGCCGGAAGTTAGCGCCGCCTAAACGCAGGAGGTGACGATGATCGACGATGACGGCGACCGTGGCTATCTGGAAGCGCGTCGGGACGATGTCGGTCCGTTCATCCACATCCGCTGGGGGCAAATGCGGATGGCCGTGCGAGAGTACGCCTGGTTCGATTTCTTGGATCAGATCAAGCGCGGCCTTTATGTGGCGGAAAAGGTGGAGGGCAGACGGGGATGCGTGCACTTCGAGATCGACGAGGCTTTGGCCGAGCATGAAAGGCCGGTCGCCTGGCGGCCGAAGGTGCTCGAAGTGCCTGCGACGGTGTGGGATCGGTTCGTCGATGCGGTCGGTCAAGGTTGTTTCGCGAGCCTACGCCGGTTCTGGACGGGGGTTCCGCTGAAAGAGCCTCCGGAAGCACGGATAGCCGCTGTCCAGGGTGAGGTGCCCCTGGGCGATGCTTCCGGGGATAACCCTGGCTGATGCCGACTCGCTGCCGCCTGTGGCACTCAGCCGGGGAGTGGGGTCCTGGTCGTCACGTCCGTTGGGGTGACGCAGACGGCCAGGACCCCGTCAGGCCACCCCTGCCCGGGGATTCCATCGGAGGGACGGTCCGGGCGGGGGTGCAGTCGGCCGCCCTCGGAGGGAACTCCGCGCCGCGTCGTGCATGGTCGTTGGTGTGCGATGGCGTCGCAGCGGAGCGAGCCCGCCCACCTCCGAGGGCGGTCTGTTGGTTGTGCAACGGGAACTGCCTAGAGGGGCGGTCATGTAACCACGTGCTCTTGCTAGGGGGCTACATGCGCAGAGTCAGCGATCGTTGATGGCCACAACGACCGCAGTCAGAAAGCATCCCAGCCCTATGGCCACGAGCGCGACCGTGGCGGGGGCATCCAGGGTGCCCCCGAAGTAGGCCGCCCAGCCGACCACGATGAGGATCACCCAACCGAAGGCCAAGAGGATGTGAGCCTTGGAGATTCGGTTCAACGGCCGTCCCTTGTGCGAGTGGCTACTCCAGTGACCTGACCCATTCGTGAACGCCTTGAGTGGAGCAGTGCCCGACTGTATCGCGCCAGCCCGCGCACCCACCAGACTGGCCGACGTGCTTGCGAAGGCAGCTCACTACATGACCGACCCTCTAGCAAGGGTGATCGTGCTTGATGAGGCACCGTTCGGCCCGCAGTCCACTCAGCGAGCGTGAATCGCCCCCTTGGGGGATCACGCCTCCTCATCGGACTCGGATCCCCGGGGGGAAGAGGCTGTATCCCGATACGTGCCCACGCGCCGGTCGCGGGCGCGGATGGTTCGCTGCGGGCACCGCGACGGCGCTTCATCGATGACGCGGTCTCGCCGGTGCCGGTCCCCACCCTGGAGCAGGCGCGGCGGCTGCTGTGGGCGGTACGAGAGCTGCGTGGCTACGTTCGATACCGCGACCGGGGACCACACCTGTTCGAGCTGTTCTGCCTCATCTTCTTCGCCGGGATCCGCCCGTCCGAGGGTCTGGGAGCAATCGTCAAGACCTGTGGATCAAGTTTCTTAAGCAGCTTTCGACTTACCCCCGATCGTCGGTGATTCCTCGGGCCGCTCGACGAGCTTGCCCTTGACGAACGTGGCCCCGGCGCGGACCAGG
>NZ_JBQQBQ010000157.1:0-3758 GCF_052245915.1 Nonomuraea sp. 10N515B
GTGGCCAGAGCGGCGGTTCCCTGTGTGGTAGACATGATCACATTCCCCCGAATGTTGTGTGGTTGATCTTTACTTTCGATCATCTACCCAGAGTGATCGTTTCCACACTTAGAGTGATACCCCCCTCGGTAGATCTGCCGCCGGTGGGCCCGGCGGCGCGCGGCGGGTTCGTCGAGCTCGGTTAACAGGGTGGCGAGCGCGAGGCCGAGCGCGGCCTCGGCTGGCGGGGCCGGTGTCATGGCGTCGGGGGGATGGGGTGGTTGGAACGGATGACGTCGCCGGGGTCGGCCTGCGCTTTGACGCGTCGTAGCCGCTGGTAGGTTTCCGGCGGGAACAGGGCCGAGGTCTCGGCCGGGCCTTCGGCGAAGTTCAGATAGCGGCGGCCGGTGTCCCACGGGCGCATGGCGCCGGTGAGCCGTTCCAAGTCCTCGGCCACGGCGGCGCCGGTCTCGGGCCGGTCGGCGATGCCGCCGGCGATCAGGGCGAACGTGGCGTCGATCGAGGTCAGCGCCCCGGCGCCGGGTGCGGGGCGGGCCAGCGCTGCGCCGAGTTGGCGCAGCTCCACCGTCACCAGGCGGGATCCGGAGCCGGGCCCCGCCGTCTGCACCAGCGCGTCGATCCCGGCCGGCGGCAGCTCGCCGAACAGCCGGTGATCGCTGATCACGGGGACGGGCTGTTCGGGGTCCAGGTGGAGCCGGCTGAGCGCTGCGGGCGGCACCATGGCGAAGGTGTCCAGGCCGGGCGCAAGCGCACGCAGCGGGGCGAGCACCTGCTCGCCGAAGCTCTGGTCGCCGAGCACGGCGGCGTCGATGTTGACCACGGAGCGTCCGGGCAGGGGTGGGGCCGGCTCCGGAAGGTGCAGGATGCGGGCGGAGGAGGTGATCTCCTCGGGGGCGGTGGCCTGCCAGGTGTTCCAGGCGTGCAGCACCTCGCCGGCGCGTTCCCACGGCCAGAACAGGCCGCCGGCGTAGATGCGGGGGATCGGCAGGAGCTGGAATTCCAGCGTGGTGACCACGGCGAAGCTCCCGCAGCCGCCGCGCAGCGCCCAGAACAGATCGGGCTCGTGGTCGGGGTCTGCGCGGATGAGGTCGCCGTCGGCCGTGACCGCCTCGGCGGCCAGCAGCCTGTTGCAGGCCAGGCCGTGTTTGCGGGCCAGCCAGCTGAGCCCGCCGCCCAGCGTGTAGCCGGCGACGCCGACGTCGGGTGAGGAGCCGGCCAGTGCGGCCAGGCCGTGCTCGGCGGCCGGCTCGTTGGCTGTTCCGGACCGGGTGGGAGTGTGTCACTGCCCGTGGCGCTGCGGTGGGGAGGGGACACGCTGTGCGGTGAGCACGGGCTGGAAGAACCCGCTGGTGGCCGGGGTGTGCCAGCTGATGCCGGTGAAACCGGCGTCGGCCACGGAATCCGTCAATTGCCGGCGGGTCAGCGCCCAGTAGGTGGTACGGCGCACGCGGACATCCCAGGTGCTTCCGGCGGGCAGGAGCTGGAAGTGTTCCAGGGTGTAGCGCTCGCCGTCTTCGTGCCAGTGCCACAGCTGGAAGGTGATCACCTGGCCGTCGGGGGTCTGGGTCACCTGGGGAGGTGTCGCCGTGGGGTGGGTCCGGCGGGCCTCGTCGTAGGCCCGGACAGTGATCACCAGTAGTCCGCCGTCCCGGAGTACCCGTCGCATGCCGAGGAGGGCTGTCTGCAGGTCTTGCGGGGAAAGCAGATGCGGGAGTGAGTTGTCGGCACACAGGACGACGTCGAAAGCGGATGTTGTGAAGGGAAGTGAGCGCATGTCCGCCGCGGCTGTGGGAAGACTGGTGCCGCGGGCCGCGGCTTCGACAGCGGCGCGGGCGGCGGCGACGGGGCTCAGGTCGCTGCCGACGACCTTGTATCCGGCCAGAGCAAGCCCGATCGACTGGGTGCCGATTCCGCAGGAGCAGTCCAGAACCAGGTGCGGTCCTGCCCCGAGACGCGGACGGATGAGCCCGTCCAGCGCCTTGGCCTGGCGCGCCATGCTCGCATCCCAGTCCGGGTAGACCAGGTGGTAGTCGGCGGCCAGCTCATCATAGAAGTCCCTCACCGAGAACCCGGACACGCCTCCCACCGTAGTACGAGCGTCGTGCGTGCTCACGGGGCTGGACCTTCAAGCTGCGCTCGTCCAGGCCCAGCCACCCGTCGGCAACCCTTCTCGCTGCGGATGCGGGCGCATTCGCAGCGCTGTGCGGTCGGCATGGCCGGCACGGCCGGGGTGGCGGCGTTGAGTGGCGCGTCGGCGCAGGTAGGCAGGCCTACAGGTCGCGAGCCAGTGCCCTACGATCCCGCACGATCTCGCACCGGCTTGTGTCCTTCCTCGTCGGGGAGCCGACGAGCACGTACCAGCTTGGCCCTCTGGAGCTCCTCGGGCGGCGCTTGCGCGGGCCGCGCGCGGCCGGGCAGGCTTGAATCATGCGTGTTCTTCTGCTCGGCGGCACCTGGTTCCTCGGCCGGCGCGTGGCCGAACGGCTTGTGCAGCGCGGTGACGCGGTCCTGCTGGCGCACCGCGGCTCGCCCCGATCTTCCCCCGCCGTGCCGGGCGAGCACCTGTACGGCGAGCGTCGCGACCTGGCACGGCACGCAGCGCGGATCAAGGAGTTCGCCCCCGGCGCGGTGGTCGACACCTGTGCGTTCACCGCAGCCGACGTCGATGCCGTGCTCCCCGCCCTGCCGGAGGTGCCCACGGTGGTGCTGTCCAGCCAGGACGTCTACGAGGCCTACACCGGCCTGCGCTGCGGCCGCGAACTGTCGCCGCTCCCCTTGACCGAGGACTCGCCCCTGCGCCGCGACCGCTACCCCTACCGGGGTGCCGGTCATCCCGACGTGCCTGATGACTACGACAAAATCGATGTCGAGGAGCGCTGGCTGCCGCGGGGCGCGGTCGTGCTGCGGCTTCCGCTCATCTACGGACCGTACGACTGGCAGCGCCGCGAGGAGCCGATCTTGCGCCGCGTGCGCGCCGGGCGAGCCCGCATCCCCATAGGCGCGGCCAACCTGCTGTGGACGCGCTGCCATGTCGACGACGTGGCCACCGGCGTCCTGGCCGCGCTCGACAGCAGGGCGGTCGCCGGGCAGCCGATCAACCTCGGCGAGACCAGCACGGCGACGATCGGCACGTGGTTTCGCCAGATCCTTTCGGCCGCCGGTTCATCGGCCGAGCTGGTCCAGGTGCCCGATCGCGCCCTGCCGCACGACCTGGCTCTGTCCGGGGTGCAGGCGCAGCACCTGCTGGTCTCGGTCACCCGAGCCCAGTCCTTGCTCGGCTGGACTGCGGGCGACCCCGCCGAACGCGTGGCCGACTCGGTGCGCTGGCACCTGGCCCACGCCCCCGCCGACGTCTGGACGGACGCGGACACGGCGGCCGACGAGGCCGCGCTCGCATAGCCGGTGTCTTACGCGACATTGAGCCCGCCGTGTGCCACGTCGAGCGCCGGCATGATGACCACCGCCGCGAGATCGAAGGAGCCGGGCGTGTGCAGAACTCGCCGACGACCATGCGGTCAGCGCCGAACCGACCAGAGCTGGTTTGCCTTATAGTCGCAGCGGAACTGGGCGGCCGGCGCGTGCTGATCGGTGCTCCCTCCCGAAATGCCCGGGCACAGCCCACTCTTGCGACTCCTCAGAGGGCGTTACGCGAGGCGAAGTCCATGATGTCGCAGTGTGATCGGATGGATTTGTAGCGTTACCGCCCGTCGGCGGGCTGCCCTGTGCTGGGATAGCCGGGTGAGCGAGCGCAAGCCGTA
>NZ_JBQQBQ010000158.1:0-3556 GCF_052245915.1 Nonomuraea sp. 10N515B
CTCAGACTTCTTCCACGCTGCTCGGCTCACGCCGGGACAGATCGATGCCGAGCTCCTCCGCGGCGCGGAAGACGTCCTCGTCGGTGTCGCGCATCTCGATGGACATGCCGTCGCTGGAGAGCACCTCGACATTCAGGCACAGCGACTGCATTTCCTTGATGAGCACCTTGAAGGACTCCGGAATACCGGGCTCGGGGATGTTCTCGCCCTTGACGATGGCCTCGTAGACCTTCACGCGGCCGAGCACGTCGTCGGACTTGATGGTCAGCTGCTCCTGCAGGGCGTAGGCGGCGCCGTACGCCTCCAGCGCCCACACCTCCATCTCACCGAAGCGCTGGCCACCGAACTGGGCCTTACCGCCGAGCGGCTGCTGGGTGATCATGGAGTAGGGGCCGGTCGACCGAGCGTGAATCTTGTCGTCGACCAGGTGCAGCAGCTTGAGGATGTAGATGTAGCCGACCGAGATCGGGTACGGGAACGGCTCACCACTGCGGCCGTCGAACAGCTGGGCCTTACCGGTCTCCTGCACCATGCGGTCACCGTCGCGGTTGGCCACGGTGTTGCTGAGCAGGCCGACGATCTCGGCCTCGTGGGCGCCGTCGAAGACCGGGGTGGCGACGTTGGTGCGCGGGGCCACCTTCTCAAAGCCCTTGTCACGCAGCCGCTCGGCCCAGGCCTCCTGGATGCCCGAGATGTCCCAGCCGCGGGCGGCGATCCACCCCAGATGGGTCTCCAGCACCTGACCCACGTTCATCCGGCCGGGCACGCCCAGCGGGTTGAGGATGATGTCGACCGGGGTGCCGTCCTCCAGGAACGGCATGTCCTCGACCGGCAGGATCTTGGAGATGACGCCCTTGTTGCCGTGCCGGCCGGCCAGCTTGTCACCGTCGGTGATCTTACGCTTCTGCGCCACATACACGCGCACCAGCTCGTTCACCCCCGGAGGCAGCTCGTCGCCCTCCTCACGGGAGAACACCCGCACCCCGATGACCTTGCCCTGCTCACCGTGCGGCACCTTCAGCGAGGTGTCACGCACCTCACGCGCCTTCTCACCGAAGATCGCACGCAGCAGCCGCTCCTCCGGGGTCAGCTCGGTCTCACCCTTCGGGGTGACCTTGCCGACCAGGATGTCGCCCGGCACGACCTCGGCGCCGATCCGGATGATGCCGCGCTCGTCGAGGTCGGCCAGGACCTCCTCCGACACGTTCGGGATGTCCCGGGTGATCTCCTCCGGACCCAGCTTGGTGTCCCGGGCGTCGACCTCGTGCTCCTCGATGTGGATCGAGGACAGCACGTCGTCCTGGACCAGCCGCTGAGACAAGATGATGGCGTCTTCGTAGTTGTGGCCCTCCCACGGCATGAACGCCACCAGCAGGTTCTTGCCCAGCGCCATCTCGCCCTTGTCGGTGCACGGGCCGTCGGCGATGACCTGGTTGACCTCCACCCGGTCGCCCTCGGCGACGATGGGCTTCTGGTTGAAGCTCGTGCCCTGGTTGGAGCGCTTGAACTTGGCCACCCGGTAGGTGGTGCGGGTGCCGTCGTCGTTCATCACGGTGATGTAGTCGGCCGAGACCTCCTCCACCACGCCCGCCTTCTCGGCGCTGATGACGTCACCGGCGTCGGTCGCAGCACGGTATTCCATGCCGGTGCCGACCAGCGGCGCCTCGCTCTTGAGCAGCGGCACCGACTGCCGCTGCATGTTGGAGCCCATGAGCGCCCGGTTGGCGTCGTCGTGTTCGAGGAACGGGATCATCGCCGTGGCCACCGACACCATCTGGCGCGGCGACACGTCGATGTAGTCGACCTCCTCGGCACGGGCGAGCTCGGTCTCACCGCCCTTGGTGCGGACCAGGACGCGGGCGTCGGCGAACGTGCCGTCGGCGTTGAGCACCGTGTTTGCCTGCGCCTTGACGTAGCGGTCTTCCTCGTCGGCGGTGAGGTAGTCGATCTGGCCGGTCACCTTGCCGTCGACGACCTTGCGGTAAGGCGTCTCGACGAAGCCGAAGGCGTTGATCCGCCCGTAGGAGGCCAGCGAGCCGATCAGACCGATGTTGGGACCTTCAGGGGTCTCGATCGGGCACATCCGGCCGTAGTGGGACGGGTGCACGTCACGGACCTCGAAGCCGGCCCGCTCACGGGACAGACCACCGGGACCCAGCGCGGACAGACGCCGCTTGTGCGTCAGGCCGGCCAGCGGGTTGGTCTGGTCCATGAACTGCGACAGCTGCGAGGTGCCGAAGAACTCCTTGATCGACGCCACGACCGGGCGAATGTTGATCAGGGTCTGCGGCGTGATCGCCTCGACGTCCTGCGTCGTCATACGCTCACGCACGACGCGCTCCATACGGGCCAGACCCAGGCGGACCTGGTTCTGGATGAGCTCGCCGACACTGCGCAGGCGGCGGTTGCCGAAGTGGTCGATGTCGTCGACCTCGACGATGGCATCGCCGTTGACGCCCGGCATCGACTCCTCGCCGGCGTGCAGGCGCACGATGTATTCGATCGTGGCGACGATGTCGTCTTCGGTGAGCGTGCCCTGGGTGATCTCCGAGTCGACGCCCAGCTTCTTGTTGATCTTGTAGCGGCCCACCTTGGCCAGGTCGTACCGCTTGGGATTGAAGTAGAGATTCTCCAGCAGCGTCTGCGCCGACTCCTTGGTCGGCGGCTCACCCGGCCGCAGCTTGCGGTAGATGTCCAGCAGCGCGTCATCCTGGCCGGCCGTGTGGTCCTTCTCCAGGGTGGCCCGCATCGACTCGTACTGGCCGAACCGCTCGAGGATCTTGTCGCTGGTCCATCCCAGTGCCTTGAGAAGCACGGTGACGGCCTGCTTGCGCTTACGGTCGATGCGCACACCGACACTGTCACGCTTGTCGATCTCGAACTCGAGCCAGGCACCACGCGACGGGATGACCTTGCAGCCGTACAGATCCTTGTCCGACGTCTTGTCGACATTGCGTTCGAAGTAGACGCCGGGCGAACGGACCAGCTGCGAGACCACGACACGCTCGGTGCCGTTGATGATGAACGTGCCCTTCGGCGTCATGAGCGGGAAATCACCCATGAACACCGTCTGGCTCTTGATCTCACCAGTGGTGTTATTGATGAACTCCGCCGTCACGAACATCGGGGCGGAGAAGGTCATGTCCTTGTCTTTGCACTCATCGACTGAGTACTTCGGCGGCTCGAACCGGTGGTCGCGGAACGACAAGGACATGGTCCCCGAGAAGTCCTCGATGGGACTGATCTCTTCGAAGATCTCTTCGAGGCCCGACTGGGTCGGGACGTCCTTGCGCCCGGCCTGACGAGCCGCCTCTACCCGGGCCTTCCACTTCTCGTTTCCGAGCAGCCAATCAAACGACTCGGTCTGCAGAGCGAGAAGGTCAGGAACTTCGAGAGGCTCCTGGATGCGCGAAAAAGAGACGCGACGGGGACCAGCGGGTACGGCGGAGGCGTTGCGCGAGGCTGCCAACAGATGTCCTTCCGAGGGCTCGCGGCGGACTGACTACACGCACGCCAGACAACCTCGCAACGTGAGCAAGCATCGCGGGTCGTCAAA
>NZ_JBQQBQ010000159.1:0-3408 GCF_052245915.1 Nonomuraea sp. 10N515B
CCCTCAGCCAGGACATCCACCTGCCCAATCCGCCGCGCCGGATCGGCCACCACCTGCTCCAGCAACCGCACCCACCGCGCCACCAGCGCCTCGACCGTCTCCCGATCGAACAAATCCGTCGAATACTGCGCCAGCGCCTCGATACCGGCGGGCATGCCGGTGTCGTCGTGGTGTTCCATGGCGCTGATCTCGAAGTCGACCTTGGACACGTCCAGGTCGATCTGCTCCAGTCCGACCCGGAGGCCGGGCAGGGCGAAGTCCGCCGCGGCGGCGTTCTGCAGTCCCACGATCACCTGGAAGAGCGGGTGGTGGGCGGTGGAGCGGTTCGGGTTGAGCCTTTCCACCAGGTATTCGAAGGGCACGTCCTGGTGGGCGTAGGCGTCCAGGCTGGTGCGGCGGACCCGGCCCAGCAGCTCGGCGAAGGTGGGGTCGCCGGAGGTGTCGGTCCGCAGCACGAGCGTGTTGACGAAGAACCCGACCAGGTCGTCCAGCGCCTGCTCGGTCCGGCCCGCGATCGGCGCTCCCAGCGGGATGTCGGTCCCGGCGCCCAGCCGGGTCAGCAGGGCCGCCGTGGCGGCCTGCAACACCATGAACACCGTGGCGCCGGATTCCCGGGCCAGCTGGAGTATCCCCCGGTGCAGTCCGGCGTCGAGCTGGAAGCTGAGGTAGGAGCCCCGGTACGACGGCACCAGCGGGCGGGGCCGGTCCGTGGGCAGACTGAGCTGCTCGGGCAGCCCCGCGAGCTGCCGGGTCCAGTAGTCCACCTGCCGGGCGAGAACGCTGTCCGGGTCCTGATCGGTGCCCAGCGCCTGCTGCTGCCACAAGGTGTAGTCGGCGTACTGCACCGGCAGCGGCTCCCACTCCGGCGCCTTCCCCGCCGTGCGCGCGGTGTAGGCGGTGAGCAGGTCTTCTGCCAGGGGGGCCATCGACCAGGCGTCCCCGGCGATGTGATGGAGCAGCACCAGCAGCACGTGCTCGTCGCCGCCGCAGTCGAAGAGGGTGCCGCGGACCGGGATCTGATGGGCCAGGTCGAAGGCGTACCGAACCGCCTCGTGCAGCTCCTCGGCCAGGCTCTGCGCGGTGACCTGACGTACCTGCCAGCCGAAGTCGATCCTGGCCGCGTCCACCACCTGCTGCGCCGGCTCGCCGTCGACCTCGGCGAAGACCGTACGCAGCGCCTCGTGCCTGCCGATCACGTCGGCCAGCGCGGCCCGCAGGATCTGCGGGTCCAGCGTCCCGCTCAGGCGCAGGACCAGCGGCATGTTGTATGTCGCGCTCGGCCCCTCCATGCGGTGCAGGAACCACAAGCGGCGCTGCGCGAACGACAACGGCACCACCTCGGGCCGCGGCCGCGCCAGCAACGCGGGCCGGTCCTGCGCCTCCGCGGCGGCGCCCATCCTCGCGGCCAGACCTGCCACGGTCGGGGTCTCGAAGACGGCCGCGATCGGCACCTCGGCCCCGAACGCGGACCGGATCCTGGCCACCAGCCGGGTGGCGAGCAGCGAATGCCCGCCGAGCTCGAAGAAGCTGTCATCGACGCCGACCCGGTCGACATCCAGGAGCCCGGCGAACAGCCCGCACAGCACCTCTTCTGCCGGGGTGCGCGGGCCCCGGAACTCGCCGCTGCCGGCGAACTCCGGCTCGGGCAGCGCCCGCCGGTCGACCTTCCCGTTCGGTGTCACCGGCACCGCGTCAAGCGGCACCAACGCCGCCGGAACCATGTAGTCCGGCATCCGTTCCGCCAGATGGCCGCGGAGCTCGGCGGGCTCCACCTCGGTGGCGGGCACGAAGTAGCCGACCAGTCGCTCATCGTGGGCGACCACCACGGCCTGCCGTACGGCGGGATGCGCGGCCAGCACCGCCTCCACCTCGCCCGGTTCGACTCGGAAGCCGCGGATCTTCACCTGCTCGTCGGCTCGCCCGACGAACAGCAACTGGCCCGCGGCGGTCCAGCGCGCCAGGTCACCGGTGCGGTACATCCGCTCCCCGGCGGCGAACGGGCACGCCACGAACCGTTCCGCGGTCATCGCGGGCCGGTTCACGTATCCGCGGGCCACCCCGGCCCCGGCCACGTACAACTCGCCCGGTACGCCGACCGGCACCGGCCGTAGCGCCTCGTCCAGCACGTAGACTCGGTAGTTCGCGATCGGCGTGCCGATGGTCGGCCAGGCGCCGATGGTCGCGATGACGGTGGTCTCGGTCGGGCCGTACGCGTTGAACAGCCGGACCCGCTCTGTCCAGCGGTCGGCCGCCGCGGCGGACAGCGCCTCGCCACCGGTCACCATGCAGCGCAGGCTCGGCAGCTCGGGCAACGTTTCCATCAGCGCGGGCGTCACGTGCGCGTGGGTCGCGTCGCCCTCCCCCAGCACCAGTTCGGCGCCGCTGAGCAGAGTGACCACCAGGTCGGCGACGGACACGTCAAAGCTCGGCGAGACCAGTTGCCTCATACTGCTGTGCTGGTCAACGCCGAGGCGCTCGATGTGGTCCACGGCCAGGTTCACGATGTTGCCGTGGCTGACCACCACGCCCTTGGGAGTCCCTGTCGAGCCGGAGGTGTAGATCACGTACGCCGCGTTCGCCGGCACCGCGGGACACGACACGGGTCCGGCCTCATGCTCGGCCACCTCGGGCAGCTCGCGGAGCACCAGCACCGGCTGGACGTCCGCGAGGAGGGTGCTGATCCGCTCGTGCGGGAACGCCGGATCGACGGGCACGTAGGCGCCTCCGGCCTTCCATACCGCGAGCACCGCCACCACCAACTCCACCGACCGTGGCAGCACCAGAGCCACGTAGGTGTCCTGGCGAACGCCGTTCTCGATCAGCCAGCGGGCCAGCCGGTTGGACCGCCGGTCCAGCTCCGCGTAGCTCAGCGAAGCCACCGCGATCCGGTCGGGGGTCCTGACCGCCTGCGCGGCGAAGAGTTCGGGGACGGTGGCGGCGGGCACAGGACGCGCGGTGTCGTTCCATGTCACCAGCGTCCGCTCGGACTCCGCCCGGTCCAGCAGCGGCACCTGGCTGATCGGGAGGGCTGGGTCGGCCAGCACCGCGCCGAGCAGCCGCGCCCAGCGGGACAGCAGGTCCTCGATGGTGCTCTGGTCGAACAGGTCAACCGCGTACTCGGCCAGCACGTCCACCCCGGCCGCCGCGCCGTTCTCGCGGTGCCGTTCGATCACGTTGACCGAGAGGTCGAGCCGGGCGATGCCGAGATCCACGCCTTCGACGCCGACCCGCAGCCCGGACAGGTCGAACTGCCCCTCGGGGGCGTTCTGCAGCCCGAACATCACCTGGAAGAGGGGGTGGTGGGCGGTGGAGCGGTTCGGGTTGAGCACTTCCACCAGGTGCTCGAAGGGCACGTCCTGGTGCTGGTAAGCCTCCAGGCTGGTCTGGCGCACCTGCTCAAGCAGCTCG
>NZ_JBQQBQ010000160.1:0-2999 GCF_052245915.1 Nonomuraea sp. 10N515B
AGGGCTACTCCACCGCTACATGCGGCACATGAACGGGCACATCGTGTCACCGTTTCGTCGCCAGCCGGAGCCCCCACCTCAGCCACAACCCCGATGCCTCGTCGGGCTGGGGCGAAGCCCCGTTAGTAGCTGGTCGGCTACGTGCGCGTGTCTGGTGCGGGCGACAGGCGGGCTGCCTGTCGGTGCGGGAAGAGGAATGACGTCGTATCGGCCCGACCGGGATCGTGAAGGTCGGCCAGGGATAGGGGTCCGGGGCTGGGGAGGGTCGTTCGGCCTGGACGGGCAGTTGGCCGCTGTTGCGGCGGTCACGTTCGTTTCTCGGGTTGTTGCGCGGCAGGCAGGTGCTGGGAATCGGGTCCCGGCACGGTCGCCGGCGGTGTGCCCGAGCCGGTCTCGATCTTGCCGTTCACGTTGTGCCGGTGGAGGCCGGGCCCTCTGCTGTCACGCAGTGCGGTTGGGCGGTCGGGCGGTTTTCGGCGGGATGTTTATCGCTCAAACGTTCTGCCCACGGGTGCGAACTCTTGGTAATGTTACGGCTACAAATCGTTGAGGTAGGAGGCGGGGTGCAGGTCGTGCGGCACATGCCTGGGTGCCTCCTCCGAACGGGGGCGGCGACGTGAGTAAGCTCACCGCGACCGCGACCTGCACCGCCCATGGCGCGGTGGTGGAGCAGAACGGCCAGGTCGTCCCGCAGCCGCTGCTGGCTCAGCGGGTCGCCTGGCTGGCCGGCCTGGCACAAGAACTGACCGCCGATCTGGTCGCCGCCCGGTGGAACCCGGCGGATCTGGATGCGCTGGCCTGCGGGGTCGGGCCGGACGGGCGGGCGTTGCCGGCCAAGGGCTGGATGGCTGTGCGGAGGATGGGCTGGGGCACGACGCCCGCCTCGGGCGTGCATGTCTGTGACCGGGTGGTGCGGTGCGCCCAGGAGCAGGCCGCCCGCGCCCTGCGGTTGGCGCTGCACCGGCGCGCCCTGGTGGCGGCGATCGTGGCGAGTTGGCCGGCCGACCCGCGGGCCCGCACCGACGCCGAATGGCAGGCGCTGCGCGCGGTGCTGCCGGACGGGGTGACGGCGGCCCAGATCCGCAACCGGACCCGCCAGATCGCCGCCTACCTCGACACCTATGGCGCGTTCCCGGCCGATCTGACCGACCTGGAGCAGCCGCCGAACGTCGCGGCGCAGATCGTGCTGGCCGCAGCCGACCGGCAACTGGTCACCCTGGGGCGCGCCGGCGACCGAGGCGCCCGGCTGCGGGTGCGGCTTCCCCTGGTCGAGTCTCCCGCCTCCAGCAGGGACTGGGCCTGGCACGTCCTGCCGATCGCCCTGCCGCCGACTGTCCCGCCGGAAGCCAAGCTGTGCACCCCCACCCTGCGCGTGAAGAAAAGCCGGGTGCGCGTCGATCTGCCCTTCCAGATCCCGATCGACTTCGCGCCGGCCACCGGGCATATGACCGGGGTGGGGTTCGACTGGGGCTGCAACATGCTCCTGACCGGCGTGACCGGCCGTCTGACCGGCGAGGGCCGGGTGATCTGCGACGGGCGGCCGCTCACCTACGACGCCAGCGGCGTCTCGGCCAAGCTGCACCGGCTGCGGGGCGAGCGTGAGCAGCTGGCCGCCAAGCACCGGCACCAGGGCAAGCTCTTGGCGGGCATGACCGTCGCCGATCCCCGCTTCGCCGCGTTGGCCGCGGCCTACGAGGGCATCGGTGTGGAACACGAGCGCGTGTGCGCGCGCATCCGGCATCTGAACCACGCGCTGGCCTGGTCGGCGGCGCGCTGGGCAGTCGATCAGGCCCTCGCCGCCGGGGCGACGGTCATCTACCTGGAGGACCTGGCCACCCTGGAAGCACGCGGACGCCGAGGGCGGGCGAACGTGCGCCTGTCGGGGCAGGTCCGCGGGCAGATCGTGGAGGCGATCCGGCACCTGGCGGCCAAGAGCGCGATCGCCGTGGTCACCGTCCCGGCGCGCGGCACCTCCAAATATTGTCCCCGCTGCGGGGACGGCACCTCGGTCCTTACCCATTGCCCGGCCCCGGACCGGCTCGCCGAGAAGGGCTGGACGTGGGCGTACTGCCAGGGTTGCGGCCTGTCGTGTGATCGGGACTGGGCCGCGGCCGAGCGGATCGTCGCGCGCGGCCTGCTCGGCCAGCACGCCACCCGCACCCACCGCGCCACCGGCGCCCGCACCATCCGCACGGTGGTGGAGGGCAACGTGGCCCGCGCCCGCCGGGCGCGCAGGCCCACCCGGGCGGCCCGGCGCGCCCGCCGCACCCGAATCGACCTGCACCCCCGGCCGGCGGCGCGGGACAGATCCAAGAACCGTCCCACCCCGAAACGACCGACCCGCACCGCGAACAACCCGGCGGACACCTCGGTGAACGCCTCAGCAGCGGATACCAATTCGGCAGACGATGCGATGACCTCCAGCCGTGTGCCCGACCGGCGCACGGTGCCCGCCCCATTCCCTGCCAGGAGTGGACAGTGTCCGGCGGGCCATGCACCCAAGGCGGGACGGCGCGAGCCGTACCGGACAGGGCATGTCAGGAATTCTCACCACCGGACCGGCTTCCACCATGCCAAAGCCACCCCCGTGCTCGCGCGCGCCGAGCACGGGAGCAGCCGAAGCCAGGCTACGCCCGTCCGAGTTGCCTGATTCCTCAGGGAACTAGAGAGAATTCAAGACGCTTACGGTTCGTACACACGCGCTGCTGGCATCGGTGCCACGGCTCAGAGGGTGATCCACTCGGTGGAGGTGGTCACCTCGTCGAGCACGTCCGGGATCGGCTCGACGCCGATGCCGGGGCCGGTGGGCACCTCTAGGTGCCCGTCTGCGAGCTCGAACGGTTCGGTGATGTCGGTGGCGTAGTAGCGTCGTGATGCCGAGGTGTCGCCGGGGAGGGTGAAGCCGGGGAGTGCGGCCAGTGCCACGTTGGCGGCCCGGCCGAGGCCGGTTTCGAGCATGCCGCCGCACCACACGGCGATTCCGTTGGCCCGGCACAGGT
>NZ_JBQQBQ010000161.1:0-2979 GCF_052245915.1 Nonomuraea sp. 10N515B
GCCGGATCATCTACATCCACTCCGCCGCACAACTCGTCGAGTGGCGCACAGCGCTCGGGCGCCCCGCCTCACCCGTGCGGAGCCTGCCGATCACCGAGATCGCACCCGACATCCCTGTCATAGGGCCCGTGCCACCCCTCGACAAGGAGATGCGAGACCTGCACACCCGGGCAGCCAGACGTCCCGGCTGAGCACCGCTCACCCAGGCCGGCAGGCGGGTGGTGGAGCAGGAGCTCGGGCCGTCGCAAGCGGCGGCAGCGGCCTTGTTCGACGACTTCACGCCCGAAGAACGAGGCGAGCTGCTCAGGCTGTTGGTGATGAGGTCCTACCTGGACGGCATTGAGGAACTGGTCCCCACGTCCTGCGCGCTTACTCGGAAACGGGGAAACGCGGCGCCGGGAACAGATCGCCGACCAGCAAAGTCGCCGCGTGCATGGCGATGGCGAGAATGTCGTCGTCCGTAGCCTCGGTGCCCCGGGACGCCATCACGGCGTTGTGCACGCTGAGCAGCGCCATGCGGATGCGCAGGCGCTCAGCCAGCGGCGCGTCCGGGCCGAGGAGGAGCCGTGCCGCCCTGTCGACCCGGTCCAGCGGGCCGCCCTGGCGTAGCGGCATCACCGTGCGCAGCGCGGCATGGTTGGCGGCGACGAACCGCATGGTCCGCAGTCCCTCCCGGGCACCCTGGGCGATCCAGCGGCCCAGGAACTCGGCGGACAGCTCGGGAGTCAGCGGCTGGCCTGCGGCCCAGTCCAGCAGGTCGTCGAGCGCGCGCATGTTCTCTTCGAAGAGACTGAGGACGATCGCCTCTTTGCTATCGAAATGGTAGTAGAGCGCTGCCTTGGTGATGCCGATCTGCTCGGCGATCTCGCGCATCGAAGTGGCGTCGTAGCCGCGCTCGGTGAACAGCGTCAGCGCGGCCTGCTGGATGTCGGCCCGCGTCTGGCTGCCCTTACGTCGCGGAGCCGTCCCCTGTTCCGTCTCGGTCATCGCTCTTCCTTGCTCCCAAGCTCAGCTCTCCCGAAGTCTACACCCGTTGCTTACCGGTCGGTTAGCAAGTATCTTACTAACCGACCGGTAGGCACATGCGGCCGCGACAAAGCTTGTGATCGTGGCCAGGCCCGTTCCCCAATCACTTACCGGTCGACTAGCAAGTACGCTCACCGACCGGCCCGTATCTCTATCCGAATGACAGGAGCACACGTGATGGCAGAAGAGAGCACGAAGGACGCACCAAGTCCCCCGGCGGCAGGGCTGCAGGGCGGACTGGGGTTCAGTCATCGCCAGATCCTTGTGACGATGAGCGGTCTGGTCATCGCCATGCTGCTGGCGATGCTCGACAACATGATCGTCGCTCCGGCGCTGCCGACCATCGTCGGCGAGCTGGGCGGCCTGAACCACCTGGCCTGGGTGACCACCGGCTACGTCCTGGCCTCCACCGTGGCCACGCCGATCTGGGGCAAGCTCGGCGACCTGTACGGCCGGCGCATCACCTTCGTCACCGCCGTGGCGCTCTTCCTGGTCGGCTCGGTCCTGTGCGGGATGTCGCAGGACATGGCGCAGCTGATCGGCTTCCGCGCCCTGCAAGGCCTCGGAGCGGGCGGCCTGATGGTCGGCGTCCTGTCGATCATTGGGGAGATGATCCCGCCGCGAGATCGCAGCAAATACCAGGGCGTGATGATGGCCGCCATGCCGGTGGCGATGATCGGCGGCCCGCTCGTCGGCGGCTTCATCACCGACAACCTCAGCTGGCGCTGGGCCTTCTACGTCAACCTGCCGCTCGGCGTCATCACCCTAGTCCTGTGCTGGATCACCCTGGCCAAGCTGCCCAAGGGCACCGGCAAGGCCGTGATCGACTGGTGGGGCACCGCGCTGCTGACGGTGTGGATCACCGCGCTGGTGCTCATCACCAGCTGGGGCGGCACCCAGTACGACTGGAGCTCGCCGCAGATCCTCGGCCTGGCGGCGCTGGCAGTGGCCGCCTTCGTCGCCTTCGTGATCGTCCAGCGACGGGCAGCCGAGCCCATCATGCCGCTGCGAGTCTTCAAGAGCCGCAACTTCTCCCTGGCCGGGGCCGTAGCCTTCATCTCGGGTTTCGCCATGTTCGGCGCCATCGGCTTCCTGCCGCAGTTCCAGCAGTTCGTCCAGGGCGCCTCGGCCACCAACAGCGGCCTGCTGCTCATGCCGATGATGATCGCCGCGATGATCATCAGCCTGGCCGGCGGCGCGCTGATCGGCCGGACGGGGCACTACAAATCGTGGCCCATCATCGGCACCATCCTCGTCACCGCCGGCCTGGCGCTGTTCGCCACCATGGACCTCGACACCACCACCACGATGACGGCCCTGTACATGGTGATCCTGGGCGCCGGCATGGGCGCGCTGATGCAGACCAGCACCCTCATCGCCCAAAACAGCCTCGACCTGCGCGACATGGGCGCGGGCACCGGGGTGTCGACCTTCCTGCGCAGCATGGGCAGCTCACTCGGCGTCTCCCTGCTCGGCGCCGTCTACACCAGCCAGCTGGCCGACTCCCTAGCCGGCGCCGGGCCGGCCGCGCAGAGCGTGGCCGCCTCCGCCACCTCGATGACCCCGCAAGCGCTGCGTGCCCTGCCCGAAGCAGCGCAGCACCTGTTCCAGCAGGCCGTCACCGACGGCATCACCGCCCTGTTCACCTGGGGCGCGGCCGTGACCGCCGTCGGCATCGTCGTGGCGTTCTTCATCCGCCAGGTCCCGCTGCGCAGCGCCGCCCCACCAGCCGCCAGCCCCGATGCCGAGCCGGTCGGGGCCGGCAGGTGAGGCCACCGGCCCCCAATCAGCCGACACCAGGCAAAGCGCACTAGCGGCCTCCCGGTGAGCTTGTCACTTCAAGTGTGTAAATTCTTACTCTGAGTAATGGAGAGTGCTCTTTACCTGATTTACTTGATCCTTCCCGGGTAGGCGATCTCGAGTTCGTTGAGCGCTTCGCGCCAGCCGAAGGTG
>NZ_JBQQBQ010000162.1:0-2899 GCF_052245915.1 Nonomuraea sp. 10N515B
CACCTTCGGCTGGCGCGAAGCGCTCAACGAACTCGAGATCGCCTACCCGGGAAGGATCAAGTAAATCAGGTAAAGAGCACTCTCCATTACTCAGAGTAAGAATTTACACACTTGAAGTGACAAGCTCCACGGCCCGGATGGCTCCTTGGCCTCGCGGGCGGGACTGTACGGTTTTCTGGACAGGCCCCGCTTGACCTCTTGCGCGTCAGTCCGGCAGCCAGTGCAGCTCGTGCGCCAGGGTTTTGGCGACGGCACGGATGCGGCGGTGTAGCGGCGACTGCTCGCGTGGGAGGACCAGGTGGATCGTCAGGCTGGGCGCGCCCCGCAGCGGTCGCCAGGTGAGACCGGCCGGTTGTGCCGTGACCGCGGCTTCTCCGGCCGGGGCGAGGGTGACCCCGTCGCGCAGGTCGCGCTGAGACATGTCGAAAGAGACTGCGGGCGTGTGGAATCGGGGGTGTGGTCGGGTGTCTCGAAACAGTGCGGACAGCTGATCGTGGATCACGGGGTTGGCCGCACGGTCCGGGAGTCGCAGCGGATACGCGGCGGCGTCGGCGATCTCGATCTCCGGGTGTTCGGCCAGCGGATGGTGCTGCGCCAGCTGGACCCCGACGCGCATACGCCGCAGCAGGAACCGGCGCACGCCACGGCCCGGCTGTTCACCGCGGGTGATCCCGGCATCGATTCGGCCGTCGGCGACCGCGGGGGAGATCTCCGGTGTCGCCATCGGGACCGCGCCGACCTCGAGTCCGCTGTTGCCGCGAATCAGCCTGTCCACCAGGGCCGGTGCCGTCTCGGCCCCGGCGCTGAGGCTGTATCCGATGCGCAGCGTGCCAAGTTCACCGGCCGCCGCGCTCCGGGCGGTGTCCCATGCCCGGTCCAGCGCCGCCAGCGCGGGCGGCGCGGACTCCGCCAAAGCCGCACCGGCCGTGGTCAATACGACGCTACGCGTGTTGCGGACCAGCAGGGCCGTACCGAGTTCCGCCTCCAATCGGCGCATCCGGGCGCTGAGTGCGGGCTGTGCGATACCGATCCGTGCGGCCGCGCGGGTGAAGTTCAACTCCTGCGCCAGCACCAGGAAGTACCGCAGGCTCACCGTATCCGGCGCCACGCGCCCTCCCTGCCGATTGATAACGATCCGTTCTGAGTCTATCCCGTACCGATCTTTCCCTCGACCGCACATCAAGCCCTAACCTGCGCATATGACGATTCAACTGACCGCAGTACCCGTCGCCGGGATCGATCGATCTGAGTGTCACTTCGAAGTCGGACGTGTCCGGCCCAACACAGGAGGTTTCCATGGCTAAGGGCTACTGGGTCAGTGTCTACCCCGCCATTTCCGACCCTGAGAGGCTGACTGCCTACGACAAGCTGGCCGGTCCGGCTGTCCAGGCTGGGGGCGGGCGCGTCCTGTCCCGGATCCCGTCCCGTGGCGGTCGAGTCGTCGCCCACGAGGCCGGAATCACGCAACGCGTCGTTCTGATCGAGTTCGACAGCTTTGAACAGGCCGTCGCGGCATACGAGAGCGAGGCATACCAGAAGGCGCTGGTGGCCCTCCCCGACGGCTTCGAGCGCGACTTCCGCATCATCGAAGGCATCGACTGACCGGCGGGCCCAGCCATCGCTGAGCATCCGTCACCTGATACGCACACGGTGCTGAACGACGACTCACGAGACGAGTTCGAAGCCATGCCCCGCGTCCCAGTTCGTCGTCGACGTCCTCGACGGCCTGATCGCTGTCGGGCGGATCGAAGAAGCGACGCGACGTCCGGGCCAGCTGGACTGTCGGAGCCAAGGCAGTCGTCCTGCACTTCGCCGGGCTCGCCTGAGACGGCTGCCCCCGGCAAGCGAGCCGTCGCCACCGAAAACGCAAGGTAGGTCCGAACAACTCACGTCAGCACCGTTCGGACCTACCTTGCCATCCGCTGCTCACGGCTCCGAAGACTGCGGCTTTCGAGCGGAACGGACAACTGGGCGAACAGGCCGCCGAGCGCCGGACCCACGAAAGTTGCCGAGGCCGTACATCGCCGACATCAAGGCGTTACCGCGGGTCCACAGTCGGCGCGGCAGGGCCGAGCGAATGACGGCGAACCCCAGCCCGGGCAGCACCCCCGCCCCAAATCCCTGGACGCCGCGGCCGGCCAGCAGTACCGGCATCGCCGGGCTCGCCGCACAGGCCACCGAGCCCACCAG
This sequence comes from Nonomuraea sp. 10N515B, assembly GCF_052245915.1. Classification (NCBI taxonomy): domain Bacteria; kingdom Bacillati; phylum Actinomycetota; class Actinomycetes; order Streptosporangiales; family Streptosporangiaceae; genus Nonomuraea; species Nonomuraea sp. 10N515B. The sequence goes on from NZ_JBQQBQ010000162.1 coordinate 2,191, forward strand.
GAACAAGGCAAAGCCGAGGCGGTAGGCGCCGACGTTCCCCGACCGGGCCAGGAGCCGACTGACGAGCATCGTCGCGATCACCATGACGACGAGGCAGATCGTCATGTTCCACGCGTAGAAGCCGGCACCGCCGATGTCGGCGACCGCGGTCGGCAGCAGGCTCGAGGCCAGATAGATATTGACCGCACCGACGAGCACGCCGCCCGCCAGCACGATCGCAGCTCCGAGATGTTCGGGGCCCAGCAGTTCCCGCCAGGAAGGCGGGCCGGGGTTGAATCGGGAATCACGCGGTCATCTCCCTCAGTTCGTCGGGGGCCGCCGTGGTCTTTCCGGGTTCGGACTCGCCGGCCACGGCCATGGAGGCGTTCCGCGCATCGATCCGTCCGCGGCGCGGCCGCCGACCGCGGGTCTCGATGGCAGGCTCCGCGCCGGGCTGCTCGTTGTCATCAGCACTCATGACTTCAAGGCTGTCGTTGAACCGAGCCCGGAGACTTTTCGCCGCCTTTCGTGGACGGTTCTGGCCGATAGCTGGGAAAGCCTCAAGCCTCAAGCCTCGGTCGAACCATGCCGCTCTGCTCCCTGTGGCGAGGTGTGTCAGAGAAAATGCACCAGATCGGGTCTTAAATACCCATCAGTCGCGGGAGGGGTTATAGGGGATCCTGGCGTAGTTCTCGCCGGGCTGCAACCCGGGCCTCGTGCGCGTCCTTCA
>NZ_JBQQBQ010000163.1:0-2835 GCF_052245915.1 Nonomuraea sp. 10N515B
ACGAGCACTGCGGAGGAACAGGACCCCGCCAGTCGAGACGAACCCAAGGGTCAAAATCGTCCATGAAGCCTGAAGACCCCTGGATTCAGCGTGAGGAACCTTCAGTTCGCCCGAACTCTGGGAAATCAAGGCCTTCCACTCGGGTCCGCGTCACCAGCCGCAAAGTAACGCTGTGTGACTACTGCTGTGAGGCTTGGCCATGGACTCCTTCGTGAGGCCGGGCCGCAATGTAGCAAAGCGTTATGTGGCTCATCGCAGAAGAGGGTGTAGTCGGGGTCCGTCGGTTTTCGAGGTCGTCCGCACGGATTTTCACGCTCGGCTGCACTCCTATCCGAGCGCGACGAGACGTGCGCCGGGGAACGAGCTATGCACCGTCGTTGCCATCGCGCAGGGAATGGATCATGCTCCGCAGGATCCGGAACGCGTCTGACTGCTCGGTCTCGGTCATGCCGGCCAGCATTCTGACCTCGACGGACCGGACCGCTACGGTCGCCTTCTCGAGGCTCCGTCGGCCGCGAGGCGTGAGCCGCGTGGGAAGAACCTTTCCGACGGGTGCCTCAGCAGGCCTGGTCACGTAGCCGTCTCGTTCCAGGGCCTGGAGCAGCACGTTCATCGTCTGCCGGGTCACGAACGCGCCCCGTGCGAGCTCGGAGTTCGACAAGCCCGGTCGTTGAGCCAGCAGCTCGAGGCAGGAGTAGTGCGTCACGCTCATCCCGAGCGGCCGCAGCACCTCCTCCATGGCTGCACGGAGGGCGCTCGACGCCTCTTTCAGCAGGTAGCCCAGTGACGTCTCCAGGTCGACGCCGACACCGTTTTGACTCATGTCAGTATTCTGACATAGATTGGCCTGTGTCAGAAAACTGACACGAAGAGAAGGAGCATCATCATGCCCGCCACCGGCCCCGACTTCATCTCGCTCCAAGCGCGCGACCTCGACGCTTCGCAGGCGTTCTACGAGCAGTACCTCGGCCTCGTCCGCTCGCAGACCGGACCTCCGCACGCCGTCGTCTTCGAGACGAAGCCGATCGCGTTCGCACTCCGCGACATCGTTCCCGGCACCGATCTCGCATCCGCTGCTCAGCCCGGCATCGGTGCCGCGATCTGGCTCCACGCCACAGACGTCCAAGCCATTCACGATGCTCTGGTCGCCGACGGTCACACCATCGTCTCCGCACCGATCGACGGCCCCTTCGGTCGGACATTCACCTTCGCCGACCCCGACGGCTACCAGATCACTCTCCACGATCGCGCCTGACAGGCCAAACGCCACCGGACGATCACCGGCCCCCAAAGACCGAGGTTGCGCCCGAGGCTCGAGAATCCAGGCGACGTTTGTTTACCCGGGGTGATCACTTTTCCGGCTCTTCACACGTGGGGTGGACGGAGTGTGACGTCGAGGCCGGGCGGTCATGGTTCGGCACGTCGAGGTCTCTCAAGGATAGAGGTTCCTACGCCGCCCACCGGAAGACCTCGACGTGCCCGATGCTACCGTCGGCGCGGGCTTCGCCTGCGCTGATCTGACCACCTTCTGCCGACTCGACGAACTCGGACTCGAGGTCACCGGCCAACGACTCGACCCCGACCGTGCCGTCCTCGCCTGCCGTGTCGTTGAACCTGACCAGTGGTGCCGGCGCTGCGGGTCGCAGGGATCGCCGCGGGACACCGTGACCAGGCGCCTTGCTCACGAGCCGTTCGGGTGGCCTCCCACGACGCTGCTGGTCACGATCCGCCGTTACCGGTGCGGCGCCTGCGGGCACGTGTGGCGCCAGGACACCACCCGTGCCGCCGAGCCACGAGCGAAGCTCTCGCGCCGCGGGCTGCGGTGGGCACTGGAGGCAATCGTGGTCCATCACCTGACCGTGGCCCGAATCGCCGAAGGCCTCGCGGTTTCGTGGAACACCGCCAACGACGCGGTCCTGGCCGAGGGCAAGCAGGTCCTGATCAACGACGAGCATCGCTTCGACGGCGTCCACGTGATCGGGGTCGACGAGCACGTGTGGCGACACACCCGCCGCGGCGACAAGTACGTCACCATGATCATCGACCTCACCGGGATCCGTGACGGCACCGGGCCGGCGCGGCTGCTGGACATAGTCGAGGGCCGCTCCAAACAGGCGTTCAAGACCTGGCTGACCGAACGACCCAAGGCTTGGCGCGACGGGGTCGAGGTCGTTGCGATGGACGGATTTACCGGTTTCAAGACCGACACCGCCGAAGAGCTCCCTGACGCGGTCGCGGTGATGGACCCCTTCCACGTCGTGCGGCTGGCCGGTGAGGCGCTCGACCAGTGCCGGCGCCGGATCCAGCAGATCCTCCATGGCCACCGCGGCCGCAAGGACGACCCGCCCAAGCTCTCGCGCCGCGGGCGGGACGACTCGAACACCTACGCGGCTCCGCTCTCGGTTTCCGCAACCTCACCAACTACATCGCTAGGTCCCTGCTCGAGACCGGCGGCTTCAGGCCGCGACTACACCCTCGTCTGTGAAGAGCCCGTTATGTCTCTGGCGCGTTGCGTCGCCATCACGGGTGTGACATACCAGTCGGTATCCGAGCGGTTACAAACCATGTTTCTCCTGGCCTTCGTTGGAGGTCCAGGAGAAAGGGTGCGGGACATGCGACGCGAATGGGAGTTAGAGGACCTGATCGAGTGCTGGGCGCTGGATGAGGAGGAGTTCGCGCTGCTCGCGAACAAGTCCGGGGCGACGCGGCTCGGCTTCGTTATCTTGAGCCCTCAAGGCTCCGTCTCTGACGTGTATGACCTGCGCTAACTCCTTCCCGATCATCGTGGTGGATGCGATTACCTTCCGCTGTCCAGCACGGAAGCGGGGGATTCAA
>NZ_JBQQBQ010000164.1:0-2673 GCF_052245915.1 Nonomuraea sp. 10N515B
GACGGTGCGTTCGACGCTCAATCCATAGGCGCGCAGCACCGGGAACAGCTCGGAATGGCGGATCTTGTCACCGTCGGCGGTGCTGAGCAGGATGACCAAGCCGCGGTCGACATCGCTGAGCACTCGGCGGGTCCAGCCGCGTGCCTCGCCGATGGCCTGGGCGGCATCGCGTGCCCGGGCCAGCCAGGGGTTGGTCGGGTCGGCGTGCCGGCGCCGGTCGAAGCGGCCGAAGTCTCGCCGGACCTCGATCGGCAGCTTGAGCTGGATCCAGCCGGCGGGCGGTGCGGGTTGCGGTGGCTGTGGCGGAGGACGCCGGCTCCTGCGGCGCCCACGGCGCCCGACCGGCGAGCTCTTCGAACGCGGACGCTGCAAGTCGGCCAGGAAGAGCTGCTGGTGGCGGATCTTGCGCAGGAATGGCTCCAAGACGGTGCCCCGTGCCTGGGGTGAGGTGCTGGCCTCCAAGCTGGCCTGAATCCAGCACAGTCGGCAGTATCCCTTCTTCAGCGCAACGATCCGGTGGCAGGCTGCGCACTGGCCGGGCTCGTGGTTCACGCCGAAGGACTGACACGCTCCGCAGAACAGTCGCAGCGGCAATGATCCCCAGGCCAGGCAGCCGGTGCAGGTCGAGGGTGGTCGAGGGCATCCGCGACGGGTCATGTCACACCGGCGGCAGTGAGCGTCCGTCCCGCCGCTTGGGGGTCACCGACAGACCTGCGGACGAGACCGCTGCAGGCTGCTGACCGGCCTGTTCGTCGGTGCGCTTGACCTTGTCGGGTTCGGGGATGAGCAACTCGTCGACACCGCAGCCGAGGACGGCGCAGATGACGTCGAGGTCGTCGAGTTTGATGCTGGCCGGCTCGCCCGACCACAACCCGGACATCTTCCCGGCGCTGATCGTCAGCCCGCGGTCGGCGAGCATGCGCTGCAGTTCGCTGGCCTTCCAGATACCGCGGTTGGCGGCGGCCAGCCGCAGGTTCCACCTCATGTACTGTCCCCCTCCAGGGTGGGTAGCCCGGCCGAGTGAGCGACTGCGGTCGCCGCCAGAGCGCGGTTGACCGAGTCCAGGCCGGTGAGCACGTCGCGCAAGTCGACCGGGATGCCGCCGCTCATGCTCGCGGCGATCCGCAGCACGGCGCGTTCGCCACCACTGCAGGGCAGCCGTCCGGAGTCCAGGGCGGTGATCGCCCCCTCCCAGTCGACGAACGCCAACGTGCTGGCCACACTGTTGTCGGTGATGATGAACTGCTCGACGAAATCGGGCCGATGCAGCCAGATGTCGGAGTCGATGAGCAGCTCGACACCGGCGTGGACGCAGGTGAGTCCGGTGGCGCCGAGTGTGAGCGCGCAGGCCAGATCGCTGAGCCCAGTAGCCGCCCGTCGGTTCGGCAGGGTGTGTGGTCATGGTGTCCGTCCCTTCCCGAGTCCCGTCAGGCGGGCGGCGGCACGCTGCTGACCTGCGATCCAGGCGTCCTCGATGTGGGTTCCGGGGACGTGGACGTACTTCATCGTGGTGGCCACCCAGGCATGCCCGAGGACGGCTTGGACCGCCAGCAGATCCATTCCGCTCAGATAGAGCTGAGAGGCGCAGAAATGCCGCAGGACATGGGGCGTGAGGACCTCGGACCAGTCCGGCAGATGGCGTTCGGCGCTGCCCGTGAGCGCCGCACGGAGTGTCTCGTCGCCGACCCGGGCGGCGCTGCCGTCGATGTTCTTGCGTTCGGAGGGCAGCAGCGGGACACCTGGTCGGATGTGATCGTCGCCGAACTGCCCCCACACATCCTCCACGAACCAGCGCAGGGTGACCGCCGCGTTGTTGATCAGCGGGACCATCCGTTCGCGCGGTCCGGACCCGCGGGCGCCCTTACCGTGCCGGACATGCAGCTTGCCGAAGCGGCCCAGGTCCCACTTGATGTCGGCCAGGTCGAGCTTGCATGCCTCGTTGACCCGTAGCCCGACCTCGCTCATCAGCTTGGCGGCGGTGTAATTACGTGCGGCCGGGGCGAACTTGCGGCAGGTGGCCAGGTCCTCGCGCCAGCCGGCGAATAGCCGGTCGACCTGCTCGGAGCTGGGCGGAATGCGCAGCCGAGCCTCCTGGCGTCCGCGGGGCCGGTTCATCTCATCGATGGGGCACTCGACGACGCGGCCGGTCGTCTGGTGAATCTCCACCTTGTGCCGCAGCTCCAGGAACACGAAGAACGTCTTGATCGCCTGCGCACGAGACAACCGGGTGCCCTTGGCCGTGGTCCGCAGCACCTTGCCGAAGTACACATCGGCGTCGGCGGGTTCCATCTCCCACAGCGGACGGCCGAACCAGGCGCGTACCTGTTCCAGGTGCATCACGTCGGAGGAGATCGTCCCGTCCGACAGTCCCGCTGCCGCTCGCGCCAGTACGAACCCGGCCAGCACGTCGGTCTCCAGCGCCTCCAGGTCCTCGGGCGTGGCCGGGGCACGCGCCACCCGAAGATCCCTCACCACCGCCAGGCCCAACTTCGGCCTCCTCGCCTTCACCCGGTCAGCAAGAAGCTCGGTCACATCGACAGAGCTTCACAAAGAGTGAAGCTACTTCAACTCACTGTGATCGAACTCGGGAAGGCGGAAATTCCCAGTTCCCAGGCCACAACAGCGGCAACCGGGGCGGTAGAGACGGCTTGGAACTCAGGGGTTATTTCTTAC
>NZ_JBQQBQ010000165.1:0-2457 GCF_052245915.1 Nonomuraea sp. 10N515B
CTGAAGGACGCGCACGAGGCCCGGGTTGCAGCCCGGCGAGAACTACGCCAGGATCCCCTATAACCCCTCCCGCGACTGATGGGTATTTAAGACCCGATCTGGTGCATTTTCTCTGACACACCTCGCCCAAAATCACGCCAGCAAGCGACGCAAGTCACAGGTCGGCCCGAGCGGTCAAGCCAACATGGTGAAGAAGTATCGCAAGGCGCTGGGCGTCTCGATCGCCAAGACATGGCAGCGGCTGTTCCTGTCGAGCCATGAGGCCGTGGCGCTGGGGGTGCTCCTGATGGCCGAGTACGGGTGGAACCTGTCGGTGATCGATGGGGCTGAAGTGCCCCGGGCATCACCGGACCCCGGCGAGGACGGGCACCCCACCTACCGGATCCCGCTGGAGAAGTATCGCCGTGGCGGCGGCCACCACTACGAGACCCGGAACGTCACCGATGATGGCGCTGCCTCGGCTGGCCGTCTGATCACCGAGGCATTGGCGGCAACTCGGTTCGCCCGCGCACTCGTGGAGGACCTTGCCCCCGGAACCGATCGTCTGATCGTCTGGCATGCTGCTGGGGGCGGCGCTCTGCATGGGGATGGAGACCGTCTTCCTCCGGTCGGCTGGTTCCACTTCGGTGTCACCACCATGAATGCGCGGAGCTGGGCGCGGTCGGAAGGCATGACGGGTTCGCCGTTTCGCCGGGGACGCCGGACCGTCAACGCGCTCGCCCGGCGACAGCCTGGCCAGAACAGTCAGGACACGCACGACCGCCGCTACGTCGTGGTCGACAAGCGGGTCCAGGCTGAGGCCGTCGAGGTGATCGCTGCCGGCGCTGAAGACGCTGCTGCCCGCGCGCGGGCGTCGGTTCTGGTCGCCGAACTACGGGACGAGCCGCAGGACGGGGACGTCGAGACCGCGACCGCCGACTGCCGCGACTACGACAACAGCCCCTATCCGGCACCTGGCGGGGGTTGCGGCGAGTCTTTCCTGATGTGTCTGGGCTGTGAGAACGCCCGTGTTCACCCAGGTCACCATAGCCGGCTCGCCCACCTGCACCACGCGTTGTCCAATCTGCGTTCGACCTTGGCACCCGAGACGTGGTCGCGGGACTGGGGCGACGCCCACGCCCGCTTGGAAGACCTCGAGTCCAAGCTCGGCGTGGGCATCTGGCGTCAGGCCCTGGCCCGCGTCACCGACGCCGATCGCGCCCTCATCGCCGACCTACTGACTGGAGAGCTCGACACGTGATCCTCGCCCCCGACCTCGATCCCTACCGGCTGCCGCTGCCCACTCCCGACACCCCGATCGTCCTGCCGCACTTCGTGACCGCTGAGCACGCCCACCTCAACAGCCGCTACGGAGCTGCGATCTGGCCGCTGGGCATGCTCACGGAAAACCCCAGCGCATACAAGGCCTCGATCTACTGGAATACCTGCCCCGCCGCCTTCCGGGACGAGCTACGGCTGACCGCCTGGACCATGATCAACGGCGAGCTTCGGCCCGCTTTCCTTACCGAACGCGGCAGCCGCACGCGAAGCCGCCTGAGCCTCGCCGTGCTGGTCAACTCGATACGGCAGTGGATCCACCTGGCTAAATGGCTGGACTCCCGGGGCATCGACAGCCTCGTCGCCTGCGACACCAGCGTCCTACACGACTACGGCCTGCACATGAGAGGACAAAACCATGGTCGAAGCCATACCCGCACAATCTTGTCAGCAGTAACACGTTTGTGGGCGTTCGACGAGCTCAGCGCCCGCCCGGCCGGGATCGGACGGCCGCCGTGGGACGGACTGGGAGCCGATGACTACCTGCCTGCCGCAACCTCTTCCAGCGGCGGGGAGAACACGACCGAACCCGTGGCGGCCGAGACCATGGGACCGCTGCTGGTCTGGGCGATGCGGATGGTCGACGACTTCGCCGAGGACATCCTCGCCGCCTGGGCTGAGAGACAGCGATTGGCGGAGGCCGCCCGTTCCAACACCGCCACTCCTGCGGCGGCGGCAGCCCTGCACGCCTACCTCGACCCGCTGATCGCCAGTAGGGCTCCACTGCCGACCACGGCAACCGATGGCCGCGTGACCTTGGCCTGCACCTATGTGGGCGGCATGACCGGCGCCTCCGAATCCCAGATTCGGAGGTTCTCCCAACAGAAAGATCTGAAAGCCGCTGCAGCCCGCCGGCCAGGACCCTGCCCGTTGAACGTCCCGGTGACTGGCCAGATCAACGGAGCGCCGTGGCGGGAGGTACTCGATTACAACGAGGCCGCCGACCTGATGCGGCACCTGGGAACAGCGGCTTTCGTGGTCTGCGCGTATTTGACTGGGATGCGCCCGGGAGAAAAACGGGCGGAGTTGCATCTGATGAACCATTCAGCGCGCTCGAATACTGACGAAGCCACAGCTCAGAGGACTAAGCAGAGACAGCTTGTCGCTTGATTGGCAGATCTGCCAGGACCTCTTGCGCCT
>NZ_JBQQBQ010000166.1:0-2368 GCF_052245915.1 Nonomuraea sp. 10N515B
AGGGCTACTCCACCGCTACATGCGGCACATGAACGGGCACATCGTGTCACCGTTTCGTCGCCAGCCGGAGCCCCCACCTCAGCCACAACCCCGATGCCTCGTCGGGCTGGGGCGAAGCCCCGTTAGAAGGGGGCGGGTGAGCACGATGCCTGAGGCGACGCTGCCGGGCCTGGTCGCCGAGCTGGCCGCTTCGCGCCACGCCGGCGGATACAGGTTCACAGTCCAGGAACGGGTGCTGCGCCAGTTCGCCAGCCACTGCCGGCGGGAAGGCTACCCGGACGGGTCCATCACCCGGGAAGCGGTCGACGGGTTCCTTTACGGCCGTCACCTGCGGGCCTCCACCATCCGGCGCAACGAGCTGGCGCTGCGCCAGCTGGCCGAGTACGCCCGGGCAGCCGGCTGGGATGCTTGGACCCCGGCCGCGGCGACTCAGGTCCGCGTCCGTCACCAGCCCCCGTACGTGTTCACCGACGACGAGGTGCGCCGCCTGTTCACCGCGATCGACTCCCAGCCCATGTCCAGCTTCTCGAACAAGGCCATGGTCGACCCGGTCCTGTTCAGGGTGCTCTACGGCGCCGGGCTGAGGATCTCCGAGGCGCTCAGCCTGACCCTGGCCGACGTGGACACGCGCAGCGGGACGCTGCGCATCCGCGACTCCAAGAACGGCGAGAGCCGGACCGTGCCGGTCACCGCCCGGCTCACCGCGACCCTGGAGGGCTATATCGCGGCCGCGCACCCCGCCCCCGAAACCAGCGACTGCGTGTTCTACAGCATCGCGCCCGGCCGGCCGGTCAACCAGTCAACCGCATACATGCGGTTCCGCGGCTACCTGGCCGACGCCGGCATCCCCCACTTCACAGGCGGCCCTCACCCGCACTCGCTGCGCCACGGATTCGCCGTCGCCAACCTGCGGCGCTGGGCCGGGCAAGGCGCGGACCTGGCCGTGATGCTGCCCTACCTGGCGTGCTACATGGGCCACGCCGATCTCCGCGGCACCCAGTACTACCTGCGGCTGACCGCGGACGCCTACCCCGAGGTGATGGCCAGGGCCCAGGTCCGGTTCGGCTACGTCATCCCCGAGCCGCCCGGGGACCAGCCGTGAACCCGCGGCCCGCGCCGCCGCCGGATCTTGCCGGCCGCTGGCTGTCGAAGTTCTTCACCAGCCACCTGGCCGGGGAACGCGCCGCCTCGCCCGAAGACCGTCTCCTCCTACCGGGACGCGATGAAACTGCTGCTCACCTGGTTCAGGGACGCTGAGCGCATACCGCCGGAGAAGCTGCGCCTGTCCGACATCGACCGGCCCCGCATCCTGCGGTTCCTGGACTGGCTGGAGGACGACCGGGGCTGCTCGCCCGCCACCCGCAACCAGCGCCTGGCGGTGATCAAGTCGTTCTGCCGCTACACCGCCGTCGAGCAGCCCGGCCATCTCGGCCAGGTCACCCAGGTCCTCGCGATCCGGCAGAAAAAGACCCCGGCCCCGCAGCTAGACCACCTGACCGGCGACGAGGTCAAGACGCTGCTCGCCGAACCCGGCACGGCCAGCGCACGCGCCGTCAGGGACACCGTCCTGCTCGCCCTGGCCTACGACACCGCCGCCCGCGTCCAGGAACTCTGCGACCTCGACGTCGCCGACATCCGCCGCGGCAGCCCGATGACCGTGGTGATCCACGGGAAGGGCTCCAAGATCCGGTACGTGCCCGTGATGGAGCCGACAGCCCGGCTCGTCGCCGGCTACCTCGACCACCGCGGACGGCATCCCGGCGTCGGCTCCGACGCCGACCCGCTGTTCGCCGGGCCGAACCACTCCAGGCTGACCCGGTCCGGAGTGGCCAAGCTGCTGGCCCGCCACGTGCGCGCAGTCCGGGCGCGCGCCCCCGGCTGGGCTCACGGCCTGCCGGTCACGCCCCACACGCTCCGGCGGAGCCGGGCCATGCACCTGGTCCAGGCCGGCGTCAACCTGATCTACATCCGCGACCTGCTCGGCCACGCCGATGTCTCCACCACCGAGATCTACGCCCGTGCAGACGCCGAGGCCAAACGCAAAGCGATCGAGAACGCCTACGAACCACTCACCCCGGACGCCCTGCCGGACTGGACCCTGGACTCGTCCCTGCTCGGCTGGCTCGACTCGCTCGGCCGCTGATCCCAGCCCAGGAGGATTATGCGGACTACAACACGAGCCCCGCCGCTCCTGCCAGCGGAAACACCACGGCAGGGCGCATAACCCAGCCGTCCGCATAATGGCGAAGATCGTGGATGCGGGGCCGGGCCCGTCCGGGCGGCGTACGGATTCCGGCCAGGCCGAGCAGCTGGGCAAAGATGCCATCGACGCTGCTGTGCAGGAGCGGTCTGCCGGTGGTGGAGATGA
>NZ_JBQQBQ010000167.1:0-2313 GCF_052245915.1 Nonomuraea sp. 10N515B
GGTTCCCCCCCCGCTTCCGGGATTTGTGCGGTGTCCTGTCAGTCCAGCAGGCGCTGGATGTTCTCCAGGAGTTTCGCGTCGGCGGCCAGATGCGCCTCGGCGTTCTCGAAGAGAGCGTCGGCCAGCGGCGACAACCCCACCTTCGCCTCCCGTCCGGCGGCGATCTCCGCCCGCCGCCCCTCCAGTGCCCGGGACGAGGCCGCCACCAGCTCCCGAGCCTCACCTGAGTCCAGCAGCGCGTGCCAGCGCAGCGCCAGCGCGAAGTCCGACCTGGTGGAGTGCGGGGGCGCGGCCAGCGCCTTGCGCAGCAGGTCCTGCAGAGTGCGCCGGCCCTCGGGCGTGATCGCGTACACGCGGCGCAGCCGGTCGCCGGTGCGCTCCTCAGAATGGGTCTTCGCCAGCCCCTCGGCCTCCAGCTTGGCCAGGGCGTGATACACCGATCCCGGCTTGACGTCGGTCCATTGCTCCAGTGCCCCCGCCGTGACGAGCTGGTTGATCTCGTACCCGTGCCGAGGCCCCTCGTTGAGCAACCCCAGAACGAGCAGCCGGGTCGACGACACTCGAACACCTCCACGCGATAGTCAAGCTTGACCATATCAGCCGCGCCATGCTCTTATAGTCAAAGTTGAATACTCAACATGGAGGTTCGGTGAGGTTCTTCCTCTCAAGGCGGATGGACACGCTCGTCCGCGCGTACGCGCGGCTGGGCAGGTTCAGCGGTGCGGTGCTGGTCGCGCGCGGTGACCGGCGGCTCTTCGCGAAGGGGTACGGTCATGCCGACCACGAGCACGCGATGCCCAACACGCCGCGCACGGCGTTCAGGATCGGCTCGCAGACCAAGACCTTCACTGCGATCGCGATCCTGCGACTCCAGGAGCAGGGCAGGCTCCGCGTCGGCGATCCGATCGGCCGTCACCTGCCCTGCTATCCGCGCGGCGGCGACATCACGCTGCACCACCTGCTGACCAACACCGCTGGCATCCCCGACTACGTCACGATGGAGGGCTTCACCCGCATCATGGGAACGCCGCGCATGAGAGCGGAGCTCATCGCGGACTTCAAGGACCGGCCCCTGCTGTTCGAGCCCGGCACGCGGATGAGCTACAGCAACTCGGGATGGGTCCTGCTCGGAGAGGTGATCGAGCGGTCGTCCGGCCTGACCTACGGCGAGTACGTCCGCCGGCACGTCTTCGCCCCGCTGGCCATGGAGCACAGCGGCCTGGCCGACGGTCCGGCGGAAGGGCACGCCATCGGCTACATGGCGAACGACGGCCAGGTCACCCGCACCCCCTACCTGGACAACTCCAACCAGGACGCCGCGGGGGCCCTGCACTCGACGGTCGAGGATCTGCACCGCTGGAACCGCGGCCTGCCCCGCCTGCTGCGCCCGGAATCGCTGACAGAGCTGATCAGGCCGCACGTCGAAGCCGACGGGATCGGCTACGGCTACGGCTGCGCGGTGCGCGGGGACCGCGTCGAGAGCTCGGGCGGCACCATCGGCTTCGTCAGCGTCTCAGCGCACTACCGGCGCGACGACCTCTTCGTGACCGTGTTGTCCAACGTCGAGAACGCCGCGTTCGCGGAGATCGAGGCAGCCTTGGCGGCGATCGCCCGGCGTGAGCCGTACGAGCTGCCGAGCCGGCGGGTCTTCGTCACCGTCGACCCGGCTATCCTCGATCGGTACGTCGGGCGCTACACGATGCGGCACATGGGCCGCACTTCGACGATGGACGTCACGCGCGACGGCGATCGGCTGATGGTGGAGGTGCACGGGCTGGTCAGGACCGAGCTGCTGTCGATGTCGGAGACCCGTTTCTTCGGCAGGATGAAGGGTGAGGTCGAGCTGGATTTCCGGGCCAACGGGGAGGTCGCCGTCAACTGGGCGGGGCACGACGTCACGGCCCGGCCCGCCGCCTGATCTTCTCTGCCTGGAAGGGGGAGGAGCCGTCCTCCAGCAGGCGGACGACGCCGGCAGCGGTGGCCGCCTACCGTCGGCCGCCCTCTAGCGGATTCGTCTGCAGTGCTCCGGCCTTCAGTCATGTCGAGGGTGGGGCGTGACCATCCCGCATAGCGGGCATGCACAGCCGTTTCGCTCCTGAGGCGAAACGGTGTCCACGCGGCTCTGACCGGTCGGTTCTGCGCTCGATGTACTGGCGGGCAACGGTCGGCGGCGGCCCGCCGCAACTCGGCCGCGCCCATGGAGGTGGTGTTTGAGAAGGTCACCCGTAATCGGTGACTATTAGGAAGCAATCGCCTCAATAGTCACTTTAGCATCGTTTGTCTTGTTTTTGGAATCGGATGAATCGGTGTTCT
>NZ_JBQQBQ010000168.1:0-2221 GCF_052245915.1 Nonomuraea sp. 10N515B
TTGAATCCCCCGCTTCCGTGCTGGACAGCGGAAGGTAATCGCATCCACCACGATGATCGGGAAGGAGTTAGCGCAGGTCATACACGTCAGAGACGGAGCCTTGAGGGCTCAAGATAACGAAGCCGAGTCGCGTGGCATCCCGTTTCGGCGATGAGATCGCGATCTTCGTCCAGGATCGTCCAGTGCTCGAGCAGCTCATCGATGTGCATCGAGGGGTGTTTCATGACGGCCCAGCATTGACCAGGCAAGTCACAGCAAGATCAACGCCGTTGTTCACTGGGGCTCATGACACGTTTCTTACTGGCACGTCGGCCGTGAGTTCAGCCAGACTGAAGGACTTTCATCGCGAACATGCACCAGTTCGGTTAGTGAGGACTGAAAATGCGGAGAGTTCGTCGGAGTCCCCGGAGGCGCCGCTCCAAAGGGTCACTGCTGGGACGCCTGGTCGAGTTCGTCGGAGAGCAGGTGTTCGGCGACGGCGGAGTATCTGGCGGCGGTGCTGTGGGAGATCCCGAAGACCAGCGACAGGTGGAGCGGGTCCGCCCTCGCGGCGAGGGCGTCGTGGAGGATGCGGTCCTTGCGTATCCGGTCGACGCTGCATCCGGTGCGGTTCATCCGCAGCGTCACGAATTGCTGGCTGATAGGGCCGGCGCCGTGGGCGGTCTTGTCGCTGATGAGGACGTGTGGGTTGGAGGTGTGCGGCCAGGTGGTGCGGCGGTGGCGGAGCCAGCGGCTGAGCGCTCTGTGGCTGAGGTCGCCCAGTCGCTGACGACGGCCACCCAGGGTGATCCGCCGGTTGGCCAGGTCGAGGTCGTCGAGCGTCAGGCCTCGGATGGCTCCAGTGCGAGCGGCGTTCTCGGCCGCCAGGGCGATGATGACTCGTCCGGCGAGGTCGTCGGCCAGCTGCTCGATGGCCCGAATCTCCCCATCAGCCATGGGGAGTAGGGCGAAGTCCGCCGGGCGACCCTTCAGCCCGGTCGTCGGGTTGGAGAAGATCAGGCCGCGCTTCTTGGCGAATCCGAACAGTGACCTCAGGGCGCTGGTCGCGGTGGCGCGTCGTGAGCCGCTGAGCGGTCCAAGCGCCGCGCGGATGTCGGAGCGCGTGACCTCCCGCAGGCGGTCGTAGCCCGCCGCCCAGTCGTCAAGGAACGGCCTAATGCAGCCGAAGTAGACATAGATGCTGGACGCGGACCGAGGGCGTGACCTGGTGTCGCCGTTGAGCAGGACCAGCAGCCACTGACGGACAGGGGTGGTGAAGCCGGGTGCGAGAGGGCTTGTGACGCGGTCGATCCAGGATCTGATCGCCGGAACAGAGTCGTCGTGGAGCAGGTCCAGATCGGTGAGTACTTCGATGAGCCGAGGACGCGACACCCAGCGGTGCGGCCGGGCTCGGACCTCGCTGAGCGAGACACGCTCACCTGCGGGAAGGTCAGTCAGCACCGTGACGAGGCCATCCAGCACGCATCTGGTGGTCGAAGGGTTCCAGCCGCCGATTTGGCCGAGTTCTTGGGCGTGATGTGCCGCTGCCCGCAGCACCGGATCATTTGCTGTCACTGCTGGGTGCTGCCAGCGCGGTGGGACCGGCTGGCCGTTCTTGCGCCGGTAGTAGGAGGCTAACGCTGAGCAGGAGTTTCTGCAGTAGACCTGATCCCGGCGTCGCTTCTCCGGCAACGGGGTGCCGCAGTGTGCGCAGTTCATCGAGGGGGAAGCGACCTCCCGGCCCCGGTGCGCGGGGTGACTTGCCGATCTTGGCCGACCGCCGCCGTCTGGTCATCGTTGTGGTGCCGCGGCTCGGCGACAGCCTCGGGTTCGGGGATCAGTAGTTCATCGACGCCGCAGCCCAGCACGGTGCAGATGACGTCGAGCTCGTCGAGCTTGACCACGTTGGGACTTCCCGACCACAGTCCCGACATCTTGCCGGCGCTGATGACCAGGCCACGCTCGGCGAGCATCCGCTGGAACTCGCTGGCCTTCCAGATCCCGCGGTTCGCGGCCGCCAGGCGCAGGTTCCATTTCATCGGGTGAGTCCTTTCCATCGGTCGGCAACGCGGCGCTGTCCGGTGACCCAGGCGTCTTCAACATGGGTGGCATGGACGCCATCCGCGTCAGAGCTAATGAACCAGTCCCGGTCCGAAACACCTATCAGCCGCGGGTAGTTTGATCACCCGTTGGAAGAGGTTGGAGCAGGTGGCAGGACCACAGCAGGACCCCAAGCAGTCCC
>NZ_JBQQBQ010000169.1:0-2184 GCF_052245915.1 Nonomuraea sp. 10N515B
ACCTCATGAAGGCTCTGCGGATCCAGCGACACCAGACCACCACCCTCGAAGACTTCGGACTCCTGAACACTCTCCCGCACCGATGCTGACCGAGAGTGACAGTTTCAGAGATCCGCAACGGGGTCATGAATGGGGAGGATTCTCATGGCCGCTACGCGGCCACCCTGTGCGGGGTGGTGCGGGTAGTCCCGCCATGAGGTGCTTGACGCTTCATCGGCCCCAGTGGTGCAGGGCCTCCACGTCCGGTGACCGCCCGTCCGGCGGCTGAGTTGTACCGGTACAACTGGGTGCGGGCGGCGTTGACGTCGGCGTTGCCGATCCACCCGCAGGCTGGGTTCTTGCACACGAACCGGGACTGACTCTGGCGCGACCCTTCGATGATCGTGTGGCAGGCGTGGCATTCCTGGCTGGTGCCCGGCGCCGGGACGAAGACGACCTTGCCGCCTTTGCCGGTGGCCTTGTAGGTGAGGAACTCGGCGGTGCGGCCCCACGCCTGCCCGGCGATGGCCCGGTTCAGGCCCCGTTTTTGGGCGACGTTCCTGCCCGGCTGTTCAAGGGTGCCCGGGGCGGAGGCCATCATGTTCGTGACCTTGAGGTCTTCCAGCACGATGACGCCGAACCGGTCGGTGAGCTTCGCTGTGGTCTGGTGCTGCCAGTCGATGACCCGGCGCTTGGCTTTCGCGCGCAGGCGGGCGATCTGGTCGTAGGTGTGCTTCAGCCGGTTACTGACAGGCTGTCCGGGTTTCGCCGCTCGTTTCTGGCGGGCGGCCTTGCGCTCCAGACGGAGCAGCCGCTCCTGCTCCCCGCCGGTCAGCCATTCTTTACGGTGGAAGATCTTCTCCCCGGTGGCAAGCGCCAACGGCACGGCGATGCCCCGGTCGATCGCGGTGTGCGGCCCCGGATGCGGGGCGGGCACCGGCTCCTCGGTCTGGACACGGAACACGATGTGCCAGCCATTGGCCTCCTTCACCAGCCGCGCCCCGGTGATCTTCCCGTCCGAGCCGCCCTTCGTGACCCTCGGCAGGTCTTTGGTCCACCGGAAGCGGATGCGGCCGAGTTTGGGGATGGTGACCGCGCCCCACCGCCGGTTGATCCGGGTGATGTTCAGGTCCCGCGCCTGAGGGACGTCTACCGCCATCCGGGAGCGCAAGCGGCTCTTGAACGTGGGGCGCCCGGCCGGGTGGTCGGGGTTGAAGTAGTTCGCCCACGCCTGCCGGTAGGTCTTCAGCACGGCCTGCGCTGCTTGGGCGGGCAGGTCGTTGAGCCAGTCGATCTCTTTGCGGGCGGCCCGGATGGCCTCGTCGCACTGGGCGAGGGAGGCGAACCGGCCCTGCCGGAAGGTGAAGAACTCGTGCAACAGGTTCCACAGCGTGCGCGCGTTGTGTGCCTGGCCGTCCAACACGGCGCTCTGCCGCTGGTCCACCTCCAGGCGGGCGACATGAGCGCGATTGCGTTTCTCCCACTCCACGCGACCCACCTTATCGTTTGGTGTATGTCACCGCGATGGGAACCGATGGGAACCGAACCCCGACATCAGAACACGGCGCTCACTGCGTCCACGAGCTGTCCGCGCATTTGGTGTTTGTCACGAAATATCGGCGGGACGTCTTCACCGGCCCCATGCTGGAACGCTGCGAACAGATCATGAAAGAGGTGTGCGAGAAGTTCGACTGCCAACTGACCGACTTCACCGGCGCACACGACCACGTCCACCTCCTCGTCCGCTACCCACCCAAGGTCGCTCTGTCCTCCCTGGTCAACTCCCTCAAAGGCGTCTCGGCCCGCTACCTCCGCCAGGAATACAACGCTCACGTCCGCACACACCTGTGGGGCGGCCACTTCTGGTCCCGCTCCTACTACGCAGGATCGACCGGCAGCACGAGCGAGGCCACCGTCCGCACCTACCTCCAGTCGCAGGACCAGCCCCAGAAATGAGACAACACCAGACGTCGTCGCGCTGGGCTCCAAGAGTGCGGGTCAGGGCACGCTCAGGCCTTGGGGCCTTCCCGCCCGGGCCTACACCTCCCGCCTGAAGGCGGGAGCACTGGCCCGCACCTCGGTGAGCTTGTCACTTCAAGTGTGTAAATTCTTACTCTGAGTAATGGAGAGTGCTCTTTACCTGATTTACTTGATCCTTCCCGGGTAGGCGATCTCGAGTTCGTTGAGCGCTTCGCGCCAGCCGAA
>NZ_JBQQBQ010000170.1:0-2161 GCF_052245915.1 Nonomuraea sp. 10N515B
GTTGGAGCTGACCGCGAGGCTGCGTCGCTCGTAGGCGGCGTCGACCAGGCGGTAGAAGCCCTCGGCGGCGTCCGGGGAGACCGGCAGCAGGCCGATGTCATCGACGATGATCAAGTCGGCGCGGGTGATGCGGGTCAGTGCGCGGGCGATGGAGTCATCGACGCGGTGGCGGCGGACCAGGGCGCCGAGGTCTTCGATGGTGAACCACATGACGGTCATCCCGGCTTCGACAGCGGCTTGGCCGAGCGCCTCGCTGTAGTGGCTCTTGCCCGTGCCCGACGGGCCGCAAATGCAGAGATTCTCCCGTCGTGTCACCCATTCGAGGGTCTTGAGCGCATCTTGGGTGGGGCGGGGGATGGAGGAGACGGTCTCGTCCCAGTCGCCGAAGGTCTTGCCGGTGGGGAAGGCGGCGCGTTTTCTGCGGGTGTTGAGGTTGGCTCGGTCGCGTCCGGCGGCCTCTTCAGCCAGGAGCACGCGCACGACCTCAGCCGGATCCCAGCGCTGGGCCTTGGCGGTGGGCACCAGGTCGGCCAGGGCGCGGCGGATGTGCGGCAGCTTGAGCCGTTTGGTCAGCTCGATGGCCTCGGCCAGCGGGTCGCCGGCGGTGGCGGGGACGGTGCGCAGCGGGGTGGCCATGTCAGATCAGGTCCTCATCGTCGTTGTGAGCGGGCGCGGGGGAAGCCGCGGGGGAAGCCGGGGGGGTGCTGGTGCCGAAGGCGGCCCAGGCCGAGGTGCCCGGCTGCAGGCTGTGGTCCTCACCAGCGCGGGTGGGCTCGGCGTCGGCCTGGCGGAGCTGGTAGTTCAGGATGGACAGCAGGTCCGCGTCGGCGAACCGGCCGGTGATCGCGGCGGTGCCCAGCGCGCGGTCGACCGCGGCCGGGGTGTGCAGCTTGGCCAGCGCGACGGCCTCGGCCATCTTGGCGCGCACTCGCCGGGTGCCTGCCGCGGCGGCCTCCACCAGCCACGATGCGGCGCCGGGGCCGAGCATCAAGAACGCCGCCTCCTCGGCAGTGGCCGCCTTGGGGGTGCGGTCGGCCTGTTTGTCCTCGCGCGGCGGGTAGTGCGCCTCGTCGATGACGGGAGTTCCCGGGGTGCCGCGCCGGTGCCGAGCCACCTCGGCCGCGGTGCCGTCGGCGGCGACGGCGGTGACGATCAGCTCATCGCCATGGAAGCGGGCCCACACGCGGGTGTCGACCAGCGGGTGCGGCACCGAGTAGCGCACGCCCTCCACCGAGATCGTGCACTCCCAGGTCACCCGCCGGGTGGTGCCGAACGCCGCGGTGAACGGCGCCTTGGGCAGCGGGTGCAGCCGCTGGCGTTCCTCGGCCAGCATCTGCTCCGGCACCCGACGCGTCTGCCGGTGCACGCGGCCGTTCACCTCGGCGCAAAAGTCCCGGCAGGCCGCCTCCACCTGCGCAAACGTCCGGTACTCGGGCAGCAGATTCGTGTCAGTGGGCACCAGGTCGGCCTTGGCGATCCGCACCGTGGCCTCGCTGCCGCCCTTGGACTCGGGATCGGCCGGGATACAGGTGCGAATCGTCATCCCGTAGTGCTTGGCCACCTCCACGATCTCCGCGTTGCGCACCGCGATCCCCGCCACGTGATCGGTGGTGACGGTCCTCTCGTTGTCGGTCAGCGCGTAGGCGGGTACCCCGCCGATCCTGCGCAGCGTCGCATCCAGGCAGGCCACGATCGTCGGCAGCGTCTTGTCCAAGACCGGGATCACCACCCGAAACCGAGACCAGGCCAGCCACGCACACCACAACGTGACCTGCCGCCCCTTGATCACTGGGCCGGTTCCCCAGTCCCACTGCAGCCACAGCCCCGGCTCGGTCACCCACGGCCGATACACCCGGTGCCGGCCCAGCCGATACTGCGCCTTGGCCTCGGCCACCGTCCGCCGCGTGGTGCGTTCCCCACCGGCGAACCCCATCGCCACGATCCGCTTGTGCACCACATCCGCACGCACCTTCCCGCGCGAGCGCACCACCAGCTCCTCGATCTTCGGCAGGTACGCATCGATCGCCCGCTCTCGGTGCTTGCGCTGCTCGGGCGACTGCCCAGCCGCGCGCATCTTCACATACCGAGCCACCGTGTGATGGTCGCACCCGGCCAACTCAGCTGCGGCGCGATAACTCCCCGTGAGGTCATACGCCTCAAG
>NZ_JBQQBQ010000171.1:0-2155 GCF_052245915.1 Nonomuraea sp. 10N515B
AGGCGGCGCTGGCTGAGCATCCGGGGGTGCGGCAGGCGGTGGTGGTCGCTCGGGAGGATGTTCCCGGTGACCGGCGGCTGGTGGCCTATGTGGTGCCGGATCTGGATGTGGCCGCCGATGCTGCGGCCGATGCTGCGGCTGATGCTGTGGCTGGGCAGGTGGGTGAGTGGCGGGAGATCTACGACACGGTGTATGCCGGGTCGCAGGTTGAGGCGTTCGGTGAGGATTTCACCGGCTGGGACAGCTCCTACACCGGTGAGCCGATTCCTTTGGAGCAGATGCGGGCTTGGCGGGCGGCCGCGGTGGAGCAGGTGCGCCGCTATCGTCCGGAACGCATCCTGGAGGTGGGTGTCGGTTCGGGCCTGTTGTTGTCGCAGTTGGTCGGGCACTGCGATGAGTATTGGGGCACCGATCTGTCGGGTGCGGTGATCGACCGGCTGAGGCGTCAGGTGGCCGAGCGGGGGCTGGCGGATCGGGTGACGTTGCGGGCCCAGGCCGCCGACGTGGTGGACGGCCTGCCCGAGGGACACTTCGACACGATCGTGGTCAACTCGGTCGTCCAGTACTTCCCGGATGGGGAGTACTTGCAGTTGGTGATGGATGGGTTGGTGGGCCTGCTGGCGCCGGGTGGCCGGTTGGTGGTGGGTGATGTGCGGCATGCCGGCACGTTGCGGGCGTTGCATGCTGCGGTGCTGGCTGATCCGGTGGCGGTGGAGCATGCGCTGCTGATGGAGAAGGAACTGGTGGTGGCGCCGGAGTTCTTCACCACCTTGGCTGCGGCTGATTCCCGGGTCGGGGCGGTGGACATCCGCCTTAAGCCGGGTGGTTACCACAACGAGCTGACCCAGCACCGTTACGAGGTGGTGCTGCACAAGCAACCGGTCCAGGCGATCGACCTGTCAGGGCTGTCCACCGTCGCCTGGAGCCCGGACCTGGATCTGGCTCACGTGGTGACACCGGCACGCATCACCGGGATTCCGAACGGGCGGCTGGTCGATCAGGGGGTGGATCCGCAGCGGCTGGTGGACTGGGCTGAAGAGCGCGGTCTGCGGGCGATGGCGACGTGGTCGGCGGTGTCGGTCGAGTGCTTCGAGCTGGTGCTGGGCCACGAAGATGCCGGGCAGGTCCTGCAGGGCGTCTACGTTCCCGCCGTGGCGGTGGTGCCGCTGGTGAACAATCCGAAGGCGGCCCGTGGGCTGGGCCGGTTGCTGGCTCAGGTGCGAGCGGGTCTGGCGGAGCGGCTGCCGGAGTATCTGGTGCCGTCGGCTGTGGTGGCGATCGGTGCGGTGCCGTTGACGCCGAACGGCAAGCTGGACCGGCGGGCGCTGCCCGAGCCGGACTATGCGGGCGTTGCCGGTGGAGGCAGGGGGCCGCGGAACCCGGCCGAGGAGGTGTTGTGCGGCCTGTTCGCCGAGACCCTCGGGGTGGCTCGGGTCGGGATCGATGACAGCTTCTTCGACCTCGGCGGGCATTCGCTGCTGGCGACCCAGCTGGTCAGCCGGATCCGCCGGACGCTGAAGGTGGAGCTGCCGATCGTCGCGGTCTTCGAGACCCCGACCGTGGCCGGGCTGGCCGCTCACCTCGAAGCGGAGGCCGGTTCGAGGCAGGCGCGGGCGGTGCTGGTGCCGCAGGAGCGGCCGCTGGTGGTGCCGGTCTCCTTCGCGCAGCGGCGGTTGTGGTTCCTGCACAAGCTGGAGGGCCGGTCGGCGACGTATAACATGCCTTTGGCGTTGCGCCTGTCGGGACGGTTGGATCCGCTGGTGCTGCGGGCCGCGCTGGCCGATGTGATCGGCCGGCACGAGTCGCTGCGCACGGTCTTCGCCGAGGTCGATGGCGAGCCGGTGCAGCAGGTCATCGACACCGAGCACGCTGACTTCGGCTGGCGGGCCTGCCCGGTCACCGAAGAGGAGCTGCCGGAGGCTCTGGAGCGGGCGGCCCGGTACGGGTTCGACCTGTCCGCGGAGATCCCGGTCCGGGTCACCCTGTTCGAGCTGGACGCCGATGAGTACGTGCTGCTGCTGCTGATCCATCACATCGCGGGGGACGGCTGGTCCATGGCCCCGCTGGCCCGGGACCTGCTCGCCGCCTGCATGGCCCGCTCGCAGGGCCATACACCGGAGTGGGAGCCGCTGCCGGTGCAGTACGCCGACTACAC
>NZ_JBQQBQ010000172.1:0-2036 GCF_052245915.1 Nonomuraea sp. 10N515B
TCTGCTACATAAAGTGACTGATTGATTTCTGTGCGTGATTCTCGCCTTGTCGACCGCTGTCGAGGAGGCGACCATGGACAGCAGGCAACAGGCCGGCCATCCGACCCGAACGGCGGTGACCGGGCCGTTGGCACTGTATGCCGACGGTTTTCGCGAGGATCTGGCCGGTAGGGGCTACCATCCCCAGGTGATCGGCCGTCACGTGGGGCTGATGGCGGATTTGAGCCGGTGGCTGGAAGATCAGCAGCTGTCCGCTGATGCGCTGGTCGCCGAGGTGGTCCAGGAGTACTTGCGAGCGAGACGTGCCGCGGGGCGCCGGGATCTTGTCTCGGCCGTGGCGATGGCTCCGCTGCTGGGGTATCTGCGCGGGCTGGGGGCCGCGCCCGCGGCCGAAGCACAGGTTCCGTCTGCGCCGGTGGACAGGTTGTTGGCGGGGTTCGCCGAGTACCTGGTGCGCGAGCGTGGCCTTTCGGCCGCGTCGGTGACCAGCTACCAGCACCATGCCCGTCCGTTCCTGGCCGGGCTCACGCTACCGCTCGATACGGCGCTGGCGGAGCTGTCAGCGGCGGAGGTCACGGCGTTCATGGTCGATCATCGTGGCCAGTGGGGCACAGGGACGGCCAAGGCCACGGTGACCGCGCTGCGGTCGCTGCTGCGGTTCCTGCACGCTACGGGGCGGGCGCCGCATTCGCTGGCGACGGCCGTGCCGTCGGTGGCGGGCTGGAGGCTGGCCTCGCTGCCGGGTGATGTGAATCCCGATCACGTGGCGGCGCTGCTGGCCAGCTGTGATCGCCGCAGCGCAGGTGGGCGCCGCGATTACGCGATCTTGATGTTGCTGTCGCGGCTGGGCCTGCGTGCGGGCGAGGTGGCAGCGATCGAGCTGGGCGATGTCGACTGGCGGGCCGGTGAACTGCTGGTGCGTGGCAAGGGAAGCCGCCGGGAGCACCTGCCCCTTCCGGTCGATGTCGGCGAAGCGCTGGCCGACTACGTGCAGCACGGCAGACCTCGCTGCGCGGGCCGCATGCTGCTGGTCATCCTGCATGCCCCTTACACCGGGCTGAACCGCTCGCACGTGCTGACCGTGGTGCACCGCGCCTGCCAGCGGGCCGGGCTACCGAAGTTCGGTGCGCACCGGCTACGTCATTCGGTGGCCTGCGACCTGCTCCGCAAGGGCGCGTCGCTGACCGAGGTCGGACAAGTCCTTCGGCACCGCGACGAACGGACTACCGCGATCTACGCGAAGGTGGACCTGGATGCGTTGCGTGCCCTGGCCCGGCCGTGTCCGCCGGTGGGCGCGCTATGAGCGCGCTGCGCCGAAGGGCCGAGGAGTACCTGCAGATGCGCAGGGCGCTCGGCTACAAGCTGCTGCGGCAGGGCCCGATGCTGATGGACTTCATCGGCTACCTCGAGCGCGTCAGCGCCGGCACGGTCACGATTGAGGCGGCTGTGGCCTGGGCCACCCAGCCGGTCGGCGCCGCGCCGATCTGGTGGAAGCGCCGGTTGACGGTGGTCCGCGGCTTCGCCCGTCACCTCAAGACACTCGACGCCGCCTGCCAGGTCCCACCCACCGCCCTGCTGCCGTCCCCCTCGGACCGGATCACCCCGTACTTGTTCTCGCCGCAGGAGATCGCGGCGCTCATCCACGCCGCCGGGACTCTCAGGCGGCCGCTGCTGGCCGCCACCTACCAGGCACTCATCAGCCTGCTGGCCGTGACCGGCCTCAGAGTTGGGGAAGCCATCGCCCTGTCCCGCGACCACGTCGACTTCGACACCGCGCTGATCACCGTCATCAACAGCAAGTTCGGCAAGTCCCGCCTGGTGCCGCTGCACGAGGGCACCGTGGACATGCTGCTCCGCTACGGGGCCCGGCGTGATGAACTCTGCCCGGCCCCGGCCGCAGGCAGCTTCTTCATCTCCACCACCGGCAGACCGCTCCTGCACAGCAGCGTCGATGGCATCTTTGCCCAGCTGCTCGGCCTGGCCGGAATCCGTACGCCGCCCGGACGGGCCCGGCCCCGCATCCACGATCTTCGCCA
>NZ_JBQQBQ010000173.1:0-1932 GCF_052245915.1 Nonomuraea sp. 10N515B
CCTGGCGGATCTGGGCCGGGTGCAGTACGCGCCTCTGTATGTGTAGGTGGAGGCGACTCCGAAGCCGACCAAGGCCGTCGGTGGGGAGGCCACGTTGAAGGTCTGCGGCGTAGGCGTGGCGAGGCTGCCGGGGCACAGCTGGGCGGCTCACTTGTCGACCGGGTGGTAGTGAACGTGGGAAGCGTCATGGTGTCGCCCGTCCCGTCCAGTAGCCAGCTTGGCGGAGGGCAGGCCCGTCGTCGGCTGACGACGTCATGACGTGGCGGAGTCCTCGTAGTAGTCCGAGCGCACGAGAGGTGCGTACATGGCGAAGGGGGACAGCGAGTCAGCAGTCGTGGGACGGGAAGACCAGGAGGCTGTCGCCGGTGAATACCGACGAGCTGGAGTACGTCTTGATGAAGGCGGACCGCCGGGTACTGGAGATCCAGACCAAGCTGCACCGTTGGGCCCGCGAAGATCCTCATCGCAGGTTCGATGACCTGTTCAATCTCGTTGCCGATCCCGCGTTCCTGCTGGTTGCGTGGTATCGGGTGCGGGGCAACAAGGGAGCCCGGACGGCCGGAGTGGACGGGGAGACCGCCTACTACGTGGAGGCCGTGCGGGGGGTTGAGGAGTTCCTCGACGGGCTGCGGACTTCGGTGAAGGACCGCAGTTTCTGCCCGCTTCCGGTGCGAGAGCGGCTGATCCCAAAGGCGAATGGCAAGCTGCGTCGTCTGGGGATCGCGACCGTCCGCGACCGGGTGGTGCAGGCCTCCCTGAAACTGGTGTTGGAGCCGATCTTTGAGGCGGGATTCCTCCCGTGTTCCTACGGGTTCCGCCCCAATCACCGGGCTCATGACGCAGTGGCCGAGGTGCGTCATTTCACCTCCCGCTCCTATGAGTGGGTGGTCGAAGGCGACATCAAAGCCTGCTTCGACGAAATCTCGCATCCGGCCCTGATGGACCGGGTGCGGCTTCGAGTCGGAGACAGACGCGTCCTGGCCCTGGTCAAGGCGTTCTTGAAGGCTGGGATCCTCGGGGAGGACCGCATGCTGAGGGAAAACAACGCTGGTACCCCGCAGGGGTCGATCCTCTCGCCGTTGCTGAGCAACGTCGCCCTGTCCGTCCTGGATGAGTACATTGCCCAGGTGCCGGGTGGGCCGGCGACGTGCCGCAACGACCGGGTCAAGCGCCGACGCCGTGATCTGCCGAACTATCGGCTGATCCGCTACGCCGACGACTGGTGCCTGGTCGTGTCAGGCTCGCGAGCCGACGCGGTGGCGCTACGCGAAGAGATCGCAGGCATACTCGCTCCGATGGGCCTGCGCCTGTCGGAAGAGAAGACCCTGATCACCCACATCGACGAGGGTCTCGATTTTCTCGGCTGGCGCATCCAGCGCCACCGGCAACGAGGCGGCACCAAGGAGTACGTCTATACCTATCCCGCCCGCAAAGCGGTCAAGGCCATCATGGCCAAGGTCAAGACGCGGTGCCGCAGAACAAGCACCAGTCTGTCGCTTGACGCCCTGCTCATTCCGCTCAACCGGATGCTGCGGGGCTGGTGCACGTACTTCCAGCCGGGGGTCTCCAGCGCAACCTTCCAATACCTGGCTCACTACACGTGGACGCAGGTTATCGGGTGGCTGCGCCGCAAACACCACCGGAGCAACTGGAAGGATCTGCGCCGTCGTTACTGCGACGGAGGCTGGTGGCCAGCCAGCGAGGCACGAGAACTGTTCAGCCCGGGAACGGTGCGCACCACGCGCTATCGTTACCGAGGCGCGAACATCCCCTCGCCCTGGCGCATCGCCTCGTGAAGAGACGGACGGACACAAGCGGGGCTTGTGGAGCGCCCGTTGCGTTGAGAGGCGCACGGCGGGTGCGGGAAGCGGTCCGGAGAAACGGGCTGGCCGAGAGGCCAGAACCGCGCTCCGGGCCGACTTTCACGAGTTC
>NZ_JBQQBQ010000174.1:0-1888 GCF_052245915.1 Nonomuraea sp. 10N515B
CTAACGGGGCTTCGCCCCAGCCCGACGAGGCATCGGGGTTGTGGCTGAGGTGGGGGCTCCGGCTGGCGACGAAACGGTGACACGATGTGCCCGTTCATGTGCCGCATGTAGCGGTGGAGTAGCCCTTACAGGCCTAGTCGTCCAGCCGGAGCTCATCATGACGCTACCTCGTACTGTCGCCGACGTCCTGTCCGATCATGTCGTTTTCGAGATCGAGTCGATCGACCGGATGTACTTGAACCTGTATCAGCCCAGATTGCAGCACGGTGGCGGGATCGCGGCGTTCTTCATCGGGCATCGCGGGCACCGGTTCGCGTCCTCGGCGTTGATGGCGCCGATGACCGAGACGTTCGTCGCCAACCTCCACCACTACATCGCGGCGCACGGCCTGGACCTGGTGCATTTCCGCAAGGGACAACGCAAGGACGACCTCACCCAGCAGTACCTGGCTGCAGCAACTGAGGCGGCTGGACCGGACGGGCTGGTACCCGAACAGGTCTTGTATGTGGGGCGGGCACAGGAAAAGAACGCCGTGTTCCGTACCATCAAGCGGACCAACCCGGTGACCGGCGCGACCTTCCCATGGTTGGTACGCGACACCGCGATGGTCAACCACTTCTACCTCTACGCCGTCGATGACGACTTCGGCCCGATCTGTGTGAAGTTCTCCACCTACTTCCCCTACACCGGCCGGTTGATCATCAATGGGAATGAGTACGCCAAACGGCAAGCCGCCAAGGCCGGCATCGGCTTCACCTCGCTGGACAACGCCTTCGCCGCCATCGACGATCCGGCCGCGGTCCAGCGCATCTGCGACGGCCTGACCGCCGAGAAGATCGAAGCATTAGCCGCCAAGTGGCTGGCCCGACTGCCGCACCCCTTCACCGCCGAGGACATCGACGCCGGCTACACCTACCGGCTGTCGATGCTGCAGACGGAGTTCTCCCTCACTCAGATGCTCGACCGTCCGCTGTCGGGCCGGATCTTCTTTGAGCAGATGATCCGCGACAACCTCGACCTCGGACGTCCCGACAAGGTCAGCCTCATCTTCGACCGGAAGATCCTCCGCAAAGGCAAGAACGTCACCCCGGGCCGGTTCCGCACTCGGGTCCTCACCGAGGGCGTCGACCCGTCCGTCCACATCGACTACAAGAACTCAACGATCAAGCAGTACTTCAAGCAAGGACGGGCCCTGCGCACCGAGACCACCATCAACGACACCAGCGACTTCGCTCTGCCCAAAGGACTGTCTCATCTGCCCGCACTCGCGCAGATCGGCTTCACCGCCAACCGACGTCTCCTCGACGTTCAACGGATCAGTCACGACCCTGCCGACGGCGCCGCCGCCCTGACCGCCATCACTGTCCCGATCACCACCGCGACCGGCACCCGCATCGCCGGCCTGCGCCTGCTCGACCACCGAGTCCAAGCCCTGCTCACCGCCATCTGCGTCTTCCGTCTCCTGCCCCACGGTTTCACCAACCGCGACCTGCGACACCACCTCGCACCCCTGCTGGGGCGCCACCCCGAGGACATGACCAGCGGACAGATCGGCTACGACCTACGACGGCTGCGCGCCCACGGACTCATCACCAAAATCCCGCACACCCACCGCTACCTCCTCACACCCGACGGACATCGCCATGCCCGGTTCCTCACCCGCCTCACCCAGCGGTTCCTCATCCCCGGACTAGCCCAACTCAACGACCCAGACCCGCCACCCACCGCACGCCTGCGCGCCGCCGCCCACGCCTACGACACCGCGATCGACGACCTCGCCCAACAGGCAGGCCTCGCCGCCTAAACCCCGCCTAAACCAGCCCGTTCGAGCTCATTCGAACAAACTCCGGCTCACCATGACCGCCTCCGGGCGGCTAAGCCTTCTAGC
>NZ_JBQQBQ010000175.1:0-1786 GCF_052245915.1 Nonomuraea sp. 10N515B
ACCCCGTTGCGGATCTCTCATTCGGGGTGGGCTTTGAGAAGGCGGCATAGGTGTGAGACGCGAGTGGGCTCGGGCCGGTGACCTTGCTGCCAGGCGTCGATGCGGGTGAGGTTGATAGCGGTGGCGGCCAGACAGTGACCCAAGTGGGTGGGAGCGATGTTCTTGTAGCGGGTGCGGCGAGCCCGGGTACGACGGATGATCTGACAGACGGTGGATTCGATCCCGGCTCGGGGACGGTAGCGGACTTGCCAGGCATCCGTTGCCTGTTCCTGGCGGCGGCGCTGCAGCGCGGCGCGCTGGGCGGGTTCACGCAGGGTCAAGGCACGTCCCCACTTTCCGTTGCCTGCTGTGGTGCATTGCGGGCGCAGGGGGCAGGCACGGCAGGTTTCGGCGTCGAAGCGGATCTGGACCAAGGGGGTGCGGCTGCCGTGGCTGGCACGCGTCGTTGCCCACGAGGTGCTGGTCTTTCCGGCCGGGCAGACTGCGTGACGTTGCTGATCATCGATGAGGAAGTCGTCGTGGCTGAAGAGCTGCCGGTCCTTGCTGCCGGTGGCGGCGCGTGCGGGACCGACGAGGTCGAGACCGTGTTGCTCGCGTGCGGTGACCAGGGTGGCCGCGGTGACATAGCCGCTGTCGACGAGTTGCTCGCCGGGCAGCAGGTCCCGCTGTTGCAGGCGGGAGTGGATGCCGGTGAGGGCTTGGCTATCGTCGCCCTCGGCGGCGCTGGTGGTGGCCACGTCGGTGATCAAGCGGGGCAGGTCGCTGTCGCAGGTCTCGGTGAGATGCAGACAGTATCCCGTCCAGCTCGTGGTCCTCTTGGTCCCGAAACGTGCGTCGGTGTCGTAGGGGTTGGCCAGCCGTTGCCGCACCGGTGGCAGGTCCTCGCCCTCGCGTACCCGTATCCCGTCCTGGTCCCGGTGGTACTGCTGCACCCATGCCCGCCGCAGGACCTCCACCGCGGGGATGCGAGGCAGCCATTCGGGCGAGGCGGGCCGCCAGATAGCGGCAAGAAGGTGGAAACCGTCTTCTCCCACCTGTTCCAGCCACGCCTGACGGTCTTGATCCTTCGACAGGCCGTGCCAGGAGTCCACCCGCTCTCCGTAGCGGCCGAGCCAGTCCGTCCGACGTTCAGCCAAGATCGGCTCCAGCCAATCCGGTGCGGCTGCGGCCAGCGCCTCCAGCGCGCTGCGCAGCGTCTCGGCGACGAACTCCATCCGATTCAGCTGACGCACGTCGGCGACCACTCGGGTGGAGTCGGTGCGCTGCCGTCCGCCCCGCCGCAGCAGCCCCTGCTTGGCGGCGGCCTCCAGCACCGCGGTCAGCACCTTCTCCTCCACACCTTGCTCAACCAGCCGAGAACGGAACCTACTGAGCAGCGTGTGATCGAAGCCGCAGTCTTCCAGCTCAAGCCCGAGCAGGTACTTCCAGTCGATCCGGGCACGTACCGCCTCAGCGGCCTGCCGGTCAGACATTCCCTCCGCGAACTGCAACACCGACACCATCGCCAGTGCTCCCGGCGACGCAGCAGGCCGCCCATCGGCCGGAAACGCCTCGGCGAACAGAGCATCGTCAAAGACCTGCCCCAGACTGTCGCGCAGCCGAATGGCCAGCGATTCCTTGGGAAAGGCGGCCCGGGCCACACGCCTGGTCAACTCGGGAACCTCATGAAGGCTCTGCGGATCCAGCGACACCAGACCACCACCCTCGAAGACTTCGGACTCCTGAACACTCTCCCGCACCGATGCTGACCGAGAGTGACAGTTTCAGAGATCCGCAACGGGGTCAT
>NZ_JBQQBQ010000176.1:0-1744 GCF_052245915.1 Nonomuraea sp. 10N515B
GCCTCGATGACTCAGGGGACGGTCGTCCCGGTTGAGTTGTGAGGGCAGACGGAGGTTTCCGCCTGATCGTCTGATTCCTTCGTGCGCCGGGGTGTGGGTGGCCGCCCGAAGCGCTCGGTGGGCGGCGGTTTTCCACGGGTCCGCGCGGCTGCTGGTCACTCCTTCCTCTTCTTGGCGGGCACATTCGAGCTGGTCAGAGGGGTGCTGGCAGGGCGCACAGGCGCTGCCAGCAGATCAGGAACGCGTTTTTCCATGGCCAGGTGGTGCTGATCTTCAGGATCCGTCGGCGGGCATGCGAGATCAGCCGGGCGGGCAGGTGCCACAGGCAGTAGCGGAGGGTCGGAGGTTCGGCGCGGACCAGTTCCGGGTCGTCGTGCAGGCCGAGCAGGCGGGTCCAGGCGTCGAGATCGGCCGCGAGGTTGCAGGCCAGCATCCAGCCGACGTTGACGTTCCATGTCTTGGACGGCAGGTTGCGCAACCCCATGGCCTTGTTGGTGCGCACTCGGTCTTCGACCTCGGCGTGGTCGCGGTGGACGGCGTCGATGAAGGCGAGTTGATGGCTGCCGGGGATGCCGCGCAGGCCGCGTGGCCCGAGGTTGGTGGCGATGATCGCGTACTTGAAGCCGGTCTTCTTCTCCAGGGCGGTGAGCTGCGCCGCGTCGCGGGTCGAGGGGCGCACGCGGCGGACCAGCAGCCGCACACCCCACAACGTGGCGCGTTCATCCAGACCGGTGAGCTCGGCCACCTGCGCGTGCGCGTGGACCTCACCGTCCTGGCGGATGGCGGCCTGCCAGGCATTCTCGGGCAGTTTGGCGATCGCGGTCTCGTCGGTGTCGGTGATCTTCCAGCCGACGGTGAAGCGGACGGTGCGCCGGGTGGTGTTCAGGCCCTTCATGTGCTCGACCAGGTCGTGGGTGGCGCCCGCGCCGTCGATCCGGATCCAGATCTTGGCCCGGAAGCCGTCGGGGATCTGCCTGATGGCTTCGGTGAGAACCCGCACGTGGTCGAGAGCGGTGTTGGAGCCGGCCGATCCGGTGCGCAGCAGCATCGCCAGCGATTCGTGCGTGTTGGCGCACCAGGCGGCCAGCGGGTGAAAGCCCCAGCCCTTCTTGAACGTCGCCGAAGCGCCCTGCTTGTCGGAGTGTGCGGTGATCAGCGTGGCGTCCAGGTCAATGATCACCCAGCCGGTCAGGACCTTGCCCGCCACCTGCAGCCAGGGGAATCCCGTCTCCGTCGTGGCGACCAGCTGCCACACGTGCCGCCGTACCCGCGCCCGAGCCCGAGCGATCCAGGCCTGTAGCTGGTCCGACGTCCCGACGCTCTCCAGCACTCGCCGCACGGTGGAGTCCGACGGTGGCTTGCCGAAGAGCTGCTCCTGGTGGGTGAGCAGGGCGATCTGCCGCATGCTGGTGGCTCCCAGCGCGATCGCCACCGTGAGCTGGACTACCACCACGCCCCGGTCCCACACCGGATGGCAGCCCAGCCGGGCGAACACCGCACCCAGCGCTCCGGTTAACCCCGTCTGATCAGCGCATTTGCGCAGGAGCGCGGCTCCTGCGTGTCCTATGAGCCCCTTGCCGTCTCCTCGTACAGACAAGCGGCGGTCCCATGCCGTACCGTTCACCCGGAAGGTGCGTCCGTTCTGTGCGATGTTCATGATCTCAGCAGTCAGATCATCGCAGGTCGGAGGCACCTTCTTTTAGTTATCGATCTTCAGAACGAAATACCGGCTGAATAGCCGAGG
>NZ_JBQQBQ010000177.1:0-1657 GCF_052245915.1 Nonomuraea sp. 10N515B
ATCACACGGGTTGCGCGCTCGGCATGTCGAGCGGTTGGCGGCTCCGCCACAGGGCGGCTCAGCCCCACTGTTGCAGTAGCCGGTCGTACTCGGCCTGGGTGATCGGCAGGACGGTGCCGTGGCGCGGCCGGCCGGGCATGGTGTAGCCGGAGACGGGTGACCATTGCCGGGTGTTCAGGTCGGTGGTCGTGAACGGTACGTAGCCCCGGCCTCCGTACTCGTCGATGAACATGTACCAGCGCTCGCCGGTGTTCGATTTGAAGACCAACGGGCCCTCGCCTTGGCTGATCGCGTTGTTCCCGAGGCAGTCTGCGACGAACGAGTAGGTGCGGTTGAGTATGGTCGTCGACTTCTCCGCGAGGATGAACTTGCCGCACGCGGTCTGCGACGAGCTCCGCTCGTCCTTGGTGAAGCGGTAGTAGGTGCCGTTGTGCTTGGTGAGCGTCGAGTCGATCGTCGAGTAGCCTTTGTCGACCCAGACCTGCGCGGCGCTGAAGGTCCGGAAGTCGGATGTCGTGGCGTACATCATCCGGTTGTAGGTGTTGCCGGTGTGGTTCGGGTCGCCGGCGGAGTACAGTTTCGACGCCCAGAACACGACGTACTGGCCGAGTCCCTCGTCGTAGTACGCCTCCGGGGCCCACGTGTTGCCGGCCGTGTCCGGTGAGACGCGGGCCAGGCGCGGCGCGCTCCAGTTCACCAGGTCGGTCGATTCCCAGACCACGATGGACTTGCTGCCGGTCCGCTGGACCTGGTCCCAGTTGCCGTTGCCGTTGCCGTACATCCGCAGGTCGGTGGCGATCTGGTAGAACTTGTCGCCCTGCGGGGAACGGATGATGAACGGGTCGCGCACGCCGCGGGTGCCCACGGTCGAGGTCAGCACGGGCCGCCCACCGTTGAGCTGGCGCCACCGGGTGGGGTCGTTGCCCTGGCTGAGCGCGAAGTAGACCTGCTCGCCGGCGGAGGTGTTCTCGCCGGTGAAGTACGTGAACAGATAGCCGGCGTACTTCGGGGCCGGTGGCGCGTCGGCCCGGACCAGTTGCCACTGCTGGTTGGCTGCGCCCGTGTCGGTGTACTGGGAGATCCGCGCGCCGTCGGCAGTGGACTGCTCCCAGACGTCGAGGGCCTTGCCGCTGTTGCGGTTGATGAGCTTGACATATCCGCTGTCGGTATCCACGACTCGGAATTGCTGGTTGGTGCCGCCGTTATCGGTCCACTGGACGACGTTCGCACCGTTCGCCGTGGACGCCGAGGCGACGTCCACCACCTTGCCGCTGTGCCGGGCTCGGAGCTTGTAGTAGCCGCCGCCGGCGTCGGCGAACTGGAACTGCTGGCCGGCCTGGTCGGCGCGGGTCCGTTGCTGGACGGCGGCACCGTCGGCGGTCGACTGGTCGGCGATGTCGACGGCTTTGCCGCTGTGCCGCGAGACGATCTGGTAGTACGCCGCCGGGTCGATCACGGCTGCGTTCGCCGGCGGTCCCGTGAGCAGTGCGGCGGCGCAGCTCGCGATCAGTGCGCCGACGAGGACGAATGTGGTGCGGCGTCTGTGCGGACGTCGCGGTGAGGTCGGATCGTGGAATGGCTGTGTCATTGAACCCGTCCAGTGTGATTGCGAAGGGGTATCGGCGCTATGTCGGGGCACCCCCCGCCCCGTTGCCCG
>NZ_JBQQBQ010000178.1:0-1604 GCF_052245915.1 Nonomuraea sp. 10N515B
CCTCGTCGACGATGACTTTCATGATGATTCCCTCCGGGTGTCGATCAGGCGGTCACCAACGGACCGGCACGGTGCGCAGGCCGCCGACGGCCAGCCCCTCGACGCGTTCCAGGTCCTCCACGGGCACGGCCAGGTCCAGGGTCGGCAGCTTGCGCAGCAGCACCTCGAGCACGACCTGCAGCTCGGTACGGGCCAGCGCCTGGCCCAGGCAGGAGTGGGCGCCGGAGCCGAAGGCCAGGTGCGGGTTCGGGCTGCGGGTCAGGTCCATGTGCTCGGCGGCCTCGAAGGCGCTCTCGTCACGGTTGGCCGCGGCCATGCTGCAGATCACCGTGGTGCCGCGGGGCAAGACCGTGCCGCTGACCTCGGTCTCATCGCGCAGGTAGCGTGGCAAGCCGAAGCCGGAGTTGGCGTCGAAGCGCAGCGACTCCTCCACGGTTGTGCGGATCAGCTTCGGGTCCGCCAGCAGCGCCTCCCACCGGGAGCGGTCGGCCAGCAGCATGGAAACCATCTTGCCGATCATGTTGGCGGTGGTCTCGTGCCCGGCGACCAGCAGCCCCATTCCGGTGACGAGGATCTGGATGTCGGTCAGCCCGCCATCCTCGGGGCCACCGGCCGCGATCAGCTCACTGAGGATGTCGTCGCCCGGCTGCTCCCGCTTGGCGGCGACGTGGCCGGACATGTACTGGAAGAACTCGGCCTGGGCGGCGTCGATCTCGTCCTTGCTGTAGCGCGTGAGGTTGAGGAACGTGTCCGACCAGTAGGAGAACCGGTCCCGGTCGGCGGCGGGCACGCCGAGCATGTCGCAGATGACGTACACCGGCAGCGGGAAGCCCAGGGACGCCTTGAGGTCGCCGGGGGCGCCGCGCTCGACCATGTCGTCGATGAGCTCCTCGGCGATCTGCGCCATCTGGGGCCGCAGGGCGTTCATCCGCTTGGCGGTGAACCACTTGCCGACCAGGCGCCGCCAGTGCTGGTGCTCCTCCCCGCCGTCGGGGATGACCGTCGCCATCTCGCTGCTGAACACCCCGCCCCCGTCCGCCGACAAGCGGGCCGCGTCCGGGGCGGTGAGCTGGCGGGTGAAGCGGGGGTCGGCCAGCACCTGCTTGACGTCCTCATAGCGGGTCAGCAACGTCGCCTGGTCGCCGCTGGGCAGCGTCACGTGCGCCACCGGGCACTTGCCGCGCAACTCGGCCCACTCCGCGGGCGGCTCCAGCGCCGCGTCGTTGGGAATCGGATAGGTCAGGGCCTGCTCGTCGAGACTCATTCGACATCTCCTCATGAACGGATGGGTTGGTCGCCCGGGAACGGCCGGCTGTTCGCCGCCGTCACGCGGGTGCGAAGGGCTGAGTGGTCTGCCGGCTGCCGAGCTCCTGCTGCCGCAGGAGGCGGGCCTGTTTGGGCATGTTCCAGCCGAGCACGCCGGTGACCTGGCCGCCCTCGAGGTAGCGGGCGGTGTTGCGCCGGATCGCCCTCGGCGATGTCCAGCTCGGCCGCCGCCGACGGCAGGCCATGGACTTGGATCTTGACGCTGTACTGGTCGGTCCAGAAGTACGGGATCGGCGTGTAGGGCCGGTCGGCGCCGAGGATGTTGGCCGCGACCACCT
>NZ_JBQQBQ010000179.1:0-1581 GCF_052245915.1 Nonomuraea sp. 10N515B
GTATCCATTCAGGCCTGTGATTGATCAGGCGGTTTGTGGCGGCATCCAGGGATTCCCGGCGAGCGCGTCGCGGAGAGCATCCAGGGGATGGATGCCGTGGTTGCGGGCGGTGCCGAGGTAGGAGCGGATGAGGCAGTAGCGGGCGGCGGTGCGCACGCTGCGCCAGCAGCCGCCGATCTTCATCTGGAGTTTCACCATGCGTTGCGGCTGCTCAGCGGGGTTGTTGGTGAAGGGCACCGTGAAGTCGACGGCGAAACGCCAGACCTGGGCGGCGCGGGCCTGGAGGCGTTTGGCCAGGGTGTAGCCGGGATGTCGTCCGGTGGGCCAGTCCCGGTGGGCGTTGGTGGCCATGCCCCAGGTCACCGCGTCGTCGTAGCGGGCGCGCAAGGCGTCCAAGATCTCGGAGTCGAGAGCGGTGGCGCCGTCGGCGCGGGCCTTGTCGACCGCGGCCTTGGCGTCGGTCAGGGCTCGCGCGGCAGGTTGGGTCCAGCAGCGCTGGACCCGGCTGTCATCGGCGTCCAACTCGCCGATGCCGCGTAGCGCCCGCAATAAGTGGGCGCAGCACAGTTGCACCGCGGTCAGGTCCTTGTCGTACTTGGCATACGCCGCATAGTCGTCGCGGACCAGGGTGCCGCGGTAGCCGGGCAGAATCTTGAAGCCGTCCAGCTCGGCGTGGCCGCGGCCGGCCGCGGCACCGAACCAGATCAGCTTGCCGGCGCGGGCGGTGTAGATATACAGCAGCCGGTCGTCGTCATCGCCGGCCACCCGGGCCGGGGTCTCGTCGTGATGCAGGACCGGTGCCGCCCGTAGCCGCTCCTTCAGCGCCGCCTCGAACCCGCCCAGCCGGGTGGCGATCCGGGGCAGCAGGCCGCCGGTGAACCCGGCCGAGACCTGCGCGTCCAGCAACACGCTCATCAGATCGGCGGCGCGGGTGATGCTCATGTGGCCGTTACAGGCCAGCAGCGCCGTCGCCGCTCGTACGTTCGGGCCGTAGCAGCACGGCCCGGCCATCCCCGGCGGCGTGGCGGCCTGAACCACCCGACGGCAGCCAGGGCAGCTCACCTTAAGCATCCGATACTCGCTCACCTGGAGTTTCACCGGCGGCGTATCGAACACCTGCACTCTGGCGGCGACCTGCCCCGCCACGCCGGCCAACGCCCGGCCGCACTCGACGCATGCGTGCGGGGCCACGATGGTGACCCGGTCCGGTTCGGCTCGCCACTCCAGATGGTGACCCTCATGCCCGGCCTGCCCACCCCGTGGCCGGGGCGAAGGCTTCCTGGGCTTCTTCGCTCGTTTGGTCCGCCCCGCCGGACCATCCGATCCCGGCGGCATCGACGAGTTCGAAGAGTCCATCCCCACCCGCCGCTTCAACTGCTCGATCTCGGCCAGCAGCGCCGCGATCACAGCGTCCTGCTCGGCTAACGCGGCCAGCAACTCCTCACGGCTGAGGCCATCGGAGTCACCAGAGGAGGACACCCCCTCAAACTACGAACACAGCCCCGCAACACCCCGACTCATCCAGAAACCGGCGCGTCTACCCCAAACCCGACACGATCAACGACGAGCCTGAATGGATAC
>NZ_JBQQBQ010000180.1:0-1553 GCF_052245915.1 Nonomuraea sp. 10N515B
CCTCGTGGAGAACGAGCCGGGTTTGTTCGCTCAACCGCTCCCGTAGCCCGGCGAACCCTGCCCTGACCAGCCTGCACTATCCAGCGCAAGCGACGAAGCGGACATCAACTCGCGTAACGCCCTCTGACACGAATGGAGCACTGGAATATCGTTGCACTATGCAATAGATTATCGGAGCAGCTCGATAGCGGCGAGCTGTCATGCAGGGACAGGTGAAGCGAGCGCCCCGCGGTGCCGGCAGAGATCGGGCCGGTCACATGTCGTGCGCATGGGAGCGCTCGCTACACCGCCCTCGCCAGATCCTGGTCCCCCACGCGCAGAACAGCCGCCCAGGCAGGAGAGCACCCCGTTGGCTATCCCGACTCGACCGCCTTTGCTGTGGCCCAGGCACAGGTGTGCCGCGCCTGTGGGCCTCCAGGCCTCTGCCCGCCGGAAAGCTCAGCGCGGCTGGGAGTTCGCGTGCCTGCTCCTTACCCCCGCCGACCAGCAGCGCCCGACCTGTTAAATCCATGATCATCGGCATGGTGGCAGCTTCCCGGACCAGGCTTCCTCGGCGACAGCCGCCTAGGTGAGGCGGGCCGCGATGAGAGCCACCCGCCTCCGCCATCGCGTGACGGACGGAAACAAGGATGGAACAAACCAGCGCGACAACCATGCCATCGTCGTCCCGGCTGCAAACCTGGGAGCGCAGGACCGATCCCCTACTGCTCGGCGTGGGCCTGCTCTTTTTGGCGACCTGGGCACTGCCGATCGTGCTTCCCCAGTTGCCGGACACCGTCGTCCACCGACTCGAACACGTCCAACAGGCGGCCTGGACGCTCTTTACCGCTGATTACCTGATCAGAGTTTGGCTGGCCGACCGGCGCTGGCACTTCGTCACCACCCACATCCCGTCGCTCCTGGTCGTCCTCCTACCGCTGCTACGCCCCCTGGCAGTGCTGCGTTCGCTTCTGATGCTGACCGCACTGATGCGCCGAGTCACGCTGCCGCTTCGCATGCGCGTGACCGTCTACGTCAGCGGCTGGGCCTGCTTCTTGGCCGTGGTCGGCGGCATTGCAGTGCTGGACGCCGAACGTCGTTCCGCCGATCCCACGATCGTCACGCTGGCCGACGCCCTGTGGTGGTCGCTGACGACCATGACCACAGTCGGCTACGGTGACCTGTACCCAACCACGCTGGAGGGACGGCTCATCGCCGGCGCGCTAATGCTGTCCGGCATTGCGCTGCTCGGTGTGGTCACCGCCTCGATCGCCGCCTGGTTCGTCGAACGCTTCCAGGAGACCTCTGCGGCGGAGACCCGCAACCAGGCCGACCTGCGACTCGTCCTCACCGAACTGGAAAAGCTCCGCTCCCGGGTGGACGAGATCTCCCAGCGACGGCCGAGTTCTCCGAAGCCTGGTGCCGACGAGCGCAACGAACTCGCCTGAGAGGGCGGTCCGCGGGTCTATGCCCCTGATGTCGCAGTGTGATCGAGCGAATCTGTAGCGTTATGCCTAGCTGGTAGGCATGGATGTGCTGAGATGGCCGGGTGAGTGAACGCAAGCCGTACGCGA
>NZ_JBQQBQ010000181.1:0-1548 GCF_052245915.1 Nonomuraea sp. 10N515B
ACCCCGGTCTTTGCGCGGCACGCGAGCGCTTGCCGCCGGACTGGGCGGATCCTCAACATCGCCTCAACATCCGCCGCCCTATGGTCCGTGACGACCCCGATCGAGCAGAATGGCGGTCTTGATGGTTCCTCTCACTTCTTCCGACCCGCACCGCCTGGGGCGTTACTGGCTGGTCGGCCGCCTGGGCCAGGGCGGTCAGGGCGTCGTCTACGAGGCGTACGGTGAGCCGGGTGAGCGGGTCGCGATCAAGGTGCCCAGGTCCGAGGGCGCGCAGGCGCGGGCCAGGCTGGCCAAGGAGGCGTCGGCAGCCCAGCGGGTGGCCTCGTTCTGCACCGCCAAGGTGATCGAGGCGCAGGTCGAGGCGGCCCCGCCGTACATCGTCAGCGAGTACGTCCCCGGCCTCAGCCTGCGGCAGGTCGTGGCCGAGTCGGGCCCCTATGAGGGCGACCGGCTGCGCCGCCTGGCCGTCGGCGTGGCGACCGCGCTGACCGCCATCCACCAGGCCGGCATCGTGCACCGCGACCTCAAGCCGGACAACATCATCCTGGGCCCCGACGGCCCGCGGGTGATCGACTTCGGGGTGGCCAGGGAGGTCGGGCCGACGACGAGCGGTCCGATCATGGGCACGCCGAACTACATGTCGCCGGAGGTGTTCGACGGGCGCGCCGTGACCGAGGCGGCCGACCTGTGGGCGTGGGGCCTGGTCGTGCTGTTCGCGGCCCGGGGGAGGGACGCGATCGAGCACGGTGACCCGATGGCGGTCATCGGGCGGCTGCTCGGCTTCGAGCCGGACGTGGCCGGGCTGCCGGAACCGCTCGGCTCCCTCGTGGCGGCCGCCCTTTCCAGGAACGCCGCCGACCGGCCGACCGCCATGGAGGTGCTGCTGCGCCTGCTCGACGACACCGTCGCGGGCGACGCCGCCGAGGAGGACCCGCTGGCGCGCGGCGGCACGCTGGCCGGCACGCTGAAGGGCCGGGCGGAACCGGACCTGGGCGCGATCGCCGAGGAGCTCTATGCCGAGCTCACCGAGACTGAGCGGGCGAGCGTGCCCGAGGTTTTCCTGCGGATGGTCGACGGCGACACGCTCCGGCCGGTCGGCCGGGACGAGCTGCCCGAGACCCCGGCCGTCGACGCGCTGCTCGACGTGTTCGCCGCGGCGGGCATCGTCACGCGGACCGGGACGGCGTACGCGCTGGCCATGCCGGGCCTGCTGCGCGCCTGGCCCAGGCTCCGGGACTGGGTGGCGGGCAACCGCGAGGGACTGCCCGTGCACCGCCGCCTCGCCGACGCCGCGGCCGAGTGGGAGTCGCACGGCAGGAGACCCGCCGATCTGATGCACGGCTCGGCCCTGGACCGGACGCTCCACTGGGCCGCGGCCGAACGCAAGGACCTCACGCTGGCCAGGCGCGAACGCGAATACCTCGACGCCGCCTCCCGGCAGGCCCGCCGGCAGTCCAGGCGGCGCAACCTGGTCGCGGCCGCCCTGGCCGTGCTACTCGTGGCCACACTCGGCGGGCTGGGCACGGCCGAATACCTGCGCAGGGAGTC
>NZ_JBQQBQ010000182.1:0-1507 GCF_052245915.1 Nonomuraea sp. 10N515B
CTTCGTCCCCTTCGTGTTGATATGAGCGAATCGAAGGATTACGGAGTGGCCGTCTCTTGTCACATGGATCTCACCCGTACCAGTCCAAGGCTTGATCACCCGCACACCATCTCCCTGGACGTGAACCGGCCTCCTCGTAGTGATGGGGATTCCAGGTGCTGCCGTGCCGCTGCGAGCGCAGCATCATATAGGCGGCGGGTCCGTGGAAGGACCCCACCGCCGTACCTGCCGAGGTGACTTCGAGCCGCAACTTGTGGCCCAGTCCACTGTTGGGCTGCCACGGCATCACGATCACCCCGCCAGGTCGAGTCTGCTCGACCCACGACAGGGGAATGGCAGACACCCCCGCCGTGACGTGGATGCGCTCGAACGGAGCGCGTTCGGTACACCCCTCGGTGCCATCGCCGACGATCAGATGAGGCGCGAATCCCGCCGTCTTGAGGTTGGCCGAGGCCTGGGCCGCGACCTGGCCATCCACCTCGATCGAGGTGACACCGACCTGACTGACACGCCATGACAGCAGGGCAGCCGTCCATCCTGAGGCGGTGCCGACGTCCAGGACTCGATCGTCACGGTTGGGGGCAAGTAGCTCCAGGAACTCGATCACCACGCCTGGCGCCGAAAGCGATGAGGTGATCATGCCCATTCCGCTGGCCGGATCTCCGGCCCCATCGTCCGCCTGGATGACCAGAGACGTATCGGAATACACGGCGTTCCACCACTCCTGGGGTGCGGTGTCGCGATCGATGGGGCCTCCTGCCTGGCTGTTGTCAGGCTTGGCCCAAGCTCTCGGGGGTGCGAACAGATCGCGGCGCACCTCGCGTAGCGCTCGCTCCCACGCAGGGTCGGTGAGGCGGCCCTGCGATCGCAGGCTCTCGACCAGACCGTTCGCCAGCGTCTCAATGCTCTGCCCGTCAGGCGGCCCTATCTGGCCCACGATGGCCCTTCCTCCAAGATGTCAGCGAGGGCGTCGGCGACCGGCACACCGGTCTCGTCCGCCAGCCAACCCCACTCCCCACGCTGGTTGGTCTCCAAGAACCACCAGCGGCCGTTAGCGTCGCAGATCAGATCTGCGGCACCATAGACCAGGCCAAGGCGCCGGTGCAGCTCCACCAAGCCCTCTTGGAAGTCGGCGGGAAGGTCGATATCGGCGTAGGTCAGCGAGTCGTAATCGCTGCGCCAGTCGGTACGGCCCCGGTCGCTTCTGGAGTCGATGCGCAGCGTGAAAACCTCCGAGCCGACCACGACCGCCCGCGCTTCGTATGCTTTCGGAATCTGCTCTTGAAGCAGTTGAGCTGTGTATCCCATCGCCGGGTCCAACAGTTCGTTGAGGCTTTCGATAGGGGTGGTGTAGAGAGCTCTGATACGCCCCTCGTCAGCGGAGCAATCGTCAAGACCTGTGGATCAAGTTTCTTAAGCAGCTTTCGACTTACCCCCGATCGTCGGTGATTCCTCGGGCCGCTCGACGAGCTTGCCCTTGACGAACGTGGCCCCGGCGCGGACCAGG
>NZ_JBQQBQ010000183.1:0-1517 GCF_052245915.1 Nonomuraea sp. 10N515B
GCGTCCTTCAGCCCCGCGCGACGGGCGGCCCGGATGGCCTCGCCGCGGCCGTGGTGCTCATCGTCAGGGGTGACGTAGCCGATGCCCTCGTGCAGGCGTACCTCGTTATACAGCGTGCGGATGGCGTCCAGTTCGGCCTCCAGTTCGTACGGGTCGGTGATCTTGTCCAGGTGTGGGTGTTCGTCCTTGACGTGCCCGAACAGCGACTCGACCCAGGCCTGGTCGTTGGGGGTGCCGGGACGTCCGAAGTGCTGGGCGATGCGGGCCCCGGCCATGAACGTGCGGGTGGCCGAGGAGGTCATCTGTGGCCCGTTGTCGGACAGGGCGAGCAGCACCGGGAAGTCGTCGTGGTCGGGCACCTGCCCGCCGCGCAGCTCGGCCAGGAAGCGCTCGTCGTCGAGCAGGTGGGTCTTGCCCAGCACGGTCAAGGCGCGGGTGTAGGCGACTTCGACCTGGGTGGAGGTCTCCTCCGGCGAGACGACGGTGGCCAGCCAGTAGCGCGACACCACGTCCATGACCGCGATCGCGCACCACCGCGGCAGGCCGCGGAAATGCGTGAAGTCGTAGATGGT
Organism: Nonomuraea sp. 10N515B; assembly: GCF_052245915.1. Classification (NCBI taxonomy): domain Bacteria; kingdom Bacillati; phylum Actinomycetota; class Actinomycetes; order Streptosporangiales; family Streptosporangiaceae; genus Nonomuraea; species Nonomuraea sp. 10N515B. The sequence goes on from NZ_JBQQBQ010000183.1 coordinate 573, forward strand.
GATGACGCCGGGGACCAGGTCGGCCCACTCGGGCCACGCGCGGCGGGGCCGCCGCTCGCGCGCGGGACGCTCGGGCACGACGACCCCGGCGGCATGCAGCACCCGCAGCACCGTCGACTCCGACGCATAGAACGCCTCCAACCGGGAGCCGCGATGGGCCAGCTTGCGGTGGGAACGGTCGATCCCCAGCCAATCCTCGGCAATCTTCACGATCGCCTCGCGCTCCCACGGCAGCAGCGCGTGCAGCGCGATCTCCGGGCCGGGCTTGGCGTCGTCCAGCCGGCCGACCACCGCTCGCGTCTGCCAGCGCAGCACCCGCACGTGATCCAGGCCCAGTAGCGCGGCCGAGCGGCGGGTCGACCAGCCGCCCTCGCGCGCCGCGTGCGTGACGAGCTCCAGCAGACCGGCCTTGACGCAGGCGTCGACTCGCGGCGGGACCAGGCCGGTGTTCAGCCCCAAAGCGATTTTCCCTGGTGCAGGTGGAGCGCGACGGCCTGCTCGGTCACTGTGGCCCGCAGCCGCTCGATCTCCCGGCGGGCCACCTCCAGCTCGACGGCTTCGGGGCTCTTGCCCGGACGGCCGACCGTGGAGGCGCCTGCCAGCGCGTCCAGCGCGCCCTGCTTGGCGGTCTTGCAGATCTGGTTCACCGTCATCCGGTTCACGCCGTACTTGTCGGCCGCCTCGCCCTGCGTGCTCTGCCCGGTGAGCACCTCGACGAACACCTGGTACTTCACCGACGGCGCCAGCCGCGTACGCTTACCTGTCCCGCTCGCGCGGGACGGGGACTGCTTGGGGTCCTGCTGTGGTCCTGCCACCTGCTCCAACCTCTTCCAACGGGTGATCAAACTACCCGCGGCTGATAGGTGTTTCGGACCGGGACTGGTTCATTAGCTCTGACGCGGATGGCCTGGCTCAACGCGATCAATGACCAGGTGGCCGGGATGG
>NZ_JBQQBQ010000184.1:0-1475 GCF_052245915.1 Nonomuraea sp. 10N515B
CGGACACAAGCGGGGCTTGTGGAGCGCCCGTTGCGTTGAGAGGCGCACGGCGGGTGCGGGAAGCGGTCCGGAGAAACGGGCTGGCCGAGAGGCCAGAACCGCGCTCCGGGCCGACTTTCACGAGTTCTTCACCTTCCGGCAGGGACGGTTCGCCTCCCTCGCCCAGTGCGACGAGGCCATCCGGGCCGCCCGCAAAGAGATCGACTGGCTCAACGACCTGCCCGCTCAAGCGGCGCAGGCCGTGCTGAAGACCTACCGGCAGGCGTGGGCGAACTACTTCAACCCCGACCACCCGGCCGAACGCCCCACATTCAAGAGCCGGTACCGCTCCCGGATGGCCGTCGACGTCCCCCAGGCGCGAGACCTGAACATCACCAGGATCAACCGGCGGTGGGGCGCGGTCACCATCCCCAAACTCGGCCGGGTCCGCTTCCGATGGACCAAGGACCTGCCGGGGGTCACGAAGGGCGGCCCGCACGGGAAGATCACCGGGGCGCGGCTGGTGAAGGAGGCAGGCGGGTGGCACATCGTGTTCCGTATCCAGACCGAGCAACCGGTGCCCGCCCCGCATCCGGGGCCGCACACCGCGATCGACCGGGGCATCGCCGTGCCCCTCGCCTTGGCAGGCGGAGAGAAGATCTTCCACCGTGACCAGTGGCTGACCGGCGGGGAACAGCAGCGGCTGCTCCGTCTGGAACGCATGGCCGCCCGCCAGAAACGAGCGGCGAAACCCGGGCAGCGCACCAGCAACCGGCTGAAGCAAACCTACGACCAGATCGCCCGCCTGCGCGCCAAAGCCAAACGCCGGGCCATCGACTGGCAGCACCAGACCACCACCCAGCTCACCGACCGGTTCAACGTCATCGTGCTCGAAGACCTCAAGGTCACGAACATGATGGCGAGCGCCGCCGGCACCATCGAAGCACCGGGCAAGAATGTCGCCCAAAAACGCGGCCTCAACCGCGCCATCGCCGGACAGGCATGGGGCCGCACCGCCGAGTTCCTCACCTACAAGGCCACCGACAAAGGCGGAACGGTCGCCTACATCCCGGCGCCGGGCACCAGCCAGGAATGCCACGCCTGCCACACGATCATCGAAGGCTCCCGCGAGAGTCAGTCCCGGTTCGTGTGCAAGAACACAGCCTGCGGGTGGATCGGCAACGCCGACGTCAACGCCGCCCGCACCCAGTTGTACCGGTACAACTCAGCCGCCGGACAGGCGGTCACTGGACGTGGAGGCCCTGCACCACCACTGGGGCCGGTGAAGCGTCAAGCACCTCATGGCGGGACTACCCGCACCACCCCGCAACGGGTGGCGGCGTAGCGGCCATGAGAATCCTCCCCATTCATGACCCCGTTGCGGATCTCTCATTCGGGGTGGGCTTTGAGAAGGCGGCATAGGTGTGAGACGCGAGTGGGCTCGGGCCGGTGACCTTGCTGCCAGGCGTCGATGCGGGTGAGGTTGATAGCGGTGG
>NZ_JBQQBQ010000185.1:0-1467 GCF_052245915.1 Nonomuraea sp. 10N515B
TCAAGTGTGTAAATTCTTACTCTGAGTAATGGAGAGTGCTCTTTACCTGATTTACTTGATCCTTCCCGGGTAGGCGATCTCGAGTTCGTTGAGCGCTTCGCGCCAGCCGAAGGTGCGCTGCCCTTCGATGAGTCGGGCGGGCTGGTCGTTGCGTTTGCCCTCGTTGGCGCGGTTGGCGAGCCGTTGGCGGGCGCGTTTGTCCTCGATGTTGATGATGGCGAGCCACAGGAGCTTGACCACGGCGTCGTCGCCGGGGAAGTGCCCGCGGGCTTTGGTGACCTTGCGCAGCTGGTAGTTCAGGCTTTCGATGCTGTTGGTGGTGTAGAGCAGCTTGCGCACCGCCGGGCTGAAGGCGAAGAACGGGATGAAGGTGTCCCAGGCGTTCTCGAACACCTTGGCCGCCTGGGGATACTTCGCGCCCCAGTCCGAGGCGGCGAAGTCGGCCAGGGTGTCGAAGGCGGCCTCGGCTGTGGGCGCGGTGTAGATCTTCTTCAGCTCGGCCGCCACCGCGGTGCGGTCGCGGCGGGCCACGGGCCGCAGGGCGTTGCGGATCAGGTGCACGACGCAGCGCTGGAGGGTGGTGTGCGGGAACGCCGCGTGCACGGCGTCTTCGAAGCCGGGCAGGCCGTCGGTGCAGGCGATGACGATGTCGCGCACGCCGCGGTTTTTCAGGTCGGTCATCACGCTCGTCCAGAACCGGGCCGATTCGCCGGCGGTGGCGGTATCCAGCGGGGTCTTGGCCAGCCAGATGCCCAGGACGTGCTTGTCGCCGTCGGTGTCGATGCCGATCGCCAGATAGGCGGGCTTGGCCTGCACGGCGTGGTTGTCTCTGACTTTGACCACGATGGCGTCCAGGAACACCACCGGGTAGATCGGATCCAGTGGCCGGCTCTGCCAGGCGCGGGCTTCCTCCAGCACGGCGTCGGTGATGTTGGAGATGGCCTCGTGCGACAGTTCGGTGTCGTAGATCTGGCGCAGGTGGTGCTGGATGTCGCGCACGCTCATGCCGTGCGCGTACAGGCTGATGATCATGTCGTCCAGGCCGCCGGAGACGCGCCCGGCCCGCTTGGGCACCAGCACCGGCTCGAAGGTGCCGGCCCGGTCCCGCGGCACCGCCAGGCGGACCGGGCCGACCCCGGTCTGCACCGTCTTGGCGATCTTCCCGTTACGGGAGTTGCCCGTCCCGTTGCCGGACTGATCGTGCTTGCCATAGCCCAGATGCGCGGTCAGCTCGGCCTCCAGCGCGCGCTCCAGCACCGCCTTGACCAACTGTCCGAGCATCGAGCCCTCACCGGTCAGCCGCAGTCCGCCGTTGCCGTCCCGCGAGCCGGCCAGCAGCAGGTCCAGTACCTCATCGCCGAGCAACTCCCGCAGCGGAACCTCCGCCGCTTCGGACGGGGGGTTTTCCCCGCCATGATGAGAGGCGGCGGCCACTCCGAGCCGACGGTTGCCCTCCTGAGCCGATCC
>NZ_JBQQBQ010000186.1:0-1465 GCF_052245915.1 Nonomuraea sp. 10N515B
TGTGGAGCGCCCGTTGCGTTGAGAGGCGCACGGCGGGTGCGGGAAGCGGTCCGGAGAAACGGGCTGGCCGAGAGGCCAGAACCGCGCTCCGGGCCGACTTTCACGAGTTCTTCACCTTCCGGCAGGGCCGGTTCGCCTCCCTCGCCCAGTGCGACGAGGCCATCCGGGCCGCCCGCAAAGAGATCGACTGGCTCAACGACCTGCCCGCCCAGGCGGCGCAGGCAGTGCTGAAGACCTACCGGCAGGCGTGGGCCAACTACTTCAACCCCGACCACCCCGCCAGGCGCCCCACGTTCAAGAGCCGCTTGCGCTCCCGGATGGCCGTGGACGTCCCCCAGGCGCGGGACCTGAACATCACCCGGATCAACCGGCGGTGGGGCGCGGTCAATATCCCCAAACTCGGCCGGGTCCGCTTCCGGTGGACGAAAGACCTTCCCGGCGTCACGAAGGGCGGCCCGGACGGAAAGATCACCGGGGCGCGGTTGGTGAAGGAGGCCACCGGGTGGCACATCGTGTTCCGGATCCAGACCGAGCAGCCGGTGCCGGCCCCACATCCGGGGCCGCACACCGCGATCGACCGGGGCATCGCCGTGCCGTTGGCGCTTGCCACCGGGGAGAAGATCTTCCACCGTGACAAGTGGCTGACCGACGGGGAGCAGGAGCGCCTGCTTCGTCTCGAGCGCAAAGCCGCCCGCCAGAAACGAGCGGCGAAACCCGGACAGCCTGTCAGTAACCGGCTGAAGCACACCTACGACCAGATCGCTCGCCTGCGCGCGAAAGCCAAGCGCCGGGTCGTCGACTGGCAGCACCAGACCACCTCCCAGCTCACCGACCGGTTCTCCGTCATCGTGCTCGAAGACCTCAAGGTCACGAACATGATGGCGAGCGCCTCCGGCACCATCGAACAGCCGGGCAGGAACGTCGCCCAAAAGCGCGGCCTGAACCGGGCCATCGCCGGGCAGGCATGGGCGCGCACCGCCGAGTTCCTCACCTACAAGGCCACCGACAAGGGCGGCAAGGTCCCCATCGTCCCGGCGCCGGGCACCAGCCAGGAATGTCACGCCTGCCACACGATCATCGAGGGGTCGCGGGAGAGTCAGTCCCGGTTCGTGTGCAAGAACACAGCCTGCGGGTGGATCGGCAACGCCGACGTCAACGCCGCCCGCACCCAGTTGTATCGGTACAACTCAGCCGCCGGACGGGCGGTCACCGGACGTGGAGGCCCTGCACCACTGGGGCCGGTGAAGCGTCAAGCACCTCATGGCGGGACTACCCGCACCACCCCGCACGGGGTGGCCGCGTAGCGGCCATGAGAATCCTCCCCATTCATGACCCCGTTGAGCTTGTCACTTCAAGTGTGTAAATTCTTACTCTGAGTAATGGAGAGTGCTCTTTACCTGATTTACTTGATCCTTCCCGGGTAGGCGATCTCGAGTTCGTTGAGCGCTTCGCGCCAGCCGAAGGT
>NZ_JBQQBQ010000187.1:0-1461 GCF_052245915.1 Nonomuraea sp. 10N515B
GTACTACATTCAGAGATCTTGAGGTAGTGGATCTCCGCGTCGGCGGTAGTGGCTGAGCCGGGCGCGGGCCTGGTGGAGGCGGCGGAATGCTGACCAGGCCAGGACGTGCTCGATGGCGCTGGCGGCGGGGATGAACAATCGGGCCAGTACGCGCCGGATCTCCGCCAGTGAGGGCAGGGGCATGCGCTCGGGAGTGCTGCTCATGGTGGTTGTGGCGATGGCTGGCGGTCTTTTCCCTGGTCGGCGGGGGCGTCGTTGTCGTTGGGTAAGGCGGCCTGGGTGACGGCGAGGAAGGCCAGGGCGAGCATGACGGTGGTGACGTGCCGGTGCCAGGGTGTCCACTTGCGGACCTGGTATTGGGTCAGGCCGAGTAGGTCCTTGCTCTGGGCATTGTTCTCCTCGATCTTCCAGCGCAGTCCGGCGAGCTTGATCAGTTCGGTGACCGGGGTGCCGAGTGGGGCATGGGCGAGGAAGAATTCGATCTCGGCCGGGTCGGTTACCGAGCGGCGGATGAGCACGGTATGCGCGTGGCCGGGGGCGGGTTGCTGCTCGGCCAGGCGCACCGGCAGCGAGGTCCAGTCATAGAGGCGGATGCCCTTGGTGCCCTGCCCGCAGGCGCGGCGTTCCCAGATGGCCGGGTTGCCGTGGGCCAGCAGCCGGTCCAGCAGATGGCCGACCGGCTCGCTGCCGCCGCGCACGGCGATCAGCGGTAGGTCGACCGGGACGGCCAGCACATAGCCGATCTGCCGATCGTGGCAGAAGGCCCGCAGGTCGGGGTCGCGGCCGTAACCGGAGTCGCCGCACAGGTAGCGAAACGGCGTGCCGGCCGCGATCTCCTCGATGAGCATGTCGATCACCAGGTGCGGCTTGGTGGCGAAGACCACCTCGTCAGGAACCCCGGCCTGCCTGCGCCGGTCCGGATCCGCTGTCCAGTCCTCGGGGAGGTACAGGCGCCGGTTGACGAAGGCGTGCCCGGCCGCCGCGGCGTAGGTGAGCATGGGCATGACCTGGCAGTTTTCGACCTGTCCGGTCAGCCCGCAGTATTGACGGGCCACCCCCACCGATCTATCGCCCTTCTTGATCGCGCTGGTGTCGTCAGCGATCAGCACACCATCGGGGCGGCCCAGATGATGCAGCACGTAGGCGCGTACCTCATCGCGCAGAGCATCGGCGTCCCACTTGGCTCCGTTCAGCAGCCACTCGAACCGGTGGGCCTTGATGTGGCCGATGTGGTCGGCCAGCTGCCAGGAGTTCTTCCGAGGGACGTCGGCCAGCAGAGCGCGGACCAGGTCGCCGAACGTTGAGCGTGGCTCAGGCCGGGTGAACATCGGCCCCGCGATCCGCTCGGTTAACGCGCTCAGCTCCGCATCCCAGGACACGACCAGATCGTAGGTGAGAGAACAGGTCACACGATGACGATGAGTCAACTACATCGAGTTACGCAGCCGAACTCCAAGATCT
>NZ_JBQQBQ010000188.1:0-1458 GCF_052245915.1 Nonomuraea sp. 10N515B
CGCCGAGTTCGGCGGGCGGGTCAACGCGCTGGCCAGAGCCTTGCGTGAGCGTGGTGTGCGGGTGGGCGACGTGGTGGGCGTGTGCCTGCCGCGCAGCGTCGACCTGGTGGTGGCCGTGCACGCCGCGGTTGCGGCGGGAGCGGCGTACCTGCCGCTCGACCCCGGCTACCCCGACCAGCGGCTGGTGTTCATGGCCACGGACGGCAGGGCGCGAGTCGTGATCACCGAGGAGCCGGACCGCTTCCCTGGCTTCATCACGACAAGTCCTGAGACGGCGGAGGAGGGCGTGCCACTGGCGCTGAAGATCCCGCCCAGGGCGCCCGCCTACCTGATCTACACCTCCGGCTCCACCGGCACCCCCAAGGGCGTCCTCGTCTCCCACGAGGCGATCGTCAACCGGCTGACCTGGACCGACCACGCCTTCACGCTCACGGCCGGCGACCGGGTCATGCTCAAGACCACCTTCACCTTCGACGTGTCGGTCTGGGAGCTGTTCTGGCCGCTCATCGCCGGCGCCGGCCTCGTGGTGGCCCCGCCGGACGCACACCGCGATCCGGCCGCACTGGCCCGGCTCGTCGCCCAGCACGACGTCACCACCATTCACTTCGTCCCGTCCATGCTGGACGCTCTGCTGGACGAGCCGAAGCTGGACCTGCCCTCCGTGCGCAGGGTGATCTGCTCGGGGGAGGCGCTGCCTGCCGTGCTGGCCGAACGCCTCCACACCCGGCTGCCCGGCGCGGAGCTGCACAACCTGTACGGCCCCACCGAGGCCGCCATCGAGGTGACCTGGCACAAGTGCGAGCCGGGTGAGACGCAAACCCCGATCGGCGCCCCGATCAGGGGGATCAGGATCGAGATCCTCGACGCCGACCTGCGCAGGGTGCCCATCGGCACCCCCGGCGAGCTGTGCATCGCGGGCATCGGCCTGGCCGAGGGGTACGCCGGCCGGCCGGGGCTGACGGCGCGGCAGTTCGTGCCCGACCCCTACGGCCCGCCCGGCGCTCGCCTCTACCGCACCGGCGATCTGGCCAGGTGGCTCCCCAGCGGCGAGGTCGATTACCTCGGCCGCATGGACAACCAGGTGAAGATCCGCGGCATGCGGGTCGAGCCCGGCGAGATCGAGTCGCTCCTCGCCGAGCATCCGGCCGTCCGCACCGCGGTGGTGCAGCCCGTTCGCGGCGTCCTCGCCGCCTATGTCGTGCCGTCGGGTGACGTCACGCCGGAACCCGCAGAACTCCGCGCCCTCCTGCACGAGCGGCTGCCCGACCACATGGTCCCCGCCACCCTCACCTTCTTGGACGAGCTCCCGACCAACGCCAACGGCAAGCTCGACAGGTCGGCCCTGCCCGAGCCGGCCGGTGTGGTCGAGCCGGTGCGGGTGGCGCCGCGTGGTCCGGTGGAGGAGTTGGTGGCGGCGCTGTTCGAGGCGGTGCTCCAGACCGGTCCGGTGGGGCGTGA
>NZ_JBQQBQ010000189.1:0-1454 GCF_052245915.1 Nonomuraea sp. 10N515B
TAGCCCTTCAGTCGTAGATCGCTGACTTTGTGGCAGTTTGCTGGGATGCCGCGGGTGGCGGGCGTGCGACAGCGCGGGCGTGGTTGCGCTGCCGGTGATGGTGTCGGGCCACGGCTTGATGCCTGCGCCGCCAGTGAGACCAGGCCAAGCCGTGCCGCAGTCGTTCGGTGTGCGGGGGCTGCGGCTGGGTGAGGACCAGCAGGCGGCGGATCTCATAGGCGGTAAACCGGATGAGGCGGGGGTTATTGCTGGGACGGCGTGCCTCCCCCTCTCTGGGAGGCCGGCGCGGCGTGGTCGTCCGGTTCGCGGTCGGTGCGGGCGTCTTGAACGGCCAGGAAGGCGGCCGCGAGCATAGCCAGGGTGATGTGCCGGTACCAGCAGTGATAGGCGCGCACCTCGTAATCGGCCAGCCCGCAGGCCGACTTGGCCAATCGCAGCGCATCTTCCACCCGCCATCGCGCCCCGGGCACGCAGACGAGGTCCTCCAGCGAGGTGTGCACTGGTCCCCAGGCCAGGTAGTAGTCCCGATCCTGAGGCTGCTCGGGACGACGCCGGGCGATGATCCAGCGGGCCCAGGCCTCGCCCCCAACCGCACTGTCAGGGTCGGGGATGCGCCGTACCCACCACTGCCAGGACCGGCTGTCGGTCTGGGAGGGGCCGGCGGGCAATTCCTGCCAGTCCTCCTCGGCAGCGGCCCGCTCCACCAGCCGGGCAATATGCCGCCAGCCCGGGCGTGGCAGCACGCTCTGGTTGGCCTGTACCGTCACCGCGTACGGCAGCCGGTGCTTTTCCAGGAAGGCGCGGAAGGCCCCGTCACGCCCGTACACCTCATCGGCGGCCACCCACACCCGGCCTTCGGGGAGATCGGGCAGGATCCGGTCGATCATCTGCTCGGCCTGCCGCGCCTTGGTGGCGAACTCCACCTGATCAGGAATGTGCGCGGCGCGGCAGCGTGCACGATCATCGGTCCACTCCTTGGGCAGATACAACTCGCGGTCAATCAGCGCCTGCCCGGCGGCGGTGGCCCAGGCCGCCATCACCCCGACCTGGCACGGGAAGACCCCTCCCAGCGATCCGGTGAACTGGCGAGCTACCCCTGCCGAGGCGCGGCCCTTCTTCGAGAACCCGGTCTCATCGATCACCAGCACGCCCGCGCCACCCGGTCCCAGACCGGCCCCGCCCTCGTCCAAACCCTGAACCACGTAGCGGCGGACAAAATCGCGCAGCTCATCGACGTCCCATTGGGCGCGGTAGAGCAGATGCTGCTGGTTGTGGGGGTGGAAGTCCCCGGCGTACTCAGCCAGTTGCCAGCCATTCTTCCGCGATAACGGCCCCAGCAGGCCCCGCACACAGGCAGCCGCCCGCCGCCGCAAATCAGCCCGAGGGAAGATCGACCCCACCTCTACCAGGAGGTCCTCCAGCTGATCTGCCCACTCGTCCGCGCGTTCCCGGTC
>NZ_JBQQBQ010000190.1:0-1444 GCF_052245915.1 Nonomuraea sp. 10N515B
GAGGAATGATCGAAACCTGTGGATCTGCCGGGAAGGGGTGTACCTTCCCGGATCATCCGATGTGGTTTCGAGATAAGGCCGACGCGCCAACGTCGGTCGGGAAGGCACACCCGTGCCGCTTACCGTAGTGCCCGAGCCGCCTGCTGACGACCACGCCCTGACGCCGTCCTCGTCTTCGCTGATCGATCAGATCGTCCGCGAGGGCGCCCGCAAGATGCTCGCCGCCGCGTTGCAGGCCGAGGTGGACGCCTATATCGCCGCCTTCGCCGACGAGCGCGACGAGGCGGGCCGGCGCCTGGTCGTGCGCAACGGCTACCACCAGCCGCGCGAGATTCTCACTGCGGCCGGTGCGATCGAGGTCAAGGCTCCGCGGGTCAACGACAAACGCATCGACGAGGGGACGGGCGAGCGCAAGCGGTTCTCCTCGGCGATCCTGCCCGCCTGGGCGCGCAAGACCCCCTCCATCAGCGAGGTGCTGCCGTTGCTGTACCTCCACGGGCTGTCCAGCGGAGACTTCGTGCCGGCGCTGGGGCAGTTCCTCGGCTCGACAGCGGGCCTGTCCGCGGCCGTGATCACCAAGCTCACCGAGCAGTGGAAGGCCGAGCAGCGCGCGTTCGCCGGCCGAGACCTGTCCGGTGTCGACTACGTCTACTTGTGGGTCGATGGCATCCACGTCAACATCCGGCTGGAGGAGCACAAGCTGTGCTTGCTGGTGATGATCGGCGTGCGCGCCGACGGCCGTAAAGAGCTCGTTGCCCTGACCGACGGCTACCGCGAGTCCACCGAGTCGTGGGCTGATCTGCTGCGCGATGCCAAGCGGCGTGGGATGCGGGCGCCGGTGCTGGCGATCGGGGACGGCGCGCTCGGGTTCTGGTCGGCGCTGCGGGAGGTGTTTCCGCAGGCCAAGGAGCAAAGGTGCTGGTTTCACAAGATCTCTAACGTCCTGGGGGCGCTCCCGAAGTCGGCCCACCCTGCCGCCAAGAAGCACCTGGCCGACATCTGGAACGCCGAGGACAAAGAGCACGCCCAGGCCGCGGTCAAGGACTTCCAGGCCGCCTACGGCGCCAAGTACCCCAAGGCGGTCGCCAAGGTCGTCGACGACCTCGACGAACTGCTCGCCTTCTACGACTATCCGCTGGAGCACTGGGTGCATCTGCGCACCACCAACCCGATCGAGTCCACCTTCGCCACGGTCCGGCACCGCACCAAGGTGACCAAGGGGCCAGGCTCACGCGCTGCCGGGCTCGCGATGGCCTTCAAACTGATCGAGTCGGCTCAGGCCCGCTGGCGCGCGGTCAACGCACCCCACCTGGTCGCCCTGGTCCGCGCCGGGGCGAAGTTCCGCAAGGGCAAGCTCATCGAGCGGCCCGAGGAATCACCGGCTATCGAAGAGCAGTCGGCAGCCGCCTGAAAGATCTTGATCCACAGGTATTGACGATTCCTC
>NZ_JBQQBQ010000191.1:0-1442 GCF_052245915.1 Nonomuraea sp. 10N515B
AGAGGGCGGTTCGCGAGTTGATGTCCCTTTGATCGCTTGCGCTGCATGAGGAGGGCTGGTCACGGGCTCGTTGCCGGGCTATGGACGTGGCTGAGCGAACAATCCCGGCTCGATCTCCACGAGAATGCCCAGGTTGACCAGGCGCTTGAGCTTGGCGCGGGTGTTCTCGATGTTCTTACGCGCCAGGGGCAGATCCAGGGCCATGCAGAGGTCACGCGCTCGTGAGGGCTGGCCGATATCGGCCATGAGGGTGAGAATCTGCTGGTAGGCGGGATGGTCGGGCACTGCGGGAGCCGGTGGCGGCGGGGACGCCGGACCGGGCTGGTCGGCGAGGACGAGCAAGGTCTTGCGGGTGATCTGCAGATGATCGAGGTCCTGGTCGAGGTCCCGCAGGCGGGCGGTCAACTCCTCGATCTGGGCTTGGATCTGTTCGATGTGGCCGGTCAGCGCCTTCTCTCGGGCGTCGATCCGGTCCAGCAGCCACGCGCCGGAGTCCGGGGCGCTCACGTGTCGCGCCAGGCAGGAGTGGAAGGGCCGGTCAGCCGACGGGACATCACATCGGTCATCGCCCAGTACACCCGTGACTCGGAGCTGGCCTGATCGTGTTCGTAGTCGCGTACCAGGCGCCGGTGCAGGGATATCGTGCCGTAGGTCTGCTCTACCACCCACCGCTTGGGCTGAGGGACGAACCCGGCCTCGGCGGGGTTCCGCTCGACGATCTTCACGTTGATGTCGTGGGTGGCGCCGTGGGCGACCACGCTGTTCTTGAACCCTTGGTCGACCAGGGCGGTCTGGACGCTGCCGTGGGCAGTGGCGGCGGCGACCCGGTCCAGCAAGGCGTTACCGATGGCGTTGTCGTGGATCGAAGCTGCCGCGACCACCACCGCGATGACCAGGCCCAGCACGTCCACGGCCAGTCCACGCTTGCGACCCGGTACCTTCTTGGCCGCATCCCGGCCGGTCGTGGCCTTCGGGACGCCGGCCGCGGCGCGCACGCTCTGGGTGTCGAGCACCACCAGGCTGGGGTCGGCTAATCGTCCCTTCTTCTCCCGCACCTGCAAGCGCAGCAGGTCGTGGATGGCCTTGTCGGTGCCGTCCTTACGCCAGGCGGTGTAGTAGTACATGACCGCGCTGCGAGGTGGCAGGTCATGGGGCAGCAAGCTCCACTGGCAGCCGGTCCGGCTCTGATACAGGATCGCGTTAACGATCTCCCGCATCTCGTATTTGCCCTGATGGCCGCTGACCGAGGGGTGCGCGGCCTTCCACGCCATGATCACCGGCTCGATCAAGGCCCACCGCTCATCGGATAAGTCGCTCGCGTACGGCTTGCGTTCACTCACCCGGCCATCTCAGCACATCCATGCCTACCAGCTAGGCATAACGCTACAGATTCGCTCGATCACACTGCGACATCAGGGGCATAGACCCGCGGACCGCCCTCT
>NZ_JBQQBQ010000192.1:0-1435 GCF_052245915.1 Nonomuraea sp. 10N515B
CGCGTGTAGCAGCAAAGTCAGCACACATCCCGGTCGCCGGGGCGAGGTGACACGTGTCACCGGCCCTTGGCGCTGTTTGGCGTCTCCGTTCGCCTTTCCGGGAGTTCTGCTGTGTCCGCTCGTCATGCTTCACTGCTCCGTGTACGTGTCCTGGTCGAACGCCTGATCGCTGCCCCGTTCGGCAGGAAATCTTCACGGTCGAGGTCAGCTCCGCCCGCTCCGAACTCCGCTGATCAGACTGTCAACCGGAATGTCCGCCTGCTGAGCTGGTTCAACTTCTTCGGCGACTTCCGCATGTACGGGCCGATTATGGTCATCTACTTCGCGCAAGTCACCGGCTCGTACACCGCTGCCGCCAGCCTCCTGGCGGTGAAGATGCTGTCTTCGGCAGCGTTCGAAGTCCCTACCGGGGTGCTCTCCGACCGCCTGGGCCGACGCGGCACGATGATCGCCGGTGCTGTCGTCATGGTGGCCGCCCATCTCGGGTACGCCGGCGCTTCGGGCTACGGCCTCCTCCTGGCAGCTGTTGTGCTGGAGGGATTGGCGACCTCACTGTGGAGCGGCAACAACGAGTCTTTGCTCTACGACACGTTGCTCGAAGCCGGCCGGGAGGAGGAGTTCCCCCGGCACTCGGGCCGGGTGAACTCGATGTTCCAGATCGCGCTCGCACTGGCGGCAGCCATAGGTGGCGTGGTCGCCGGCGCGTGGTCGCTGCGTGTGGTGGTCGTGCTGTCGGTCGTGCCGCAGGTGCTGTGCGTGCTCGTCGCCTTGCGGGTCCGGGAACCGCGGGTGCACGGCCCGCTGGCGTCGAACGTGCTGGTGCATCTCGGATCGGCCCTGCGCGGCATCCGCCGTAATCCGGTGCTCCGCCGGATGACTCTGGTGTCGGCGCTTCGTTACAGCAGCGAAAGCGCGGCCCAGTTGTCGCCTGTTTTCGTGGCAGGGCTGTGGCCGCTCTGGGCGCTGGGCCTGTGGCGCACCTTCGGCCATGGCGTGGCCTTCGTCGGCTTCCGCGTCAGTGGTTGGATGATCGGCCGGGTGGGCGCGGCCCGCACTCTGCTGTTCGGTGAGCTGTTCGACAACGTGGCGAACGTCGTGGCGCTGGTCAAGCCGACGGTATTTTCGCCCGTGCTGCTTGGGTCACCGGCCTACGGCATGTCGACAATCGCCCAGCAGACGTTGCTGCAGCGCGAGTTCACCGACCGGGAACGCGCGACAATGGGTTCGATTGCGTCGCTGCTCGGCAGCGTGCTCTACGCGCTCGTCGCCCTGGGAGCCGGCCTGGTGGCAGACCGTTGGGGCATCGTTCCGGCGTTGCTCGCGATCCAGGCGGTGGTGCTGATCGCACTTCCACTCGCCTGGTGGGTGCACACGCACGCTTCTTCGCGCCGCGCGGGCGCTGGGACGGTGACGGGATGAGCGCCTTCTCGGCCCC
>NZ_JBQQBQ010000193.1:0-1421 GCF_052245915.1 Nonomuraea sp. 10N515B
AGATGGTGTGCGGGTGATCAAGCCTTGGACTGGTACGGGTGAGATCCATGTGACAAGAGACGGCCACTCCGTAATCCTTCGATTCGCTCATATCAACACGAAGGGGACGAAGTGGCCGTCAATGACATTGTGCCCGCTGCCGGGGAGTACTTGGAAGACACCCTCGCCGCGGCGAGCCCGGACCTGCTCCGGACGATGATCCGCGAGTTCGCCCAGCGGATGATGGACGCCGAGGTCGAGCAGCTGTGCGGCGCCGGCTACGGCGAGGTCAGCAGCGAGCGGGTCAACACCCGCAACGGCTACCGCACCCGGCCGTGGGACACCCGCGCCGGGAGCATCGAACTGGCTGTGCCCCGGCTACGGCAGGGCTCCTACTTCCCGGACTTCCTGCTGGACAAGCGACGCCGGGCCGAGCGGGCGCTGACCAGTGTGGTGGCCACCAGCTATCTGCTCGGGGTGTCGACGCGGCGGGTGGAGAAGCTGGCCGAGGCGATGGGCATCACCTCGTTGTCGAAGTCGCAGGTCTCGGCGATGGCCACCGAACTCGACGCGATGGTCGAGCAGTTCCGGTCCCGGCCGCTGGACGCCGGCCCGTACACCTTCATCTGGATCGACGCGCTGACCCAGAAGGTCCGCGAGGGCGGCCGGACGGTGAGCGTGCACGCCCTGGTCGCCACCGGCGTCAACGCCGACGGGCAGCGCGAGATCCTCGGCCTGGACGTCGTCTCCAGCGAAGACGGCGCGGGCTGGCTGGCGTTCCTGCGTGGCCTGGTCGCCCGCGGCCTGTCCGGCGTGCTGATGGTGACCTCCGACTGCCACGCCGGGCTGCGTGACGCGATCGCCTCCACCTTGCCGGGCGCGTCATGGCAGAGGTGTCGAACCCACTACGCGCGAAACTTGATCACGCGCGTTCCGAAGTCGGCCCAGCCGTGGGTGGCCACCATGCTGCGCACCGTCTTCGAGCAGCCTGACGCCGAGTCGGTCTATGCCCAGCATCGTCATGTCGTGCAGGCGCTGGAGGCCAAGTACCCGAAGGCGGCCGAGCATCTGGACGAGGCCCGCGAGGACATCTTGGCCTTCGCCGCCTTCCCCAAGGCCGTCTGGCGTCAGACGTGGAGCAACAACCCCCAGGAGCGCCTGAACAAGGAGATCAGGAGGCGGACCGACGTGGTCGGCATCTTCCCCAACCGCGACTCGATCATCCGGCTCGTCGGCGCGGTGCTGGCCGAGCAGAACGACGAGTGGACCGAACAGCGCCGCTACATGGGGCTGGAGGTCCTCGCCGAGTGTCGCAAGAACACCGATTCATCCGATTCCAAAAACAAGACAAACGATGCTAAAGTGACTATTGAGGCGATTGCTTCCTAATAGTCACCGATTACGGGTGACCTTCTCAAACACCACCTCCATGGGCGCGGCCG
>NZ_JBQQBQ010000194.1:0-1412 GCF_052245915.1 Nonomuraea sp. 10N515B
AGCCTGATCACGTTCCAGGAGACCGGGGGCAGCAGGACGCGCATCGGGTCGTGCTCGACGTCCGCGTTCGGCTTCGGTGTGACGCGGTCCGGGTCGTCGGCCGTGTTGCGGGCGTAGACGTCGGCGTCCGTCAGCGTGGTGGCCTCGATGATCCGTTTGCCGCCGAGGGCTCGCGCGTCGATCTCCAGGGACAGCGGCCCGTCGGTGGAGCGGTTGACCGCGAACACCGTCGTGCCCTCGGCGGTGTGTGTGGCCACGGCGTGCAGCAGCGGCACCTCGCCGAACTCGGCCGTCTCGTACGTCGGCGACACCGGCTCGATCCGCAGCACGTCGCCCGCCGCGAGCCTGGACGCCTGTGCGAACGGGTGGAACGTGGTCTGCTTCCACGCCCGCCCGCCGGGCTCGGTCATGATCGGTGCGATCACGTTCACCAGTTGCGCCAGCGAGGCGGCGGTCACCCGGTCGCTGTTGCGCAGCAGCGTGATGAGCAGGCCGCCGAACGCGACCGCGTCGGCCAGGTGGTAGTGGTCCTCCAGCAGCGGCGGCGCGACCGGCCAGTCGGCGGGGGGCTCGGCGTTCTGGAAGCGCGACAGGTACCAGACGTTCCATTCGTCGAAGGAGAGGTCGATGCGCTTGCGCGACTTGAGCCTGGCGCCGACGTGGTCGGCGGTGGCCACGACCGAGCGGATGAAGTACTCCATATTGGTCGAGCAGGCCAGGAAGCTGCCGAGGTCGCCGTCCTTCTCCTCGTAGTAGGCGTGGCAGGAGATGTAGTCCACCAGGTCGTAGGTCTCCTCCAGCACCTCGGCCTCCCAGGCGCCGAAGGTCGGCATGGAGGAGCTGGAGCTGCCGCAGGCCACCAGCTCCAGATCCCGCTCCACCATGCGCATGGCGCGGGCGGTCTCGGCGGCGAGCCTGCCGTACTCGCGGGCCGTCTTGTGCCCGGTCTGCCAGGGGCCGTCCATCTCGTTGCCCAGGCACCACATCCTGATCCCGTGCGGCTCCTTGGCGCCGTTGGCGGCACGCAGGTCCGACAGCGCGGTGCCGGACGGGTGGTTGCAGTATTCCAGCAGGTCGAGCGCCGCCTCGATGCCGCGGGTGCCGAGGTTGATCGCCATCATCGGCTCGACGCTGGCCTTGCGGCACCAGCGCGCGAACTCATCGACGCCGACCTCGTTCGTCTCGGTGCTGTGCCAGGCCAGGTCGAGCCGGCGCGGACGCTGCTCCTTGAGCCCGATGCCGTCCTCCCACCGGTAGCCGGAGACGAAGTTGCCGCCCGGGTAGCGGACCGTGGAGACGCCCAGCTCCCTGGTCAGGTCCAGCACGTCGCGGCGGAAGCCGTCCTCGTCGGCCGTCGGGTGCCCCGGCTCGTAGATGCCGGTGTAGACGCAGCGCCCGAGGTGCTCGACGAA
>NZ_JBQQBQ010000195.1:0-1401 GCF_052245915.1 Nonomuraea sp. 10N515B
TTGCGTGACTGTGCGCGGCGGGGGATGCGGGCGCCGGTGCTGGCCGTCGGTGATGGTGCGCTCGGATTCTGGGGCGCGCTGGGTGAGGTGTTTCCCCAGGCCAGAGCGCAGAGGTGCTGGTTTCACAGAAGCCGTAAAAGATCAAGTTGTCGGCGTGTCGTGGTCGTCTGGCACTGCGGCAAGCAGATCGTCCGCAGTGCGGTATCGGATGGGCGCGGCGGTGGGAATGTGGCCTGCTTGCTGGAGCAGGGGCCGCGTTTCGCGGATGACGTTGCCGATGGAGGATCTGCAGACATCGCCCAGAGCATCGGTCAGGACCTCCATGGTGCAGAGTTTCCGCTGGTAGAGGATAGTCAGTAGGACGCGTTCGCTATTGCTGATCTTCTGGGGGAAGACGCCGGACCTGGTCCCGGATTGGCGGGGACCGCCTCGCCGCTGGTAGCCGAGGCGCTCGCCCTGAGCGACTTGCGATGCGGCGAGGCGTTGGGTGAGCAGGCGAAGTTCGTCGCGGGTGAGCCCGGTCAGAACTGGGTGGGACAGCCGGTCGATGATCGCGGCTCGTGCGGGGCGCTGGTCGGTGTCTAGGAAGTCGAGGAGAGCGGCGGGTTTGGTGAAGCGGACCTGCGCGGTTCCGGCGTGGTGGCCGTGGTCTTCCAAGACTCTGCGGGTTTCCTTCACCAGGTCGGCGATGCAGGTATCAGTGACCTCCAGCAGGTCCGCCAGCACCTTCATGGAGCAGACCTGCCGCTGGTAGAGCAGGGTGAGCAGGAGGCGGGCCGCGTCGTCGAACAGCGGTTTGACGCGTAGCTTGCCGGTGGCTCGCCGGGCCCGGCCGCCGCGTTGCCGGCTGTGTCGTTCCTGGGTGCGGGCGGCTTGGGCCGGAGCGAGGATGGCGGCCAGCTGCTTGAGCTGGGCCGGGCTCATGCCGGTCAGGAGAGGGTTGGCCAGCCGGGCGAGCATGGCCTGGCGCCGTTGCGCGGGTCCTTGGGTCTCGCCGACGGGTCGATCCGGGCTGGACTCATCGGTGGATGCGGGGTGCAGCGTGTAGTTCCAGCTGCCGTGGGTGGCGTGCCGCTCCAGCGGCAGGGCGGCGAAGCGGTCCTTGCTGATCGCGACACCGGTCGGGTAGTCGCCGGGGTCCAAGACGGCCTCCACCCGGAGCCCGCCGCTGGTGCGGGTGGCGGCGATGGTGTTGACCACCACCTCATGGCTGGTCAACGGCCTGCCACGCCAGTTGAGGGTGATGTGGGAGAACAGCCGGTGGTGAAGTCGGCTCCCATCCGCGTCAGAGCTAATGAACCAGTCCCGGTCCGAAACACCTATCAGCCGCGGGTAGTTTGATCACCCGTTGGAAGAGGTTGGAGCAGGTGGCAGGACCACAGCAGGACCCCAAGCAGTCCC
>NZ_JBQQBQ010000196.1:0-1397 GCF_052245915.1 Nonomuraea sp. 10N515B
GAGCAATCGTCAAGACCTGTGGATCAAGTTTCTTAAGCAGCTTTCGACTTACCCCCGATCGTCGGTGATTCCTCGGGCCGCTCGACGAGCTTGCCCTTGACGAACGTGGCCCCGGCGCGGACCAGGGCGACAAGGTGGGGTGCGTTGACCGCGCGCCAACGTTTCTGCGCCGACTCGATGAGTTTGAAGGCCATGGCCAGCCCGGCGGCGCGCGAACCCGGCCCCTTGGTGACCTTGGTGCGGTGGCGGACGGTGGCGAAGGTCGATTCAATGGGGTTGGTGGTGCGCAGATGCACCCAATGTTCGGCCGGGTAGTCGTAGAAGGCGAGCAGTTCGTCGAGGTCGTCGACCACCTTGGCCACCGCCTTGGGGTACTTGGCGGCGTAGGCGGCCTGGAACTCCTTCACCGCGCGTTCGGCGTGCTCTTTGTCCTCGGCGTTCCAGATCTCGGCCAGATGCTTCTTGGCAGCCGGGTGCGCGGACTTCGGCATGGCCCCCAACACATTCGCAATCTTGTGAAACCAGCACCTCTGGGGCCGGGCCTGCGGAAATACCTCGCCCAGCGCCGACCAGAACCCCAGCGCGCCATCCCCGATCGCGAGCACCGGCGCGCGCATCCCGCGCCGCTTGGCATCGCGCAGCAGATCGGCCCACGACTCAGCCGACTCCCGGTAACCGTCGCTCAGCGCGACGAGCTCCTTATGACCGTCGGCCCGCACGCCGATCATCACGAGCAGGCACAGCTTGTGCTCCTCCAACCGGATGTTGACGTGGATGCCATCCACCCACAGGTAGACGTAGTCCACCTCGCACAGGTCACGCTCAGCGAAGACGCGCTGCTCACCCTTCCAGGTCTCGGTCAGCTTGGTGATGACCGACGCCGACAGGCCCGCCGAGCTGCCGAGGAACTGGCCCAGGGCGGGCACGAAGTCGCCCGAGGACAGGCCGTGCAGATACAGCAGCGGCAGCACCTCGCTGATCTGTGGCGTCTTACGGCACCAGGCGGGCAGGATCGCCGAGGTGAAGCGTCGGCGCTCGCCCGTCTCCTCGTCGATGCGTTTGTCGTTGACCCGCGGCGCTTTGACTTCGATCGCGCCGGCCGCGGTGAGGATCTCGCGCGGGGTGTGGGAGCCGTTGCGTACAACCAGGCGACGACCGGCCTCGTCGCGTTCGTCGGCGAAGGCGGCAATGTAGGCGTCCACCTCGGCCTGCAGGGCGGCGGCGAGCATCTTGCGGGCACCCTCGCGGACGATCTGGTCGATCAACGAGGAGCCTGCCGGGGAGCGGTCGTCAGCGGGCAGCTCGGGCACTACGGTAAGCGGCACGGGTGTGCCTTCCCGACCGACGTTGGCGCGTCGGCCTATCTCGAAACCATGATCAGATGATTCGGGAAGGTA
>NZ_JBQQBQ010000197.1:0-1389 GCF_052245915.1 Nonomuraea sp. 10N515B
GTTCGGCGACTACACCGAGCAGATCCCGGCCGGCGCGCAGATTGCCGACGCGCGGTTGTCGCTGTGGCAGGCCACCGCCACCGGCACCGGCGCCTCCTTCACCGCCCACAAGCTCACCAATGCCTCCGACGAGGCGGCGACCTGGACCAGCCCGTGGACCAGCCCGGGCGGCGACTTCGACGCCACCGCCCTCGGCACCGTCTCCGGGCTGTCCGACAGCGCCGGCTGGCGGCAGTGGACGGTCACCGACGCCGCCAAGGCCTGGACCGCCACCCCCGCGGCCAACCACGGCCTGCTGGTCAAGATCGCCGACGAGGCGGGGGCGGCCAAGCAGTCGGCGCAGTTCCTGGCCACCGAGACCGATGAGCCGCTGCTGCGGCCGAAACTGGCCGTCACCTACGCCGACCAGGCCGCGGTCACCTCGTTCTACGCGCCCGGCACCCCCGAGCGGCTGGACGCCGGCGCCACCACCAGCGTGGCGGTGATGGTGAAGAACACCACCACCCAGCCCTGGCCGGCCGCCTCCACCAAGCTGTCCTACCACTGGAAACTGCCGGACGGCACCGACATCTCCACCCCCGACACCCAGCTGAAGACCAGCCTGCCGTATGACCTGGAGCCGGGCGCCGCCGCCACGGTGGACGCCGCCGTCAAGGCGCCGGCGGCGGTCGGGAACCTGGCCGAGGGTGCTCAGCTGGTGTGGGACGTGCAGGACACCGTCACCAACAACTGGAAGTCGGCCACCCACCAGCTGCCGCAGCTGCCGCAGCAGATCCGCCTCGACTCCCCCACCTCGGATTTGCTCGGTTTGGAGAAGTTCTACGCCTACACCGGCAAGAACACCGGCGCCGGCGGCTCCGCGCTGGCCAACTTGTATGCCGGCAACGTGGTGTGGGGCTACAACGCCTTCTCCAACCCCTCCCGCGGCCCGCAGACCTTCGCCCGGATGACCTACAACAGCCTGGACACCAGCACCGCCTCCCTCGGCTACGGCTGGAGCTTGCAGACGTCCACGCTGGCCAAACTGGGCTCGCAGCTGCAGTTCCACCCGCCCGGCCAGAAATGGCCCACCCAGGTCCGCCTGACCGACGGCGACGGCACCACGCACGTGTGGACGCTGGACACCCACGGCAACACCAGTTGCCTGCCCAACACCTGCGACTACGTCCACCCCCGCGGCGTGCACCTGTACCTGCAACGCGTCCCGGAGTCGGCCAGCCTGCCGGACCGCTACTCGCGTGACCCGGCCCGCCAGTGGGTGTTCACCAAGCCGGACCGCACCCAGTTCTTCTTCGACGAGGAGGGCTTCCAGTCCGCGATCGTCGACAAGAACGGCAACACCATGGCGTTCACCTACGAGCGCCGCCACTCCAACAACAAGCCCACCAA
>NZ_JBQQBQ010000198.1:0-1386 GCF_052245915.1 Nonomuraea sp. 10N515B
GGCCCTATGACAGGGATGTCGGGTGCGATCTCGGTGATCGGCAGGCTCCGCACGGGTGAGGCGGGGCGCCCGAGCGCTGTGCGCCACTCGACGAGTTGTGCGGCGGAGTGGATGTAGATGATCCGGCCCAGCCCGACCCAGGCATGAGCCGCCGAGCACATCGGGCAGTGCTCGCCCGACGTGTATACCGTGGCAGTTGATCGCTGCCGTGGCGTGAGGTTCGCTGCCGCCCACCGGGATAGGGCGATCTCGGGGTGGGCGGTCGGGTCATTGGCGGTGGCCTCGCGGTTGCGGTCCTCGGCCAGGACGGCTCCGTCGGCGTCGGTGAGAACGGATCCAAACGGGTCGTCGCCCGCCTCGAGGGCTTGGGTGGCGAGCTCGATGCAGCGGCGTAGATGCGTCAGGTCAGTGGAGGTGAGATTGTCGACGGTCATCGTGGTCCTTCCCGGTTTCATGCGAGCCTGAGTTCTCCGCGACCTGTGACGATCCCGGATCCGGAGATCCGTACCCGGTCGCCGTTGACCTCGACCTGGATCCGGCTGGGCCGCCCGAGCTCATGGCCTTGCTCGATGACGACCAGACCCCCATGGAGCCGTTGTGTACGAGTGAGCTGGGCGGCGAGCGGGCCCGCGGCCGTGCCGGTGGCCGGATCCTCGACGATGCCCACGGTGGGATTGAAGAACCGGCTGTAGGCGTCCGCCTTGGGCTCTCCGGGTGCGCTGGTGTAGACGTAGCAGCCTTCGGCGCCCGCTTCGGCCAGGATCGCAGCCAAGGCCCGAGGCTCGACGGCGGTGCCGTCGACCGCCGGGCGATCGACCAGCGGGACGAGCAAGTGGGCAACTCCTGTGGAGACGACCTGCGCCGGCTGATCAGGTGAAAGGTTCTCGGGCCTGAGTCCGAGTGCGGCAGCGAGGCGACGTGCGTCCTCGACCACGGGCCCGAACACGGGTGTGGACTGCTCCATCACAATCCGGGCACCTCGCCCGGGCTGGCGGACGACCTCGACCGGCAGCACGTCCGCGCCGATCTCCTGCATCAGTGTCCGTGACGGTTCGTCTCCGGTCAGTCCCTGGTCGGCGAGCCACAGCCAGGCTCCGAGCGCGTTGTGGCCGGCACCGTCGACTTCGGCGCCGATCGGAGTGAACGACCGCAGCCGCCGCGCGGCACCGGGTTGGGTGGGCTGGAGCAGGAAGGTGGTCTCGGATTGGTTGAACTCGCGGGCGATGGCGCGCATCTGGTCCACAGTCAATCCGTCCGCGTCCGGCACCAGCGCCAGCGGGTTACCGGTCAGCGGGCGCTCAGCGAAGACATCAATGAAGAAGAACGGTGTCCATGTCGTCATGAGATCAACGCTAGGGATCTCGAATGGGGGTGTCACACACCAAA
>NZ_JBQQBQ010000199.1:0-1343 GCF_052245915.1 Nonomuraea sp. 10N515B
AGGGCTACTCCACCGCTACATGCGGCACATGAACGGGCACATCGTGTCACCGTTTCGTCGCCAGCCGGAGCCCCCACCTCAGCCACAACCCCGATGCCTCGTCGGGCTGGGGCGAAGCCCCGTTAGTTGCTGGAGGGATTGTCGCTGGTAGTGCTGGACTCGGTGCGCTGGCCGACGAAGCTGCCCAGGTTGGGGATCGTGTAGATGAGCTTTTCGTCGCGCAGTCGCTGCATGGCCTTGCGGAGCGTGCCGCGGGCCACGCCGAACTCCTGCATCAGCCGCACCTCGGACAATAGGTGCTTGGGCGGGTAGGTGCCGTCGCTGATCCGCTGGCGGAGTATGTCGGCGACCTGCTCCCACCTGAAGCGATCGGGCTCGAACTCAATCACTCTCTAACCATAGAAATACCTGCACATACAGCTCCTTCCAGCCCATGTCTTGGCATGGCATGGACAGGCTTGTACAGGCCTAGCTACCATGGCTTTATGGTGAGACCCAGCTATGACCTCGACGTGCTTCGCGCGGCGTTCCCTGCTTGGTCGGTCTTTCGCAGTGATGCGGGCGTGTTCTATGCGACCCGGCGCGGTGTCCGGCTGCGGGATGCCGACATCGACAAGGGGCTGCGGCAGACGGTGAGCGCGGAGGACGCGGAGACCTTCGTGTCCCTGCTACATGACCAGGGCCGGATGGCGGTGGGGTCGTGAGACGACTTCCTCCCTCGCACTTCGACTACCACAGCCTGCACGTCGCGGACCCGCAGGCAGATGCCGTACGGGTGAAGTGGTCGCCAAGCTTTCCCCGCGCTGACCGCCTGCGGGTCCGCGAGCACACCTGCATCTGTACGTTCCCGATGTTCGAGTTGTGTACGGCGGCCGGCTTGTGGTTCGTGCGCCGCATCCCGGACGAAAGCTCCACAGGCATCGTCGAGAGCCCGTGGATGTCCGCCCCCGCTGCCCGCGATCTCTGGCTGCAGGTCGTGACCGGTCAGGCGGAATGAGACGGGTGGGGTGGACATTGCGTTGACACACGTTCGCCGTCAAGATCAACGGCGGCAGCGACATACGCTGCGACGACAAGGAGCGTCGATGCGCTGTCGGAGTGCTGCTCGCGGATTCGCGCGACCTCTGGCCTGTTCGCCGAAAGCTGCCGGAACCGGGAGCGCTGGTCGCGGGTCGCAAGCCGTAAGCAACCGAGCCTCAAATCGCCGCAGCGATCGTCAGAGGGCGTTACGCGAGGCGAAGTCCATGATGTCGCAGTGTGATCGGATGGATTTGTAGCGTTACCGCCCGTCGGCGGGCTGCCCTGTGCTGGGATAGCCGGGTGAGCGAGCGCAAGCCGTACCC
>NZ_JBQQBQ010000200.1:0-1335 GCF_052245915.1 Nonomuraea sp. 10N515B
CTGAAGGACGCGCACGAGGCCCGGGTTGCAGCCCGGCGAGAACTACGCCAGGATCCCCTATAACCCCTCCCGCGACTGATGGGTATTTAAGACCCGATCTGGTGCATTTTCTCTGACACACCTCGGAGCCTCGTTCAACGGCCGAGCGTTCGCCGACAGCACCGGCGTCAGCGTGCCGACTTGGGAGTTGTTGGCCGGCGAGAACGTCTCGAAGGGCAACGCGCTCACCTTGGCCGATTGCCAAGCCGACCACGGGCCGCTCATGCCTGAAGTGGTGATCGCCCGGACTCGCCAACGGAACAGCCAGCCGTCTTTCAGCTTGTCCGCCGGGACCATTATCCACGCGTTCGTCCCCGTGGCGTACGAAGTCGTCGACGTCCCGGCGTAGATCTGCCCCGTGCCCTGCTCCGCCACGGCTGGATCATGCTCAACCTCGACCCCGAGGTACATGGGCCGGTTCTCGTGATCGGTCACCTTCGCATACAGCCACGGCGTCAGCGTGGCCGCCGTCCACGATGCGGTACCCCGCACCGCCGGGTCCATCCCCAGGCCCTCCACCGACGGCTTGTTCAGATCGATCTTGGCCATCTGCCAGTCGGTCCAGGGGCTAGCGACACCAGAGGCGGTCTTGGCTTGGACACGCCAGCGCACCAGCCAGCCATCCTGCAGTTTGGCGGAGGGAATCTGAATCCACGCATTGGAGCCGGAGTTGTAAGACTGCGTCCCAGTACCAGTAAAGATCAGCCCGCTTCCCTGGCTCACAGCGGCCGGGTCATGCTCCACTTCAACGCTCAAGAACGAGGAGCGACTGTTAGGGTCGGTGACCTTCGCGTACACCCACGGTGTGAGTGACGACACGATCCAGCCACCTGCTCCCTGGGTGGCGGGCGTCAGCCCCAGAGCGGTCGCCGAGGGCTTGGTCACATCGACCTTGGCCGATTGCCAGTCCGACCACACACCCAACACGCCAGCAGTGGTGACACCGCGCACCCGCCAGCGGATCAGCATGCCGTCCGTAAGCGTTCCGGCCGGCACCTGAACCCAGGCGTTGGACCCAGAGGCGTATGACGTCGAGCCCTTGCCAGCCCAGATCAAGCCAGTGCCCTGACCAGCTAACGGATCGTGCTCAATTTCCGCCTCCAGGTAGGAGGCCGCGCCGTCTGCGGACGTCACCTTCATGTAGTACTGAGGCGTGAGCGACGAAAACGGAGGAATCGTCAATACCTGTGGATCAAGATCTTTCAGGCGGCTGCCGACTGCTCTTCGATAGCCGGTGATTCCTCGGGCCGCTCGATGAGCTTGCCCTTGCGGAACTTCGCCCCGGCGCGGACCAGG
>NZ_JBQQBQ010000201.1:0-1333 GCF_052245915.1 Nonomuraea sp. 10N515B
ACGTTCGTGCATCTGCCGGCCGATCAGGCGGCGCATCCGGACGCCCGCCAGGAATGGTGGTACCTGGTCGGCCACGTCAATGCCCGTGGCCACCGGTTCGGCTACCAGGTCACGATCGGTGGCGGCAACAACCCGCAGGCCATGATCGCGATCACTGACAAGACGACCGGCGCCTTCTACACCGAAAGCAAGAGCTACACGCTCGACCAGACCAGCTTTTCCACTACCGACCTGGACATACGCACGCCGACGGCGACGCTGTCCGGGCCCATGGAGGCGATGCGTCTGCACGCCACGCTGCCGGTCGGCGAAATCGACCTGACGCTCAAAGCGCAGGGACCTGTGCTGTACAACAACGGGACCGGGCTGATCCCCTTCCTCGGCGGCACGAGCTATTACTACTCCCTGCCCAGCCTGGCGACGCAGGGAACGCTCAAGGTGAAGGACCACACCTACCCGGTGACCGGGGAGTCGTGGTTGGACCGCCAGTGGGGCTCCTGGAACTGGAGCACCATGGAGAAATGGACCTGGATGGCCGTGCAGCTGTCCAACGGCGACCGGGTCAACCTCTGGGACCTGTTCGCCGAGGGGAGCGAGTTTCCCTACGCGACCGTGCTGCGCCCCGACGGAACCCACGAGGTCGTTGCGGTGAATCCGCTCGCCGACACCACTTCCGACTTCTGGACCAGCCCCACCAGCGGCCAGCGGTACGGCACGCGGTGGATCGTGAACATCCCCTCGCTGGATACCAGCCTGACCGTCACCTCCAAGCCGGGACACGAACTCCAGAGCGCTTTCGGCGGCCTTTACGAGGGCGCGGCCACCGTCACCGGACGGTACCGGGGCAAGCCGATCACCGGGCAGGCGTTCGTCGAACAGAACGGCAACTGGCGATAGCTCTGCGGAACAGATGCCCGGTTCCGAACGGCCCCGAAAGCCAGTTCCCCCCCATCGCCGCATCACACCTGAAAACCCTCCTAGGCGCTCCGCGTCGGCGCCTCGACCGGCCTAGGCCGATCCACCATGCTCCGGCTCGCCCGGAATGATCGAAAGGATCCTCAATGTCCGTCCGTCTCCTGCTCGCCGCACCCGAGGCCGTGCAGCTCTCCGTCGCCGCCGCTGGTTACGACATCGGCTCCGGGCGCACGCTGCCCAGCGTGGCCGTCGTGGTGGGACTGATCAGCGTTGTCATCGGCGGGCTGGCCCGAGCCCGCTCCGCGGGTCGTATCGGCGTCGGCAACCGGCGCGCCGGCGCCGTCACGGCCCTGGCGCTCGGGCTGACCAGCCTGGTCATCGGTGGACTGCATGCGGCCAACTCCGCCGGCGGCTTCGG
>NZ_JBQQBQ010000202.1:0-1312 GCF_052245915.1 Nonomuraea sp. 10N515B
CTCGGCTTCGTTATCTTGAGCCCTCAAGGCTCCGTCTCTGACGTGTATGACCTGCGCTAACTCCTTCCCGATCATCGTGGTGGATGCGATTACCTTCCGCTGTCCAGCACGGAAGCGGGGGATTCAATGCGCGTACAACGAGTACTCATGCCGGACTCGGAGACGGAGTCATGGACTCTGCTCGGGAACGAACACGTCCCTGTCGAGCCGGTCGAGCAGTTCCTGGCCTATCTGACCTCGATCGAGAAGTCGCCGAACACGATCAAGGCCTACGCGCATTTATGCCGAGAGCGGCATAAGTGGGCGTACGACCTCAGCGTCGACTCCGACCTGCCCGAGGCCAGCAGGTCCCGCAGGAAAACCGACACTGGCTCCACGACCTCGCCGCCGGGACCCGCGATGCGATACGGCTCACCGGCATCACCGGTCGCCACGAGACGACCCGCCCGCGACACCACAAGCCGCGACAGATCGCGTCCCTGCTCCCCATCCGATTCGATCACGCGGACAAAGTAGCGCCAGTCACCGAAACCCACCATGAACTGCTGCAACATCGGAGTTAGTTCAGTTAACGGGGCTTGACCTGCCCGGTCTTCATCACCGGCCCAGAATTCCTGCCCGAACTCCGCGAGCAACGCCACCGCACGCTCACCCTCATCGAGGTGTCCAACGGCAAGGGCCAGACCCGGGTCGCGGAGATGAACCAGCAGGTGCTCGCCAACCTGGACCGCATGATCGGCGAGATCGAGAAGGACGAGGCCGAAGAAGCCGATGCGAGCTGACAACACCCATCACGTCGTCGCCGCCGCCCGGCGCCGGGCCGAGCAGACCCGCCAGCGGGCCATCGCCGCCCTGCGCCGCATGGACGCCGCCGGCCAGCACGTCACCTTCGACGCCGTCGCCCGGCAGGCCAACGTGTCTCGATCATGGCTCTACACCCAAGACGACCTGCGCGCCGAGATCGAGCATCTCCGCCAACGACACCCGACCCCGTCCTCGCCGCCTCCGCCGCAGCGTCAGCGCGCCTCCGATCCGTCGTTGCCGCGCCGTCTGGAGGTGGCCACAGCTCGTATTCGCCGTCTTGAAGCCGACAACCAGCAACTGCGCGATGCACTCGCTCGTGCCCTCGGCGAGCGCCGCGCCGCCGAGATCCTGGGGCAGGTCGCTCACCGCGACACGCCGAAGCGTGCTTCCTCCAAACTCACCGGACCCTGCTGACAGGACAACTCCATGAGCTCGTCGACGACACCGTCCACATCGAATCTCCGCTGGTCACAGCCATGATCGAAATCGAAGCTAAAGATAAGCTTCG
>NZ_JBQQBQ010000203.1:0-1308 GCF_052245915.1 Nonomuraea sp. 10N515B
TGAGCTGCCCCGGGTTGGTTGGAGGCTCCCAAGACTGGAAGGCTGGGAGTCGTGCCCGCACCGAGGAAGTACCCGCAAGAGTTGCGTGATCGCGCCGTCAAGATGGTGTTCGACCTGCGTGAGGAGACCGGAGGCAAGGCCGGGGCGATCGCCCGGGTGGCCGACCGGCTCGGCGTGCACCGCGAGGCGTTGCGCTCATGGGTCCGGCAGGCGGAAATAGATGAGGGAAAGCGTTCGGGCACCACATCGAGCGATGCGCAGCGGATCGCGGAACTGGAACGGGAAGTACGTGAGCTGCGGCGGGCCAACGAAATCCTCAAAGCGGCATCCGCCTATTTCGCCCGGGAACTCGACCCGAGACTGCCGCGCTAATCGAGTTCATTGACCTGCATCGGGATCGGTTCGGAGTGGAACCGATCTGCGCGGTCCTGGAGTTTGCCCCGTCCTCCTATCACGAGGCGAAGCGACGCGAGCGGGAGCCGTCGGCTCGCGCGTGTCGCGATGAGGTGTTGAAAGTCGAGATCATGCGTGTGTGGGAAAACTCTGGCAGGAAGGTGTACGGGGCGCGCAAGGTTTGGCGCGAATTGAATCGTCAGGGAATCGAGGTGGCGCGGTGCACGGTCGAGCGACTGATGCGCGATTTAGGTATCGAGGGCGCTTGCGCGCGCCGTAAGCGGCCCCGCACGACGCTGCCGGTCGGCGGGGAACTGCCTACTGACCTGCTGGAGCGGGACTTCGCTGCGCCGGCGCCGAACCGTCGGTGGGTGGCCGACCTGACGTACGTGGCGACAACGTCGGGGTGGGTGTACACGGCGTTCGTGATGGATTTGTATTCGCGGATGATTGTCGGGTGGGAGGTTGCCGATAATCTGCGGGCGGATCTGGCGTTGTCGGCGCTGGAAATGGCGATCTGGTCGCGGCGCGAGAGCCTGGATGGGGATCTAGTGCATCATTCCGATCGGGGTGTGCAATATACGTCGATCTGCTATAGTGAGCGTCTGGCGGAAATCGGCGCGGTGCGCTCGGTCGGTAGCAAAGGTGATTCTTACGATAACGCTGCTGCCGAATCGCTGAACAGCTTGTACAAGAAAGAACTCATCGACTTTCGTGGCGGCTGGCACGGTGTCACCGACGTGATGCTGGAAACTATGGAATGGGTTGCCTGGTACAACGAGACGAGGCTTCACTCATTCTGTGGTAATATTCCGCCGAGGGAGTACGAGGACGCCTTCTATAAGGCGCAGGGATCTACTACGTCATTCGCAAGTTCGCAGGAATCGTAGCCTCCAAGATCCCCGGGGCGGTCCA
>NZ_JBQQBQ010000204.1:0-1273 GCF_052245915.1 Nonomuraea sp. 10N515B
GAGCAATCGTCAAGACCTGTGGATCAAGTTCTTAAGCGGCTGCCGATGAAGGCTGCCCCTCAGGGCGTTCGACGAGTTTGCCGTTGACGAACGTCGCCCCAGCGCGGACCAGCGCGACGAGATGCGGAGCGTTGACCGCGCGCCAGCGAGACTGGGCCGACTCGATCAGCTTGAACGCCATCGCGAGTCCGGCCGCCCGCGAGCCCGGGCCCTTGGTGACCTTGGTGCGGTGCCGGACGGTGGCGAACGTCGACTCGATGGGGTTGGTCGTGCGCAGGTGGATCCAGTGCTCGGCCGGGAACTCGTAGAACGCGAGAAGTTCGTCCAGGTCGTCGGTGACCTTGGCCACGGCCTTGCCATACTTGGCGCTGTAGGCCGATTGGAAGGCCTTCACCGCCTTCAGGGCGTGGTCCTTGTCCTCGGCGTTCCAGATCTCCGCCAGCGCCTTCTTGGCGGCCGGATGCGCTGACTTCGGTAGCGCCCCCAGCACGTTGGCGATCTTGTGAAACCAGCACCTCTGCGCTCTGGCCTGGGGAAACACCTCACCCAGCGCGCCCCAGAATCCGAGCGCACCATCACCGACGGCCAGCACCGGCGCCCGCATCCCCCGCCGCGCACAGTCACGCAACAGATCGGCCCACGACTCGGTGGACTCGCGGTAGCCGTCGGCCAGCGCGATCAGCTCCTTACGCCCATCGGCACGCACCCCGATCATCACCAGCAGGCACAACCGCTGCTCCTCCAGGCGGACGTTGACGTGAATGCCGTCGGCCCACAGGTAGACGTAGTCGACGCCCGACAGATCACGGCCGGCGAAGGCACGCTGCTCCGCCTTCCACTGCTCGGTCAGCTTCGTGATCACCGGCGCCGACAGGCCGGCCGCCGAGCCGAGGAACTGCCCCAGCGCGGGCACGAAGTCTCCCGAGGACAGCCCGTGCAGATACAGCAGTGGCAGCACCTCGGTCACCTTGGGGGTCTTACGGCACCACGGCGGCAGGATGGCGGAGGAGAAGCGTTTCCGCTCGCCGGTGACCTCATCGACGCGCTTGTCGTTGACCCGCGGCGCGCGGACCTCGATCGCGCCCGCCGCAGTGAGAATCTCGCGCGGGGCGTGGTGACCGTTGCGCACGACCAGGCGGCGACCGGCCTCGTCACGCTCGTCGGCGAACGCGGCGATGTAGGCGTCGACCTCGGCCTTGAGCGCTTCGGCGAGCATCCGGCGGGCGCCTTCGCGGACGAGTTCGTCGATCAGCGCGGCGGAGACCGGGCCGCC
>NZ_JBQQBQ010000205.1:0-1255 GCF_052245915.1 Nonomuraea sp. 10N515B
TCTCCTCACGCAGGTCGAACACCATCTTGACGGCGCGATCACGCAACTCTTGCGGGTACTTCCTCGGTGCGGGCACGACTCCCAGCCTTCCAGTCTTGGGAGCCTCCAACCAACCCGGGGCAGCTCAATGCGCGGTATGGAGGGGGGCGGTTGGCCGGAGTGGCAGGCGCGGGATCGGGCCGACGATCGCGGCGAAAGCCAACACCGAATACGTGCTGTTCTTAGCAAGGCTTGCCTGCTAACGTCTAATCTAGTCGAAGCGCTTCGACCGGCATTTCGACAGTAGGGGGAAATGCTGCGATAGGCACACTCTAGAAGTCGGGAAATCTCATTGCAACAAGCGGCGATCGCGCCGCCAAGCTGCTCGAGCCGTTGCCGGGTGATCATGCGGGTGGGACACTCGGCGTGTAGGGCAGTTGGTGGCCCGACCACAGGCGGCTCAGCCCCAGTGTTGCAGTAGCCGGTCGTACTCGGCCTGGGTGATCGGCAGGACGGTGCCGTGGCGTGGCCGGCCGGGCATGGTGTAGCCGGAGACGGGTGACCATTGCCGGGTGTTCAGGTCGGTGGTCGTGAACGGTACGTAGCCCCGGCCTCCGTACTCGTCGATGAACATGTACCAGCGCTCGTCGGTGTTCGATTTGAAGACCAACGGGCCCTCGCCTTGGCTGATCGCGTTGTTCCCGAGGCAGTCTGCGACGAACGAGTAGGTGCGGTTGAGTATGGTCGCCGACTTGTCCGCGAGGATGAACTTGCCGCACGCGGTCTGCGACGAGCTCCGCTCGTCCTTCGTGAAGCGGTAGTAGGTACCGTTGTGTTTGATGAGCGTCGAGTCGATCGTCGAGTAGCCTTTGTCGACCCAGACCTGCGCGGCGCTGAAGGTCCGGAAGTCGGATGTCGTGGCGTACATCATCCGGTTGTAGGTGTTGCCGGTGTGGTCTGTGTGGACGTCGCGGTGAGGTCGGATCGTGGAATGGCTGTGTCATTGAATCCGTCCAGTGTGGTGGTGGAGGGTTGTCGGCGTCATGTCGGGGCACTGCCGCGCTGTTGCCCGTGCGGTGCCCCGTCAGGTCTCGTGTCAGACGCGGCGGCGGGTGAAGCGCTGGTTGGGGTTGCCGTTGTAGGTGTATTGGGAGATGCGGGCGCCGTCGGCGGTGGAGTACTGCCAGACGTCCATGGCCAGGCCGGATTGCCGGTTGACGAGGCTGATCACGTCACCGCCGTGGTCGACCACGCGCCACTGCTGGCCGGTGGCGCC
>NZ_JBQQBQ010000206.1:0-1205 GCF_052245915.1 Nonomuraea sp. 10N515B
ATCTTGTACTCGTCACACAGGCATGATCACGAGCGGCTGCTCTCTTTGTGCCCGCTTCCCATCACAAGATCGCAACGGCCTATCGCGCATCCGTGCTGGTCACACTGCGAATGGTGACTGCCGTACTGGGAGATCCCGTGTGGCTCCGATATCGCATCCACGACAGTCCCTCCGCACCTCAATTGCAGTATGCAACTCTTTCTGGGAGCACGGAAGAGGAGGAGGGGGCTTTTTGACCTTCAGAGTCATGAAAAGAGTGATGTTGGGGCATATCTCCCTGGCGTGCCAGCCGAGGGTGCCGCGTACGGGGATCAGCGGGTCGAGGGGCTGTATAAGGCCGCGATAGCGGGGCAAGGGCAGGCTATGAAGACATCTGCTGAGCTATCGCACCCAGCGGAAGCTGGGTCCTCGCCCCAGAGCGCGGGAGGCGATTATGTCAGGCAACGATCGGTGCGACGCCGACAAGCAGCACGGCGCTGACAAGCGGCAGGACCGAGACCTTCGAAGCGTGGTGGACACCGTCACCTCGCCGCCACCGTCACGCTCCTTCTGGGGCGGCGTGGCAGTCGGGACGCTGCTGGCCGTCGCCACTGTCCTGCTGATCGTCCAGAATGGTGCTTCGGTGCCGTTGCAGTGGCTCACCTTGAGCTTCACGGCACCGATGTGGCTGTTCCTGCTGTCGTCGGCCATCTCCGGGGCGGTGCTGGCGCTGCTCGCCCTGGGCCTGTGGCGGCGGGCCCGGAGCCATGCCAAGGACCGTCGGGACGCTGCCAAGAGACTACGCCAAATGGTAGGCAAGTCCACGCCACGAAGCCCAGGCCATCCGGGTCCATCACAAGGCTAAGACCCGGTCTTGGTGAAAGCTGACTGCCCGGCTCACGTCTCTTGTCCAGAGACGCACAGAACGGTAAGGGCTGGGCATTGGTTGGATCTGGACCTGGTCCACGGTCGTCGGCCTCATGCTGGCGCGGTGCGGATGCCGAGGCCTACATCGCGGTGGCGGTGGCCTGGCCCGCGGCACCTGGCGGTTAGCAGATCGCATTCAAGTACATCATCGGATGGGTAGTGGAGAAGCCCCTGTGTCAACGGTCACTGAGTTCTCCCCGTAGGCGGCCTGGAGTTCTCCCCGCTGGCGGCCACGAAGGTCTCCCCAACGGCGGCCATTTATCTCCCCACCGTTGGTGCCGGTCTGGTTAGCTGAAGGG
>NZ_JBQQBQ010000207.1:0-1147 GCF_052245915.1 Nonomuraea sp. 10N515B
GGGAGATGCGGGCGCCGTCGGCGGTGGAGTACTGCCAGACGTCCATGGCCAGGCCGGATTGCCGGTTGACGAGGCTGATCACGTCACCGCCGTGGTCGACCACGCGCCACTGCTGGCCGGTGGCGCCGGTGTCGGCCTGTTGGACGACGTCGGCGCCGTTGGCGGTGCCCGTGGGCTGGAGGAACAGGCCGCTGTGCCGGGCCTTGAGGCGGACGTGGCCGTCGCTCGAGTCCACGAACTCGAACTGCTGGTTGGGGCGACTGTTGGCGGTGTATTGGATGAGCCGTGCGCCGGCGGCGGTGGAGGCCTCGTTGATGTCGGCGGCCTTGCCGCTGTGCTGGGCCACCAGGGTGTAGGTGGCCGGGCCGCCGGGCGAGTCACCCAGTTGGGCTTCCCATCTGGTGTTGGGGCCGGCGGCGTCGGAGGGGAGGCGGTCGCGTGCGGCGGTGTCGCCGTACGTGGTCCAGCGGGCCCAGTCGACGACGGTGTTCGGGAAGCGGTTGTCGCTCCAGAAGCTGGTGTGGCTGCCGCCGACGAAGGTGAGGAACGCCTTGGGCCAGGTCATCTCCGTGTACGCCTGCCGGGCCGAGGAGTACTGCGTGGTGGAGTCCCGGTCGCCGTGGACGAACAGGACCTTGGCGGAGACCGAGGCGGCGGGGTTGCCCATGTCCTCGCAGGACTGCGGGTTGGCGGAGATGATCCGGCTGTCGGGCCAGGAGGTCAGCAGGCCGTGGGTGATCATGCCGCCCAGGGAGTGGCCCGAGACTCCGACGCCGATGCCGGTGTTGATGTGCCCGGCCAGCGGTCCGCTCGTGTTGAGGGCGAGGGTGTGGGTGAGGATCTGCGAGACGTCCTTGGAGGTGTTGCCGTTTCTGACGTCGGTGAAGTTGTGGTTGAAGTGCGGGGCGGGGACGATGAAGCCCGCCGCGGTCAGGGCCCGGATGATGAACAGGGAGTTCTGCGGGCTGCTTTGGAAGCCGTGGGTGAAGTTGTAGACGGGGAAGACACCGTTGGCGACCGGGGCGTTCGTCACCGGGTTGCCGCCGGGGGTGCCGGTGGCGGGATAGTAGACGTAGGTGGTGCACGGGCGGCTGCCGCGGGTCCAGTCATACCGGCGCACACCGACCGCGAACGGCGTGGTCGGCGC
>NZ_JBQQBQ010000208.1:0-1071 GCF_052245915.1 Nonomuraea sp. 10N515B
CCACCACCAGGTCGACGCTGCGCGGCAGGCACACGCCCACCACGTCGCCCACCCGCACACCACGCTCACGCAAGGCTCTGGCCAGCGCGTTGACCCGCCCGCCGAACTCGGCGTAGGTCAGCCACGTGCCGTCGGCGTCGCACACCGCGGGCGCGTCCGGCGTCGCGGCCACCCGCCGCGCCAGCAGGTCGGGCAGCGCCGCGAAGCCCTCCGGGCCGCCCGTGGCGTTCCACCGCTCGATCGTCTCGGTGTCGGCGGCGGTGAGCGCAGGCGACGCGGACAGCCGCTGCTCCGGCTCGGCGGCCGCGGCGGCGAGTATTTCGGTGTAGAGGGTCGCGATGCGCTCGGCGGTGGCCTCGTCGAACAGGTCGGTGCGGTACTCCAGGATGCCGCCGATGCCGCCCGGCTCCCTGCGGAGGTACATGGTGAGGTCGAACTTGGCCGTCGAGGTGCCGACCGGCCTCCACTCCATGCTCAGGCCACCGGCGTCGATCGGCGGACGGTCGGCGTCCTCCAGGCTGAACAGGACCTGCACCAGCGGTGTCGCACCCAGATCGCGCTCCGGCCGCAGGTCTTCGATCAGCGCTTCAAAGGGGACCTCGGCGTTGGCGAAGGCGTCCAGCGTGGTGGCCCTGACCTGCCTGATCACCTCCCGGAAGGTGGGGTCACCCGAGCAGTCGGTACGGAGCACCAACGTGTTGAGGAAGCAGCCGATCAGCGGCTCCAGCTCCGGCCTGGGCCGTTCGGCCACGGGTGTGCCGACCACGATGTCGTGCTGGCCGGTGGCGCGGGAGAGCGCGACGGCGAGGCAGGCGACCATGGTCATGAACAGCGAGGCGTTCTCGCCGGCGCCGAGGGTGCGCAGCCGCTCCACGACCTGCGCCGGAATGGTGACCGGGACGTTGGCGCCCTGGTAGTCGCGCCTGGCGGGGCGCGGCCGGTCGGCGGGGAGTTCCAGGCGTTCCGGCATGCCCTCCAACCGCTTGCGCCAGTAAGCCACCTGGGTGTCGCGGAGCTCACCCTCCACCCGCGCACGCTGCCAAGCCGCATAATCGGCGTACTGCACCGGCA
>NZ_JBQQBQ010000209.1:0-1038 GCF_052245915.1 Nonomuraea sp. 10N515B
GGACTGCTTGGGGTCCTGCTGTGGTCCTGCCACCTGCTCCAACCTCTTCCAACGGGTGATCAAACTACCCGCGGCTGATAGGTGTTTCGGACCGGGACTGGTTCATTAGCTCTGACGCGGATGGGGGTAACGGTGTTACGCGCAGGAGCTCCACGGCGCTGGCTTTGATCACGGCACCCGGGGTGTCTTGCATGGCGAGCAGGAAGCGCAGCGCGCGGCGGACGTTGCCGATCGCGCCGGCCGTCCAGCCGTGCTGTTCGCCGTGATCGAACGCGACGGCTTCGACGGCCCTGGTGAGCTCGACGATAGGCGGCTCGGGCATGGTCGCCGCGGAGATTCTGGTGAGGTCGCGGGGGCAGTCGAACAGGAGCACCTGACGGTGCGTTACTGGCACGATCGGCCGAGAGAGTGGGCGAGCGCGGCTTCGGGTTCTGATGGGCTTGTATCGTCGTGGCGGCGATCTTCGTTCTGGAGGTGTGAGAAGCGCCAGGCGGTGTTCCATGGCGCTCAGGAAGAGCTGGTGTCCGCCCACGACAGCTTCGGCGCGCCGTGGGTCGGAGGGGTCGCGGGCCAGGGCGCGGGCCCGGCGATAGCACAGCCGGCAGCGATCCTGCTCGTCGAGCGAACCGACGGTGCCGCAGTCTAGGCACGGGTTCTCTTCGGGATGGCGTCGACGCCAGTCCTTACACGCGAGACAGATCCCACTGCTGGTCTTGAACATCCCCCAAGCGTCGCAATAGGGGCAGGAGTTCGGCAGGCCAGGCGCGTATTTGTGGCACTGCTGGCACAGGCCGGCGGAATAGTAGTCCCTGGTAGAGCCGCATCTGTTGCACGGTGGCGGCGTACGAGTTCCGCTTGTGCGGCAGTCGTAACAATACTTGGCGCTCCGGTGGGCGACCGGCTTGGCTCGGCACCCATCCGCGTCAGAGCTAATGAACCAGTCCCGGTCCGAAACACCTATCAGCCGCGGGTAGTTTGATCACCCGTTGGAAGAGGTTGGAGCAGGTGGCAGGACCACAGCAGGACCCCAAGCAGTCC
>NZ_JBQQBQ010000210.1:0-1006 GCF_052245915.1 Nonomuraea sp. 10N515B
TGGCCCATCGCACGATCCTGTCCACCGCCGCGCTGTTCCTGGTAGCCGGATTCGTGCTGGGCGACGGCGTGCTCGGCGTGGTCTCCGTCAGGCCGGGCGACGAGCTGGTGGGCACGCTGGCCGAACTGGCGCTGTTCGCCGTGCTGTTCACCGACGGCATGCGGGTCGGCTGGAAGGACCTGCGCAGCGCATGGCGGCTGCCAGGACGCGCCCTGGGCTGGGGCCTGCCGCTCACCCTGGGCATCACCGCCGTCGCCGCGCACTACCTGCTCGGCCTCGGCTGGATCGAGTCGCTGCTGATCGGCGCCATCCTGGCCCCGACCGACCCGGTCTTCGCCGCCGCGCTGGTCGGCAACGAGAAGGTGCCGCCACGGCTGCGGCAACTCCTCAACGTGGAGTCCGGCGTCAACGACGGGCTGGCGTTGCCGTTCGTCATGCTGTTCCTGGCCGTCGCCGCCGGCTCCGAGGACCTGCATATGGGCGAACTCGGGCTCGAGCTAGGTCTCGGCGTGCTGATCGGCGTGGCGGTGCCGTGGGTGGCGATCAAGCTGGAGCAGACCCGCTGGTTCTCCGCCTCCACCCAATACGAGCCGCTCAACGCGCTGGCCATCGGGCTGCTGGTGCTGGCCTTGGGCAAGGCCACGCACGGCAACCTGTTCCTTGCGGCGTTCGCCGCGGGCATCACGGTGGCGACGTTCGGTGAGCGGCAGCGCGAGTCGTTCGAGCACTTCGGCGAGCTCATCGCCGAGCTGTTCAAGCTGGCGGCGCTGCTGCTGTTCGGCGCGCTCGTCACTCCCGCCCTGCTCGGCGCGGTCGGCTGGAAGGGCTGGCTGTTCGCGGTCCTGGCGCTCGTGCTGGCCCGCCCGGTCGCGATCTGGCTGTCCTTCCTGCGCTCCGGGCTGTCGGTGCGCGAGCAGGCGGCGGTGGCCTGGTTCGGGCCCAAGGGGTTCGCCTCGGTGGTGTACGGGCTGATCGTGCTGGCCTCCGGCATCGCCGCCGCGCAGGA
>NZ_JBQQBQ010000211.1:0-969 GCF_052245915.1 Nonomuraea sp. 10N515B
ATCGACAGCGGGCGATACTGATCCTTCAGCCCCGGCTTGGGGATCAACACTCTCCGTGCCGGCAGCGGCCGATACCGCCGCTCCCGCAGTTCGGCGCCCACCTCGTCCAGGAGCCGGTCGACTCCGTACTCCTCGACCTGGGCCACAGTGGTCTTGTCGATGCCCGGTGCGCCGTTGTTGGTGCGCACCGCCACCCACGCGCGCTGCAGCACGTCTCTGCGGCAGACCTTGTCGAACAGCGCGTGGAACCTCCGTCCGGGATCGGCCTTGGCCGCCCGGTAAAGCGCATGCTGCAGGGCACGGACCGGATCACGCGGAACCCGTGGTTCCCGCGATCCCTTCGCGGCGGGACTAGCCTGACCGGCACTCACCGGGCCCCTCCCTGGTCAGTCGCTGCGCATCGACGAAGCAGCGGCCCTTCCCTCACCGCCGGTTGTGTTGTCCGGTCGGCTCGATCGGTACTACGGCCGCCTCCGACGCCCACCCGGCTCACCGCCCACTTCCCGGCTCCGACCGGTTATAGGGCGCGACGCTCCGGCAACAAAGACACGCTTCCGCAGGTTGCCGGGCCGGGGAGGGCCTCCCCAGTTCCCGCCGCCGCTATCGATGCGTTCCGCGCCCCATACGCCGGGGAGTCCTTGACGGCTGCGCTTCCAGGCTCTTCACCGCGTCCATGGCCTTCGCCCCGGTTTCGAGAGGCTCGGCACTCCCTTGTCCCACCCGAAGGCGGGCTGAGTAACGACGCCGCAGGCTTCGCTTCATGCTACGGACCACACCGTCGCTCCCCCATAAACAGGGCCTTTGACGCTGGGCTTCGACCCCGCCCGTTTCCAGACGAAACCGCCAGCCTGCTACCGGACCTCCTGGCAGCTACCCGGACCGGACTTCCACCGGCAAGCGACGACGAGCTTACGAACAGACGATCAGCCGCTATGTCACGGCTTCACCTCCTGTTCTGCTGGGCGCACG
>NZ_JBQQBQ010000212.1:0-962 GCF_052245915.1 Nonomuraea sp. 10N515B
GATGCCGAGGTGTCGCCGGGGAGGGTGAAGCCGGGGAGTGCGGCCAGTGCCACGTTGGCGGCCCGGCCGAGGCCGGTTTCGAGCATGCCGCCGCACCACACGGCGATTCCGTTGGCCCGGCACAGGTCGTGGATGCGCCGGGCTTCCAGGTAGCCGCCGATGCGGCCGGGTTTGATGTTGACGATGGAGCAGGAGCCGAGCGCGATCGCGGCGGCGGCGTGCTCGGCTGATTCGATCGACTCGTCCAGGCAGATCGGGGTGTTGAGCCGCTGTGCCAGCTTG
Organism: Nonomuraea sp. 10N515B; assembly: GCF_052245915.1. Classification (NCBI taxonomy): domain Bacteria; kingdom Bacillati; phylum Actinomycetota; class Actinomycetes; order Streptosporangiales; family Streptosporangiaceae; genus Nonomuraea; species Nonomuraea sp. 10N515B. The sequence goes on from NZ_JBQQBQ010000212.1 coordinate 283, forward strand.
GCGTGCTGGATGAGGTCGTCGTTGGCCAGGGGTTGTTCGATGAGCAGCAGGTCGAAGGCGTCCAGCCGGGCCAGGCGGGGGGCGTCGGCGAGCGTGTAGGCGGCGTTGGCGTCCACCTGGAGCAGCACGTCGTCGCCGAACCGCTCGCGTACGGCCTGGACCGGTTCGAGGTCCCAGCCGGGTTCGATTTTCAGCTTGATCCGGACGTAGCCCTCGTCGAGGTAGCCCGCGACGGCGTCGAGCAACTGCGGGATGGAGTCCATGATGCCGACCGACACCCCGCACGGCACCCGGGTGTGGGCCGCGCCGAGGAAGCGGGCGAACGACTCGCCCGCCGCGCGCAGCTGCGCGTCCAGCACGGCCGTCTCGAGCGCGGCCTTGGCCATGCGGTGGCCCTTGATCGGTTCGAGGGCGTGGCCGACGTCGTGGACGTTCAGGTTCTTGGGCAGGGCGGGTAGCAGGAAGCGGCGGATCACCTCGGCGGCGCCGTCGGCGTATTCGGGGGAGTAGAGCGGCTCGGACATGGCCACGCACTCGCCCCATCCTTCGGCGTCCGGCGTCACGACCCTGACCAGCAGGACGTCGCGGGCGGTCTCGGTGCCGAACGAGGTGCGGAACGGCGCCACCAGCGGCATCGCGATCCGCCGCAGCTCAACCCCGGTGATCTTCACACTCTCTCC
>NZ_JBQQBQ010000213.1:0-960 GCF_052245915.1 Nonomuraea sp. 10N515B
GCGTTCGCCCTTGGAGCCGTTCCCGGCCGAGCGGATGGTCCAGGTGCGTTTCTGCTTGCAGTGCCGGGCTACGGCCTGGGCACAGGTCAGGGTGGTGCCGCCGCCCAAGGTCACGGTGAAGGAGGAGCGGACGCGTAGCACGTAGGCCTGCTCGTGCTGTTCGAGGAAGGTGCGCAGCTTGGTGCACGCGCCGTACACTTCGTCGCCGGTCAGGAAATCGAAGCGGACGCCGTCGGTGTAGGCGTCGGTCAGCAGGCCGATACCCAGTTCTCCCTTGGTGGCGAACGCCAGATCCACCGGCAGGGCGGTGATGACGGCCGTGACCGGGTCGGTGATCTGCTCGGCAGGGATCCACTGCCGGGCGCCGATCAGAGCGTGCCCGGCGTCGGCGCGGACGTAGGCCAGGTAGACGGTGTTGACGCCGTTGTCCACGCCGCCCGCGCAGCCCATGTGCTGCCTTTTGACCCCCGAGGTGGCGGTGCCCTTCTTCTCCTGACCGGACTCATCCAGCGCGCCGACGGTCAGGCTGCCGGGGTCGGCGGCGGCGTCCAGGCGGGCGACGGCGAAGCGGCGCACCACGCTCATCGCGCCGGCGGTGTCCCAGCGGGCCCGGTTCAGCAGCCGCTGGGTGGCGGCAGGTGAGCGATCCCCGGCGTGCTCGGCGATCGTCCATCCGTTGCGTTTGGGCAGGTCGGACATGACGGCACGAATGTACTTGGCGGCCTGCAGGCGGGGTTCGATCCGGGGGAACATCGGTGCCAGCGCGGCGAGCAGTTCGTCTGTGTTCCGTTGCACGCGCCGGGCCTCTAGGATGAGCGCAGCAGCCGCTCTCGATCTTGTACTCGTCACACAGGCATGATCACGAGCGGCTGCTCTCTTTGTGCCCGCTTCCCATCACAAGATCGCAACGGCCTATCGCGCATCCGTGCTGGTCACACTGCGAATGGTGACTGCCGTACT
>NZ_JBQQBQ010000214.1:0-951 GCF_052245915.1 Nonomuraea sp. 10N515B
GTGCTCTACCTGCTGGCGCCGATCATCATGGTGGTGCCGGCGTTCCTGGCCTTCTCGATCGTGCCGTTCGGGCCGATGGTCAACCTGTTCGGCGTGCAGACGCCGCTGCAGCTGGTGGACCTTCCGGTGGCGGTGCTGTTCATGCTGGCCATGGGCGCGGTGTCGGTCTACGGGGTGGTGCTGGCCGGGTGGTCGTCGCGCTCGCCGTACGCGCTGCTGGGCGGGTTGCGGTCGGCGGCGCAGGTGGTGTCGTACGAGATCGCGATGGGCCTGTCGTTCGTGGCGGTGTTCCTGTTCGCCGGGACGCTGTCGACGTCGGAGATCGTGGCGGCGCAGGCGCAGACCTGGTATGTGTTCCTGCTGCTCCCGTCGTTCCTGATCTACGTGGTCTGCATGTTCGGTGAGGCCGCCCGCATTCCGTTCGACCTGCCCGAGGGTGAGGGTGAGCTGGTCGGCGGGTTCCAGACCGAATACTCCTCGTCGCTGAAGTTCGCCCTGATCATGATGGGTGAATACCTGCACACGTTCACCGCCTCCGGTATCGCGGTGACGCTGTTCCTCGGCGGGTGGCGGGCGCCGTTCCCGATCTCGCTGTGGGAGGGCGCCAACACGGGCTGGTGGCCGGTGTTGTGGTTCTTCATCAAGTTCGTGCTGACCTTCAGCGTCATCGTGTGGGTGCGGGCGTCGCTGCCGCGGGTGCGTTACGACCAGCTCATGTCGCTGGGCTGGAAGGTGCTGATCCCGGTCAATCTGGCGTGGATCCTGTTGGTCGCCGGTGTGCGCAGCGTGGTGATCAACGGGGACTCCCGGATGATCAGCATCGCGGTCACCGGGATCATCGTGGTCGGGGCGCTGGCCATCTGGATGCGGTTCGACACCGTCAACCAGCGGCGCAAGGAAGCCAGGAAGGCCCAGGTCGAAGCCGAGTTCGAGGAACTGTCCAACGAGCCG
>NZ_JBQQBQ010000215.1:0-919 GCF_052245915.1 Nonomuraea sp. 10N515B
GCGCCCGCCTCCGCCTCCGGCGCGCCGACGATGACGGTCGCCTTCATCACGCACGCGGCTCCTGGCGACACGTTCTGGGACCTGGTGCGCAAGGGCGCCGAGGCCGCGGCGGCCAAGGGCAACATCAAACTGGAGTATCAGTCGGATCCGGACGGCGCGAACCAGGCCAACCTCGTTCAGACGGCCATCGACAAGAAGGTCGACGGCATCGCGGTCACTCTGGCCAAGCCCGATGCCATGAAGGCCAACGTGGAGAAGGCGCTGGCGGGCGGCATCCCGGTCGTCGCGCTGAATGGCGGCATCGACCAGTGGAAGAGCATGGGCGTGCTCGAATACTTCGGCCAGGATGAGAAGATCGCCGGTGAGGCGGCCGGCGCGCGGCTGAAGACCGACGGTGCGAAGAAGGCGCTGTGCGTCATCCAGGAGCAGGGCCATGTCGGCCTCGAGGCCCGGTGCGACGGCACGAAGGCGTCCTTCCCCGACACCGAGAAGATCTACGTCACCGGCACGGACATGCCGAGTGTGCAGGCGGCCATCACCTCCAAGCTGCAGCAGGACTCCAGCATCGACCGGGTGCTGACCCTCGGTGCGCCGTTCGCGCTGACGGCTGCGAAGTCCGTCAAGGACGCCAGCAGCTCGGCCAAGGTGGTCACCTTCGACACCAACAAGGAGCTCGTGACCGCCATCAAGAACGGCCAGGTGGAGTGGGCGGTCGACCAGCAGCCCTTCCTGCAGGGCTACCTCGCGGTGGACAGCCTGTGGCTCTACAAGACCAACGGCAACGTCATCGGCGGCGGCCAGGCGACCCTGACCGGGCCGGCGTTCATCGACAAGACCAATGTCACCGCGGTGGAGCAGTTCGCCGCGGGCGGCACGAGGTGAGGTGACATGACTGCTGCGGCAACTGAGCCGGGCAGAG
>NZ_JBQQBQ010000216.1:0-917 GCF_052245915.1 Nonomuraea sp. 10N515B
CAACCTCCCCGACGGGTGCCCTGGTCACAGCATGATCGCGATGCCGGTGTTCAGCCGGTGACATGAAGAAGCTCCTGGTAGACGGGTTGATCACCACAACCCACACCGTCGCAACCAGGAGCTTCCGGTGCTGTTTTATCGTGCCGCCGTCGATTTGTCGCATCAGACCCTGAACTACGTCGCCGGGGTGATCCGGCGCCACCGTAAGTCGATGAGGTCGGTCTGGCGGCGGCTGAACCCCGGTCAGCAGGCCCTGCTGGTCCTGGTCTACCTGCGCAAAGCAGAGACCTACACCGAACTCGGGGCCGGCTTCGGCGTCTCGACGGCCACCGCGTGGCGGTATGTGGAGGAGACGGTCAAGCTGCTATCGGCGCGCTCGCCTAAGCTCGGGCAGGCGTTACGGAAGGCCAAGCGGGACGGGCTGCATTACCTGGTGCTGGACGGCACGCTGATCCGCACCGACCGGATCAAGGCCGACCGGCCCTACTTCTCCGGCAAGCATCGCGTGCATGGGATGAACGTGCAGGTCATCGCCTCACCGGACGGGACGATCCTGTGGACCTCCGGAGCGCTGCCCGGCAAGACACACGATCTGAGCGCCGCCCGCATCTGGGGCATCCTGCGCGCCTTGGAGCAGGCCGGGATCGTCACCCTTGCTGACAAGGCGTATCAGGGAGCCGAGGGCCCAGTCGTCACCCCGTACAAGGGCAAGAACAAGCCCGAGTCCCAGAAACAGGCCAACCGCTCACACGCAAAACTTCGCGGGCCCGGAGAACGCGCGAACGCCCAGTTGAAGAGCTGGAAGATCCTCCGCAAGCTACGCTGCTGTCCTTCCAAGGCCGGCCACCTGTGCAAGGCCATCGCCGTCCTTCAAAACCACCGCGTCACCCAGGTCGCGTGAGGATGAAATCGGTTCA
>NZ_JBQQBQ010000217.1:0-903 GCF_052245915.1 Nonomuraea sp. 10N515B
GAGCCCATTCCACCGTGACGCTGCAGGTCACGGGTCCGTTGCAGATCATCATCCTTGATCCGCAACGCAGATAGCCCCTGGTAGAAGGGTTGTCGACCAAGATCAACCTTCACCACCAGGGGCCTGAGTGCTGTTCTACCGTGCCGCGCTGCCGTTGTCATCTCAGACGTTGACCTACCTGGCCGGCATCCTGCGCCGGAACCGGCAGGCGCTCAAGTCCACCAAGCGCCGTCTCAACCCCGGCCAGCAGGCCATGCTCGTGCTGGTCTACCTGCGCAAAGGGGAGACCTTCGCCGAGATCGCCGCCGGATTCGACGTCGGCACGGCCACCGCCTGGCGCTACGTCCAAGAGGCCGTCGCGCTCGTGGCCCAGCGCTCACCCACGCTGGACCAAGCCATCCGCGCCGCCAAGCGCACCGGATACGCGTTCGTGGTGCTCGACGGCACGCTCATTCCGATCGACCGCCTGGCCGCCGACCGGCCCTTCTACTCCGGCAAACACAAGAGACACGGCATGAACATCCAGGTCCTGGCCGCGCCAGACGGGACGCCGCTGTGGACCTCGGGATCACTACCCGGCTCGGTACACGACCTGAAGGCGGCCCGCATCTGGGGCATCATCCGCCGACTACAGGCCGCGAAACTGATCACACTGGCCGACAAGGCGTACGTCGGCGCAGGTGAGAAGGTGCTCGTCCCCTACAAGGGCCGTGATAAGCCGCAGTCCCAGAAGACAGCCAACTCCGCCCACGCCAGGCTCCGCGCTCCCGGCGAACGCGCGAATGCCGTCCTGAAGAACTGGCGCATCCTGCGCAAACTCCGCTGTTGCCCGCTACGTGCAGGTCAACTCGTCAAAGCAATCTTCGTCCTGCAAGCTCGCGAGGTGCGGTGAAAAACCTTCAC
>NZ_JBQQBQ010000218.1:0-896 GCF_052245915.1 Nonomuraea sp. 10N515B
CGGCGGGACATCACGTCGGTCATCGCCCAGTGCACCCGTGATTCGGAGCTGGCCGGCAGATGCTCATACTCGCGGACCAGCCGCCGGTGGAGCATCAAGGTGCCGTTGGTCTGCTCGACGATCCAGCGTCCCCGCTGGGGGACGAACCCATGGTCGGCAGGGTTGCGCTGGACGATCTCCACGTCGATCCCAAGGTTGGCGCCATGGTCGACGACGGTGTTCTTGAAGCCCTGGTCGACCAGGGCCTTGGTTACCGTGCCGGAGGTCTGCGCGGCGACCCGGTCCAGCAGGGCCATCCCCGCGACGTTGTCGTGTGCCGAGGCGGCCAGCACCACCACCGCGATGACCAGGCCAAACACGTCCACAGCCAGGCCCCGTTTTCGGCCGGGCACCTTCTTGGCCGCGTCCCGGCCCGTCGTCGTGGCGGGGACCCCGGCCGCCGCGCGGACGCTCTGGGTGTCCAGCACCACCAGGCTCGGGTCGGCTAATCGCCTTTTGCTCTCCCGGACGTGCCAGCGCAGCAGGTCATGGATCTTCTGGGCGGTGCCGTCGTCACGCCACTTGGCGAAGTAGTAGTAGACCGCGCCGCCCGGCGGCAGGTCATGGGGCAGATAGTCCCACTGGACGCCGGTCCGGCCCTGGTAGAAGATCGCGTTCACGATCGCACGCATCGCGTATTTGCCCTGGTGGCCGCTGACGGAGCGGTGGGCCGCCTTCCACGCCGTGATCACCGGCTCGATCAGCGCCCATTGTTCGTCGGATAAGTCGCTCGGGTACGGCTTGCGCTCGCTCACCCGGCTATCCCAGCACAGGGCAGCCCGCCGACGGGCGGTAACGCTACAAATCCATCCGATCACACTGCGACATCATGGACTTCGCCTCGCGTAACGCCCTCT
>NZ_JBQQBQ010000219.1:0-885 GCF_052245915.1 Nonomuraea sp. 10N515B
GGCTGAAGGACGCACACGAGGCCCGGGTTGCAGCCCGGCGAGAACTACGCCAGGATCCCCTATAACCCCTCCCGCGACTGATGGGTATTTAAGACCCGATCTGGTGCATTTTCTCTGACACACCTCGCTGTCCGCTCTGGCCGACGACCTGACCGTGATCGCATCGGAGGTCGTGACCAACGCGGTCGTGCACGCGAAGTCCGCGATGACCCTCTCCCTGCACAGACAGGGCCGAAGCGTCCGAGGCGAGGTGGCCGACCACAGCCCCGTCTGGCCGACCCTGCTGCCGGCGGGACCGAACGAGGAGCACGGACGCGGACTGGCGATCGTCTCGGCCTACTCCGAGCGATGGGGTGTCGATCCGGCGCCGGAAGGCAAGATCGTCTGGTTCGTCTGCGGGGAACGGCAGGGTTCGTGAACGAGTCGTCGGCGTCCGAAAGAGCTTGTCCCAGGCGCGTAAAGCAAGGAGATGGCAGACTGTGACCATGCGAACACCCTCAGCAAAGTATTTCAATACCACTGGGCCCTGCGACCCGAGGCGCCACTACATGCTGCCACCCACGCCGCAGCTCCCGCAGGTGCGCGAACTCATCGAGAGAGACCACTACTTCGTGCTGCACGCACCCCGGCAGACCGGCAAGACGACCATCCTGGACGCCCTGGCCTCCGACCTGACCGCCGAGGGCGACATCGCCGCTCTGTCATTCTCCTGCGAGCGCGCCAAGATCTTCAGCGACGACATCGCCGCCACGGAGACGATTCTGCTGGACTCCCTCCGCGAGACCGCAAACTTGTCGGGATTGTCCGGCGAACTGCTGCCGCCGGACTCCTGGCCGGAGGAGCAGGCGGGCACCCGGTTCGGTAAGGCGCTGAGCGCGTGGTGCC
>NZ_JBQQBQ010000220.1:0-794 GCF_052245915.1 Nonomuraea sp. 10N515B
ACAAAGAGTGAAGCTACTTCAACTCACTGTGATCGAACTCGGGAAGGCGGAAATTCCCAGTTCCCAGGCCACAACAGCGGCAACCGGGGCGGTAGAGACGGCTTGGAACTCAGGGGTTATTTCTTACTGGGGCGGCGGGTTGGCCCGCCGGTATTCCGCCATGTTGATCGCCCGCCAGACGTCCAGCCACCGTTCCACCTGCTCGGCGTCGCCGGTGCACATGGTCACGATGGCGCGCACGACGTTCAGCGCGGGCATATGGGACTGCTTGACGTCGAGGGCGTCGTACATGGTGCTGGACGGCACCCACAGACCGCTGCCGTCGACGCGGTGGGTTGAATTCGGGAAGGGGTTGCCCGCCCACGCGCGCAGGTCCGCAGCTGGTAGCGGAACTGCATGGGGGTGTGGGCCAGTTCGGGATCGGGCGGGGCGCTGGAGGAGGTGGGCGTGTCCGCAGCAACGCTGGCGCGCTTCTGGGCCGCGCGCTGCTTGGTGGTGCGGGCCGCTTCACCGCGTGGCCGCCGAGGCTTGCGCTCGACCGGACGGTCCTTGCCTGCGGCGGCGCGCGCGAGTTCCCAGCGCGGCCGCCAGCCGTCCGGCCTGCTACCGGCCGCCGTGCGCGGCTGACACTGGGTCATCGCTGGCAGCACAAGGCCTTGCCGGGCTGTATGAGCTGCCCCGGGTTGGTTGGAGGCTCCCAAGACTGGAAGGCTGGGAGTCGTGCCCGCACCGAGGAAGTACCCGCAAGAGTTGCGTGATCGCGCCGTCAAGATGGTGTTCGACCTGCGTGAGGA
>NZ_JBQQBQ010000221.1:0-782 GCF_052245915.1 Nonomuraea sp. 10N515B
ACGGAGTCGACCGGCTCCTGGACGAGGTGGGCGCCGAACTGCGGGAGCGGCGGTATCGGCCGCTGCCGGCACGGAGAGTGTTGATCCCCAAGCCGGGGCTGAAGGATCAGTATCGCCCGCTGTCGATTCCCGCTGTTCGTGATCGGATCGTGCAGGCGGCCGTGAAGATCGTGCTCGAGCCGGTCTTCGAGGCCGATATGGCCGACTGCTCGTTCGGGTTCCGGCCGAGACGGTCGGCGCACGACGCCCTGCAGGTGCTCATCGACGAGTGCGAGCGGGGCCGCCGGTGGGTGGTCGAGACGGACATTGCCGACTGCTTTTCGGCGATTCCGCATGACAAGTTGGTGCACGCGATCGAGGAACGCGTCTGCGATCAGTCTGTGCTCACGCTGCTGCGCGCGATCCTGCGCGCGGGGGCCATGGAGGACGGGCAGGTGCGGCGGCCGGTCACCGGAACCCCGCAAGGTGGTCCGGTCTCACCGTTGCTCTGCAACGTCTACCTGCACCGAGTGGATCGGGCGTGGGACGGCGCGGATGGGGTGATGGTGCGGTTCGCCGATGACGTGGTCGTGATGTGCTGGTCGCGCAGCCAGGCCGAACGGGCGTTGGCCCGGTTGGTCGAGCTGCTGGCCGCGCTCGGCCTGGAGCCGAAGGTGGCCAAGACCCGCATCATCCACCTGGAAGTTGGTGGTGACGGCTTTGATTTTCTGGGCTTTCATCACCGCCTGGTGCGCTCCCGGGGAGACTGGGGCAAGCCGAAGGTGACGTTCCTGGCTCGCTGG
>NZ_JBQQBQ010000222.1:0-683 GCF_052245915.1 Nonomuraea sp. 10N515B
GGCGATTCGGGCCACGGTCAGGTGATGGACCACGATTGCCTCCAGTGCCCACCGCAGCCCGCGGCGCGAGAGCTTCGCTCGTGGCTCGGCGGCACGGGTGGTGTCCTGGCGCCACACGTGCCCGCAGCCGCCGCACCGGTAACGGCGGATCGTGACCAGCAGCGTCGTGGGACGCCACCCGAACGGCTCGTGAGCAAGGCGCCTGGTCACGGTGTCCCGCGGCGATCCCTGCGACCCGCAGCGCCGGCACCACTGGTCAGGTCCAACGACACGGCAGGCGAGGACGGCACGGTCGGGGTCGAGTCGTTGGCCGGTGACCTCGAGTCCGAGTTCGTCGAGTCGGCAGAAGGTGGTCAGAGCAGCGCAGGCGAAGCCCGCGCCGACGGTCGCGTCGGGCACGTCGAGGTCTTCCGGATGGGCGGCGTAGGAACCTCTATCCTTGGGAGACCTCGACCTCTATCCGGCGCTCGACGCGCCGAACCATGACCGCCCGGCCTCGACGTCACACTCCGTCCGCCCCAAGTGTGAAGAGCCGGAAAAGTGATCACCCTGGGTGAACAAACGTCGCCTGGATTCTCGAGCCTCGGGCGCAACCTCGGTCTTTGGGGGCCGGTGATCGTCCGGTGGCGTTTGGCCTGTCAGGCGCGATCGTGGAGAGTGATCTGGTAGCCGTCGGGGTCGGC
>NZ_JBQQBQ010000223.1:0-669 GCF_052245915.1 Nonomuraea sp. 10N515B
GGCGGTGTTAGGCCAGCGGGTGCGCCGGTGCTCCAGCCAGTCGCAGAGCATGTGGTGGGTGAGGTCGTCCAGAGGCCGCGTCCGTCCGGCGACGGTGAGGCGCCGGTTGCCGAGGTCGACGTCGTCGAGTTGGAGTTCACGAATCATCTTCGGGCGAGCGGCATGGACAGCTGACAGCACCACGACGAGCCGGTCCAGGGGCTTGGTGGCAACCTTCACCACGTCATCGATCTCCTCGTCCTGCAGCGGTAAGGCCACTTTGCGGGGCTTCTCGCCGACCCGCAGCCGAGCGGCGGGATCCCGGAAGATGGTGCGGGTCTTCTTGCAGTGGCGAAACAGAGACCGCAGGACGCTGAGCGTGTGATGTCGCTCGTGACCGGTGAGAGCGTCGATTACTGCGAGGATGTCGTCGCGAGTCACCTCCCGCAGGTGGTCATAGCGTTCGGACCAGGTCAGCAGCGAGGGGCGCACGGCGCGCAGGTAGGCCCACACGGTTTCAGGGCTGCGAGGCCGCGATCGGGGACCACCTTCTCGCAGGGTTCGGAGCCAGTGCTCGACCTCGGCGTGGATGGCCGGGGCCAGATCGGCGAGGCTGCGCTCCAGCCAGGACTCGAAAGCTGGGATGCGGTCGTCTTCCACCAGGCCGATCTGGTCGAGGACCTCGACGGT
>NZ_JBQQBQ010000224.1:0-655 GCF_052245915.1 Nonomuraea sp. 10N515B
CCTTCAGCTAACCAGACCGGCACCAACGGTGGGGAGATAAATGGCCGCCGTTGGGGAGACCTTCGTGGCCGCCAGCGGGGAGAACTCCAGGCCGCCTACGGGGAGAACTCAGTGACCGTTGACACACGAGGCCGCTGACCTGGGCGGCCTTGTTGGAGACGGTGTCCGCAACGAGGCTGCAGGCGGTCTGGAGAGCGCCGGTCAGCAGGGGCCGATCGTTACCGAAGAGCGGCTCGCGGGAGCCGGGGCGGGAGCGGACTGGCCCAGCTCGCATGCATCGGTCAGTCGAAGGCGGCCGAGCGCTTCGGCGAGTTGTCGGCGGAGCCTGGAATTCTCCTCGGCGAGCTGGCGGTTGCGGCTGTTGGCGGCTTCGAGGCGGCGTCGCAAGTCCAGCCCCTGCAGGTCGAGGAAGGTGAAGTAGTCCTTCAGATCGTGGGCTTATGCCGAGCCCCCGGATATGCCGCTGCTGGGGGTGAAATTGCTGGCTGGATGGTCTGTCATGCCTTGCAGTATCGGCATAATATTCGATCTGCTACATAAAGTGACTGATTGATTTCTGTGCGTGATTCTCGCCTTGTCGACCGCTGTCGAGGAGGCGACCATGGACAGCAGGCAACAGGCCGGCCATCCGACCCGAACGGCGGTGACCGGGCCG
>NZ_JBQQBQ010000225.1:0-652 GCF_052245915.1 Nonomuraea sp. 10N515B
CGCGATCCGCTCGGTTAACGCGCTCAGCTCCGCATCCCAGGACACGACCAGATCGTAGGTGAGAGAACAGGTCACACGATGACGATGAGTCAACTACATCGAGTTACGCAGCCGAACTCCAAGATCTGTGAATGTAGTATTGGAGGCCATCGAATTCGACCACGTCGGTCCACTGTCCTGGGGATGTTGCGGGAGCGGGGATTGCGCGAGCCGACGCCGCTGCCGGACGCCTCCTACGGGACTATCCGGCTATTGGGACTGCTCGCCATGCTGCACGACCCAAACCCGCCCGCGTTGACCTGCGTTGGGGAGATCGATCACGGGCTGCATCCGCAAGCGCTGGAAATGCTGGTCGAGCGGGTGCGGGAGGCGGGTGAGAAGACGCAGTTCATCATCGCCACTCATTCGCCGGCGCTGGCCGATCGACTCAAGCCGGAGGAACTCATCGTGTGCGAGCGCAGCGATGACGGCTCGTCACTGATTCCGGCGATCTCCAGGAGCAACGTCGAGGAGATCGTTCGCCAGTGAACCGATTTCATCCTCACGCGACCTGGGTGACGCGGTGGTTTTGAAGGACGGCGATGGCCTTGCACAGGTGGCCGGCCTTGGAAGGACAGCAGCGTAGCTTGCGGAGGATCTTCCAGCTCTTCAA
>NZ_JBQQBQ010000226.1:0-606 GCF_052245915.1 Nonomuraea sp. 10N515B
GGTGCTCGAAGGGCACGTCCTGGTGCTGGTAAGCCTCCAGGCTGGTCTGGCGCACCTGCTCAAGCAGCTCGGTGAAGGTGGGATCGCCGGAGGTGTCGGTACGCAGGACCAGCGTGTTGACGAAGAACCCGACCAGATCCTCGAGGGCCTCGTCGGTACGGCCCGCGACCGGCGACCCCAGGGCGATGTCGGTGCCCGCACCCAGGCGCGTGAACAGCGCGGCCATGGCCGCCTGCAGCACCATGAACACCGTGGCACCCGACTCGCGGGCCACTTCGACCAGATTCTGGTGCAACGCCGCGTCCAGGTGGAAGAGGACAGTAGCGCCCCGGTAGGTGGCCACCGGCGGGCGGGGCCGGTCGGTGGGCAGGTTGAGCTGCTCCGGCAGCCCGGCCAGCCGCTGCTTCCAGTAGTCCACCTGCTGGGCGAACACGCTGTCCGGGTCGTTCTCGTCACCGAGCAGCTGCCGCTGCCACAGCGTGTAGTCGGCGTACTGCACCGGCAGCGGCTCCCACTCCGGTGTATGGCCCTGCGAGCGGGCCATGCAGGCGGCGAGCAGGTCCCGGGCCAGCGGGGCCATGGACCAGCCGTCCCCCGCGATGTGAT
>NZ_JBQQBQ010000227.1:0-582 GCF_052245915.1 Nonomuraea sp. 10N515B
TGGCTGATGCGTCGGAGCCGTTGGCTGGTGAGGTGTTGTGGGGGGTGTTGGCTGGGCAGCGGGTTTCGCATGTGACGGTGCCGCCGTCGGTGCTGGCGGGGGTGTCGGGTGCGGCGGGGTTGCCGGATCTGGTGACGGTGGTGGTGGCGGGGGAGGCGTGTCCGCCGGGGTTGGTGGCGGAGTGGTCGCCGGGTCGTCGTTTCGTGAATGCCTATGGGCCGACGGAGTCGACGGTGTGTGCGTCGATGAGCGGGCCGTTGTCGGCGGGTGAGGTGGTGTCGATCGGCCGTCCGGTCGCCAACACCAGGGCCTACGTTCTCGACGCGCGGCTGCGACCGGTCCCCCAGGGCGTCGTCGGCGAGCTGTACGTCGCCGGGGCGGGCCTGGCCCGGGGCTACGCCAACCGCGCGGCGCTGACCGCGGAGCGGTTTGTGGCGTGTCCGTTCGCGGCTGGTGAGCGGATGTATCGCACCGGTGATGTGGTGCGCTGGCGCGGCGATGGCCAGTTGGAGTTCGTCGGCCGGGCTGATGAGCAGGTCAAGGTGCGGGGTTTCCGGATCGAGCCGGGTGAGGTCGAGGCGG
>NZ_JBQQBQ010000228.1:0-582 GCF_052245915.1 Nonomuraea sp. 10N515B
TCACCAAGCCGGACCGCACCCAGTTCTTCTTCGACGAGGAGGGCTTCCAGTCCGCGATCGTCGACAAGAACGGCAACACCATGGCGTTCACCTACGAGCGCCGCCACTCCAACAACAAGCCCACCAAATTCCTGCAGTACATCACCGACGCCGCCGGACGCCAGACGCTGACCTTCGACTACTTCAAGAAGGGCCAGGACTACAGCTACATCAACGACGCCGGCCAGCAGGTATCGGACACGAAGCTGACCAACCCGCACATCATCGACAACGTCGAGTCGATCATTGACATCGCCGGCCGCACGGTCACCTTCGCCTACACCGACAAGGGCCTGATGGCCAAGATGGTCGACGGCGCCGGCGACGACGGCGCGAAGACGTTCGGGTTCACCTACGACGCCACCCAGGGCACCAAGAACGTCAAACTGGTCAACGTCACCGACCCGCGCGGCAATAGCACCAAGCTGGCCTACTACGAGGCGACGACCGACCCCAAGGACAAGTGGGAGCTCGAAACCCTCACCGACCGGCTCGACGGCATCACCCACTTCGACTACGTCGACCCCGACGGCCCGCAAGGCG
>NZ_JBQQBQ010000229.1:0-555 GCF_052245915.1 Nonomuraea sp. 10N515B
ACAGGTCGGCCCTGCCCGAGCCGGCCGGTGTGGTCGAGCCGGTGCGGGTGGCGCCGCGTGGTCCGGTGGAGGAGTTGGTGGCGGCGCTGTTCGAGGCGGTGCTCCAGACCGGTCCGGTGGGGCGTGACGACGGCTTCTTCGCGCTCGGCGGCCACTCGCTGCTGGCGATCAAGCTCATGGGGCGGCTGCGCAAGGCGTTCGGTGCTGGGCTGCCGCCGCGGGCGCTGTTCGAGTCGCCCACGGTCGCCGGCCTCGCCGCGCGGCTGGCGGCCGTCCAGGGCCGCGGGATCGACCAGATCCCGCCGGTCACCCCCGTGCCGCGCGACGGGCTGCTGCCCGCCTCCTATGCCCAGCGCCGGCTGTGGTTCCTCGACCAGCTGGAGAGCGACCTCGCGCTCTACAACACGCACATCTGCCTCAGGATCAGGGGCCCGCTGGATGCGGGGTTGCTGGAGCGGGCGTTGGTGGCGTTGGCGGAGCGGCATGAGGTGCTGCGGTCGCGGTTCGTGCAGGTTGATGATGAGGTGCTGGTGTCGGTGGGGGCCGAGCCGGTGG
>NZ_JBQQBQ010000230.1:0-536 GCF_052245915.1 Nonomuraea sp. 10N515B
ACTCTCGCCGACCGGGAATGATCGCGATCAAGCGGGGAGGTATCTGGCCGCACGTGGGGAATCCCGTGGCCATCACTGGGGCGGTATCTGGCCGCCTATGGGGAGCTTCTCATGACCGCCGTCACCCCTGTCGATCGACAATCCCTTCACCCTCACGATCATCTGATGCGGTTTCAGGTGCCTGAGGAGTACCGGCAGATGTTCGGCACGCGGCCGCGCTGGTGTTGTGCGCCGTCCTCATCTCGTTGTGCGCGGTGGCCATTAACCTGTTCCCACCTACGTGCCATTCGGTTCGATCCTGCGGTGGATACCATCCAGCTCAGCCGGCGTCGCGACGAGGATCCTGGTATCAGCGCCAATCCGGTGCTGCGCTGGACGAAGCGGACGTTGCTCGCACAGCGAGCCAGCACTCAGAGGGCGTTACGCGAGTTGATGTCCGCTTCGTCGCTTGCGCTGGATAGTGCAGGCTGGTCAGGGCAGGGTTCGCCGGGCTACGGGAGCGGTTGAGCGAACAAACCCGGCTCGTTCTCCACGAG
>NZ_JBQQBQ010000231.1:0-508 GCF_052245915.1 Nonomuraea sp. 10N515B
CCGCATCTCGTCGCGCTGGTCCGCGCTGGGGCGACGTTCGTCAACGGCAAACTCGTCGAACGCCCTGAGGGGCAGCCTTCATCGGCAGCCGCTTAAGAACTTGATCCACAGGTCTTGACGATTGCTCCTCGACCGCCGGCCCACCGGTCAACCGGCCTCAGTCGAACTACGGGATGTCTTCAACGCGATCCTATATGTCAACCGCACGGGAATCGCCTGGAAATATCTACCGCACGACTTCCCGTCCTACAACACCGTCTACGCCTACTACGCAGCCTGGCGCGACGAGGGAATTTTCGCACAACTCAACTACGAGCTGACCGGCCTGGCCCGCGTCAAGGAAGGCCGCACGGCCGAACCGACCGCGTGCATCATGGACACCCCGGCCATCCACGAGATCGTCTCATTGGCCTCGTGCACCACCAACTGCGTCGCCCCGATGGTCAAGGTGCTGCACGAGCGGTTCGGCCTCGTCCGCGGCTTCATGACGACGATCCACGCCTACACC